>PLLX01000162.1 GCA_003141415.1 Bacteroidales bacterium
CAGACAACTTTCGTCCATCTATCTGGACTTGGTGCCGTCACGACAGTTTCATAGTGACCAGACAACTTACGTCCGTCAACCGGGACTTGCAAAAACCACGCCACCGCGACACGGACGCCAACTAACTAAACCGCCGGGCCGTCATAGTTAATAGGCAGCCCCACTGCACGTTAGACAATAGACCGGACAACTAAACATAACAGAAAAAGCAAAATCTTTTCAGCGAGACACAAAGTACTTATCTTGCTGGATTGTTTACCTCGATAAATGATTTGCATTTATATCTATTTCACATCTTGCTGCATCACCTTATTTTTATTTAAGTCTTTAATAAATAAAAAATAACATTAGTGTCCACTTAAATATAATTGATTTTCAATTGCATACAATTTAGTTCTTTGACATCTTTGTAATCTTGATTTGTAAGTAGCTCTTTTAGAGGTGTTTTGTCCAAAAGTGATATACTCAGAATCTGTAGAATTTCGTAGGTTGAACGGTCTACTTTCAATTTGTTACTGATAATCGCTACCAGGCAATAAACTATTATGGCGGAGTAGATCTGTATTTTCACTGCATTTGGAGTAACTCCCCAGAACGATTTTATCTTCAGATGTTGTTTGATCCACTTAAAAAACAATTCAACTTTCCAGCGATACTTGTAAAGAAGTGCAATTTCTTCAGCTTTCAGGTCAAAATTATTGGTTAAAAACACTAAGGTTTTTTCCGTCTCTTCAAATATTTAATCCGACGAAGCTTTTCGGGATAATCTTTCAATGAATAATAACCTTCGAGTTTTCCTACCTGATCTGAAAGCACTCCACTTTTTTTATTGATTTTGTTGGAATACATCCTCCTAAATCTGAAGTTTGTTTTTGTTCTGGTTACGAAAAAGGCTGAATGTAACTGTATTCGGTATAACCTTTTAAAATCGATATAACCACGATCAAGAATGTAATATCCTCCGGATTCGTATTGTAATACATCCAGAAGATTAACATCATGAACTGAGGCTTTGGTTATGTGAATACAACTTGGGATAGAGGTCTTTACATCAAACAATGTATGTAGTTTTACCCCTCCTTTGGTTTTGCGGAATTCCGCCCACCAAAACACACTCAGACATAAGTCAATAGTTGAAGAATCAAAAGCATAGACATTTGATTTAATGTTAAGATCAAAGTCTTTAACTACAGAAGTATCACGGGCTTCTTTAATCAAATGATAAGCGAACTCCTCAAATATTTTGTAATTGCGCTTCTCATTTGCTTTTGCCAGGTTTGATCGGGTGACATTCTTCCCAAAACCCAGATGATAATATTTGGACTTATGGGTATCCAATCCGATCATTAAATCACGCATACTCTCTCTTCCAGTAAGTTGACCAAACAGCATACATGAAAGTTGATTCCAACAAGTGAAAAATCTAACATGCTTATTCCCATCGTATTTGTCAACAAGACAATCGAAGACACGTTTGGGAAGAAAATCTGTAAGTTGAGAGTAAACATATTTGCCTTGATTCATGGTTTCTGCCTTTTTACAAAGCTAAAAACCAACTTTCCAATTCAAATCGACACGTAACTAAAAAGCTCTACAACCTCGATGTACAAACGATTTCAAAGAACTATATTTAATTTTTAGTGGACACTAATGAAAAAATAATAATTATGAGAAGTAGAATTGTACTCCTTTTAATACTGACTTTACTTTTTTTATATACAGAAATTAGTACTTCAAATGGAACTCCCTCAAAATCAGATACACTAAATATTGAAATTGGTCGTATCCCTGGTGCTTTTCCGCAACTGGGATTTGCTTGTGAGCTGGAAATTGGTCCGTTGAAAAACCTATTTGCCACACCTGGTCTCATTTCGGATTTAAAAGAGATGAATGCAAACATCAGTCTAGCTCTGATTGACCTAAGTCAAGAGCGTGCTGAAGTTGTCCAGCAATTAAACAATGCAGGAATTCCTGTAATCGCATGGCTGGCGTTGCCTCGGGAACAGGGTTATTATATGAACGCAAGCAATTCAACCGAGGCAATTGCCCGGTTTGCCAATTTCGAAAAGTGGACAAATAAATATAACCTCAAATGGGCTGGGGTAGGACTTGACATAGAACCCAATTTTGCTGAATTTGTTACTTTAAAAAAGAGCAGCAGATGGAAATTGATTTCAACAATACTAGATCGATCTATGAGTTTAAAACGTCTCAGTCAGTCACAAAAAGCACGTGTTGTTTATACCGGTCTTATAAAAAAAATAGAAGATCATGGTTATCCAGTTCAGACATATCAACTAAGTTTTATTGGAGATGAGCGTAAAGTGCACTCAACTTTACTCGACAGGGTTATTGGTGTGGTTTCGGCCAAGGGAAAGACTGAAGCTATGATGATCTACTCAAGTTTTAATCATAATTTCGGATCTGCACAGGTCTGGAGTTATGGACCAGATGCTCAGGCCATTGTTGTGGGTATTACCGGAAAGGGAGCCGATACAACATCCAAATTCGTCCCCCTGAATTGGGAAGAGCTATCCAGGGATCTTATTGTAGCAAGCCACTTCACGAATACCATTGGGATATTTAGCCTAGAAGGATGTGTGCAGCAGGGTTTTTTACCTCTCCTTAAAAACTTTGACTGGAACCAAAAGGTAATTCTTTCAGGGGAGTCTATAGAAAAGGTTGCTCATTTTAGAAAAGTAATCCAAATTGCTATATGGACAGTTACAAACCTGTTATATTTTATTGCTCTTATTGTAATCTTTATATTATGGCGTTTATGGTGTAGACATAGGCGCAAGACCCCTAGTTAGAATCTTTTTCATCGATTTTTATTATATAAAACATTTATTTCTTATTTCATAAATTCTCTTTTTTGAATCTATATACTTTGCATTATTCTAACCTCATTATTTACAGAAAATACTCAAGAAAGTAATTTGTAATTTTTATTAGTAAACTAATGATGTTTAAGGTGATACTAATTATTAAAAACAAAGTAAATATACAGTTTAGATAGAAAATTTAGATTTTGTTTTTAAAGCTGGATTTATACCTTTATAAATCTCTCATCCAAGATTAAAAACCCAAAACCTAACTCAGACGGTTTGCTGAATTGCCTTCCGCAGCCCGGACAACTTCATCATGACACCAAACACTCGTTCATCTATCGGGACTGTGCAAAAAACGCGGCACCTCGACACGGACGGCAACTTATTAAACCGCCGGACTGTTAGCATTTATATTTCGAGATTTTTCCCAAAATGAGTGTTGAATCTTAGAAGCCAAGAAATAAGTTATCATCATCACAAAATGGGTCATCATTGTCAAAATCTAGAATATCTGGCTTATCATAAATGCTAGACCTTAAAACTGGATTCTTGTATCCTAACTTTTTAATCAAATCCTTTAAACCATCAAATTTTGTTCTCGATATTCTGGGATCAAAAACAAGTTCGTCGAAAGTTTCATTTATGTCAAAATCATAATTAAATCTACCACTATCGAAACTTAGCAACGAGGGCTCGAGTGTATTAAAGTTAAAAACACCAAATCTTACTTCTTCTTCATTTTTAAAAGGCTCTCTTTTAATAAGAATTGACCTAATTAATTCATAGAAGTGTGAGTCTTTACGTATTCCTGCAAGGTAGTTCCGAATCTGGTTAATAGTTAGATATTCAACCTGACCAATAAATGGTTGTATTACTTGGCTAATAGTTATTGAATCATCAAAAACTGGAACAAGATCACCTTCTGGTGTTTCAACATAATCCTTTTCTTCACCAACTGGCCATTGCTCAAGTATCTCCGGATGTTCCTTAATCTTAACTATAGTGGAGGATTTATTTAGCGAATTCAGTAACTTGGAAGGTGTACTCCTAATTCTAACACCGTCCCGTTCTGGTGAATACACTCGCCATAAGAGATCATTTTCCTCTGAGAAAGTCCAGCATTGAGCATAAATATAAGATCCAAAACTTTTCACTGGGTAATCTAAATTGTCTTCTACATTGACAAAATTTATGAGTGTTTCAAATGGATCATCCCATCTTTCTGGTCTAGTAAGAGTATTTTTTTGAGATTCAAGGATTTCAATTATTCTATCAAAACTTATTATTCTGAAGATATGTGTAT
The DNA here is from genome assembly GCA_003141415.1 of Bacteroidales bacterium. GTDB lineage: Bacteria > Bacteroidota > Bacteroidia > Bacteroidales > VadinHA17 > LD21. The sequence goes on from PLLX01000162.1 coordinate 4,135, forward strand.
TTAGTTTATCTTCCGGCAAGTTTATATTTTCATCCATTGACTTTTATTATTTATCTCTAAAGTTATAAAAACAGAACAAACGCTAACACAGACAATAAAGGAAATAAGTTCGTCACGCTTTTTGCAGGACCTTGAGCCATCTACCGGACCTGCAACCCGGAACAAGCCTGGACCGCATCATATCCACCAGGACTGGCATAACCACCCCACCCTGACACAGACGGCAATAAACTCAATCGCCGGGCCGTCAGACTGTCTAATAACTAAAATTAAGTCTCCCAGAATCGATTATTTGATGAATTGTTCGGATAGGTACCCAAGGATAAAAAGCATACAGTTTAGTTATTAGACAGACTCCCGTTAGGCACCATTCCCCACATTAGGAAATCCGATTAATTTCCATTGCTAACGTTTAAAATTGGGGACTTAAAAAATTGGAAAAAATTAATAAAAAATATATAATTGCAAACAATTAACTATCAGCAAAAAAATTAGTATTAGTCAGAATTTTATAAATAGGTAATGAAAATGAATTTAATTATTCCTCCAAATCGAAATGTAAAAAACCTTGGTGAATTTATTGATTATTGGCAAAATCAATATTATACATATACGAATGTGTCGGATTCAATCTATAATTTTTGCATTACATCTTTAAAAAACAATACCGATACTCACAAGTCAATATGTCTAATTGGGGCATGGAAAACAAATTCAATCAGCTTATATTCAAACCCAGGTGATATAGCTTTCAGTTGTCCTTGTGGTAAAAAATATTACTTTACTGGAATGTGGAAAAGTGGTACATCTTCGGCACATGATATTTGGGTGGGTTTATCAAAAGATTATAATAGGCACAAATCCCTTTTATCTACTCCTCACTCGCTCATTTCAGAATTAGAATCAAAAACATATAATGGTGCAAGATCGCCAAATACTATATTTGGACTAACATATTCATTGACATATCTTCATTTTTTGGATCCTAATGGATTTCCAATATTTGATAAATTTGTTTTTTTAGCTGTTAATTTTATAAACAGTATGGAAACTCCAGATATCCCATATAAAAATAATAAAAGTTGTCGAAGTTTTGATGATTATATTGATAACTATGTTAATAAATTTAATATAATTCAAAAATCTTTAGGAAAGGATAATAGATGCGTTGATAAAGCTTTGTGGAGTTTTGGTCATTACATTTCTAACTCTAGACAAATAATTAAACCAGTTTGTTGCAAAATATAAAACGGTGCCTAACAGCCAATATAGTGCAGCCGTGGGATTGTACCAATTTAAGCGTTTTTGGCTCGCCCCTAACATCAGTAACAGTGGATACGGACGCGCACCGAAATCACGGCCGCACCATATTGGCAAAACGTTAGCAGCAATAACCTGACTACCAACGTGATAAAGAATCCCACTTACGGGCTTGCCCCGACGCTGCTTGCATATGGCAATTCACGGTTTTGTATTTTTAAATTTACAAAACCGGCTCATGAGAGCCATCTGCAACCCCCCGACGCTTAAGCAAGCCTTAACATTTACAGCACCATGACAGATTCGTTTTATCTAGCTTTTACTGCTGCTAATAGCATAAAACTAAATTTCACCTTAACCTTGACTTCCTAAAAAACAAGTAACTACTTCACCAAAGAACAATTTAAGACCAAGTATCAGATTTTATTAAAATAATTCCATGATAAGAAATTACTATCTTTAAAAATAAAACAATCTACTGATGGACCTATTTAATGTAAAATTTCTATTTGACAATCAGCTTATTGCGGCACTTGAAAAATTAATCAAGGAATCAAGACATGAATTATTCCTAATATCGCCCTTTATTGACCTTGATAACCGAATAAAGGACGCCTTAAAAGAAAAGATTACTTTACAAGATTTCACATTGAAAGTATTGTTTGGTAAAAATGAGCAGAATCATCTGAAGAGTATTAACCTCGAGAGTTTAACTTTTCTAAAACAATTCCCAAACATTGAAATTAGGCATAATCAACGATTGCATGCTAAGTTTTATTTAAATGATCATCAATATATTATGACAAGCTTAAATCTTTATAATTATTCCTTGGCAAATAACATTGAGATTGGACTTGCCGGAGAATATGCACAAAAAGGACTTGTAGGCAGGCTCATCGAAAGTGGGGCGGTTAAAATTGATGAGAGCATTGACAAGTTTAAAAAGAACATCTTTGGAATATCAAATGATGAGGATAATCCATTTGAGAAGTTTAATAGGATATTTAATGATTCTGAAGTCATATACAAAACATCACCAATCCTTATAGAACAAAATGGCATTAAAGGAATTTTCGGCGGAAAGAAAATGGATGGATTTAAGATAGAAACTGAAAAAATAACTGATAAGCCCAATTATGCACCAAAGTATGATAAAATTGTGGTAAAAAGTAAGAACGCTCGGAAATTATCGGTAAATCAAATTGCAAAAAAATTTGGAGTACAACCAAATGATATAACAACTTTGATGCAGAAAAAAGGACTTATAAAAGATAACCAGATTACAGAAAATGGTTCTAAAAAAGGATTAGAGATGAGTACCTATATGGGGAATAAGTATATCGTTTATCCTGAGGATTTGATTGAACTTAAGGAGATTAAATAACCCTGAGCCCAGCACAAATTTCAAGATAAATAAGTTTGTCATGATTTTGCAAACCACTCTTGTAGCCATGACAGATTTCAAACTTTGGACAATTCCTGACCGTGACTCAAAAAAATCATGATTAAAAATACTGCTTGACTTTGAGTTAATTAGACTAGAATATTAATCCATTACAGCTGCTAACACGGACGGTAATTAATTGCCTTCGTCAGCCCGGACAACTTTATCGTGACANNTTATCGGGACCACGTCATCTGGATAGTTTAATCGTGACACCAAAAGCTCATCCATCTATCGGGATGTTGCAAAAATTCATTCCAACTCTGATACGGACCTAATTTCACTAAAGAACTGGGTCATATTGTATAAATTTTTTCTTGCAACCTGATAACCGGACCATGTTTCTTTTGAAAATAATTAGTATATTTCTGAACTTTATAGAATATTTATAGTTTCGATAAGGGAGCAATGTATCAGGTATGGCAGAGAAGGCTTATATAACACCAAATGTGCTTAAATGGGCGAGGGAATCAGCAAGGATGTCAGAGGAAATTGCTGCTTCAAAAGTTCCGGTATCTATTGAAAAGCTTAAAGAATGGGAAGAAGGTACAGAGCAACCAACTATTCACCAGGCAGAGACACTTGCTAAAGCATATAGAAGGCCATTCGCCCTCTTTTTTCTCCCGGAAATTCCAATGGATTTTCAACCTCTTCAGGATTATAGGAGAAAAACAGCAAAACCGCTTGGTACAGCATCTATCTTTATAATTAGAGAGATACAGCAAAAACAATCATGGATAAGTGAGGTATACGAAGAGAACCATGATCATAAACTTCCATTTGTTGGTAAATATTCTATTAAAGATGACCCTACAGAAGTTGCCAAAGATATAATTTCTACTCTTAGTATCCATCCATTTCATTATTTGCTGGATAACCCAGTTAGAGAATGGATTGATAAAGCAGAATCAAAAGGGATATTTATCTCCAGGACGAGTTTTATCCACTCAAGACTTAAACTTGATAGTGAAGAACTACAGGGATTCACAATCTCTGATCAATATGCTCCATTCGTATTTGTTAATTCAGAAGACTGGGACGCACCGCAACTTTTTACACTTGTACATGAACTAGCTCACATTTGGATCGCAGAATCAGGAATTTCAAATGAGATTGAACCGGACATCAGATTTAAGGACACATTGCATCCAATAGAACTTTTCTGCAATGAAGTTGCTGCAAATGCACTAATGCCAGATTTGATTATGCGATCCTTGAATGTGCATATATTTAATTCAAGTAAGGATGTTTTCAAAACTGCAAAAGCATTTGGTATTAGCTCATTTGCACTTTTATACAGAGCATTTAATCTTGAGCTGATTAATATTGAAAGATATCGTTCTTTAAAAGATGAAGCTCAAAAAGAGTTTGAAGAATACTTGTTAAAAGAGGAAGAAAAGAAGACTCAAAAGAAGGAGACAACAGGAGGTCCAAATCCTTATCTGTTAAGGTTAAACAAGAATAGCAGACTTTTTACTCAGGTAGTTTTAGATGCTTTCCGCGGCGGATTTATTGACCCTGCTCAAGCAAGTAACTTATTAAATACACAGGTCAATAATTTCCATAAACTTGAAGCACAGCTTTATAGATGAGTTCAACTAATAATAGATATTGCCTGGACACAAATGTTCTCATCCAAGCTTGGCTAAAGTATTATTCCCCCAAATTTTGTCCTGATTATTGGTCAGTTTTAAATGAATTAGGAAATCAAGGTATAATTTTTATTCCTCAGATGGTTAATGAGGAAATACTTCGCACCGATGATGAACTATCACAATGGTTAAGAGCTAGTAAAATTCCTGTTGCAAAAGTAGATACAAATGTCACTAATTTCCTGAAGGCAATTTATGCAGCAGATCCAACACATAAAAACCTGGTTGACAATACCAGGCAAAGGTCGCTTGCTGATCCATGGATAATTGCCCATGCAATAAATGAAAATGCTATCGTAGTTACGAAAGAAGAAAAAGTAACTGCTGCAAACACAAACAGGATAAAAATCCCCAATGTTTGTGACAATATGGGGATACCCTGGATCAATGATTTTGAATTAATTGAGAGGTTAAATATTCGATTCTCCTGTGGTATCAGAACAAAACAAGATTAAAATAGTCAGCGTATACCTTGGATTGAGCTATGAAAGCACTTCTTTGGCTAACAAATCGAACATCCAGCAAGCAGAAATAATTTCTCAACATACTTATTTACATACTGATTTATCACATCATTGCATTAAATGGAGTATTCAGAAGCATAATAAGATACCAGCTGGATCACTAAAATGGCAAAAGGAATTAAATTTAATTCCTTTTTTATGTTTTATAATGAGATTGTCTGCTTACCATAAGAGCCTGAATCGCTTCTAAAATAATATCACAGCACACATCTTAATCAATTTTGTAATGGTTGTAGAACCTCTCTGTCAGCTGCGTTGCTCTCCCGCGGCAGGCAGGCGACTTCGCTAAAACAGCCTATAAAGCTGTTTCTTAGCGCTCGGTCCTCCTAAAGGGGGCCTCATTCATAAAAAAGAACTTTTTTTGTAATGAAATTGCCTCAGCTGCGTCATGTATAAAAATCAATTATTAATTTAAATACAGACGCTATGAAAAAAGTTTTAGTATTTATCGTTCTAACGATTACAGTAACAATGGCTTATGGCCAAAAGTCAATCGATGACTTATTTAAAAGATATGCCGGTAAAGATGGATTTACGACTGTTACAATAGATGGCAATCTGCTTAAGCTGGCCCGCTGCCTTGGCGACACAGATGATGAGAATTCAATCCCCAGGCATATAACAGAGATTCGTATTCTAGCACAGGAAGATAACAAAATGAAGGTTGATAACTTTTATAACCTGGTAATTAATGATATTGACCTGAAAAACTATGATGAGTTTATGAGAGTAAAAAAATCAGATCAGGATATGAGAATGCTGGTACGAACAGAAGGCAAAACTTTCAAAGAATTTCTGCTTATAGCCGGTGGGGAAAATAATGCACTTATTCAGATAAAGGGAAACATGACCTTTGAAGAGGCAACGAAGTTTTCAGATGATGCAAAGAAGAAACATGGTTCGGAAATGGCAGAAATATATAAGTAATTATTAATGTAGCTATCTTTATAAGCATACTATTTATTGCTTAAGCAGGAATGACAAGGGCAGATTTTAATGATCTAGTCCGGCAGCTTAACCTGAACTTATACGGTTATGCCTTCCGCATCCTTCATAACCAGGAGGAGGCGGAAGATGCTGTTCAGGAGATTTTCATTAAACTATGGAACCTTGGAAATAAGCTTGATGAATATAAAAGTATTGGCGCGTTATCAACTACAATGATAAAAAATTTCTGTATAGATCAGCTAAGAAAAAGAAAATACTCCAGCCATGAAGAACCAGAGGGAAAGGATTTTCAAAGCTCAGACAGCGCTTCGCCTTATGAACTTATGGAAAGCAGAGAATCAGAAGATATTCTTTATCACATTATTGATCAATTGCCTGACATATATAAAGATGCAATAAGGCTCAGGGAAATCGAAGGGCTGTCATATGAAGAGATAGCTGATAAAACCCGGCAGAACATTAATACACTGAGAGTGACTCTGTCAAGGGCACGGAAAATGATCAGAAACGAATTTAATAAATATCAGTATGAGCGAAGAGGAATTAAAGAGGTTAATCGAAAAGTACTATAACGGTGAAAGTACTGAAGAAGAGGAGATTGCCTTAAGAGTTTTTTTTCGAAAAGGCAATATTCCTGAGGGCTTTGACGCTGAAAAGGAAATTTTCAGTTATTATGCTGAATCTCAAGATGTACCTGAGCCATCCATTGACTTTGAAGCCAGGATACTGACAGGAATTGACGCATCAGAAAGAGAAAGGGGATCACAAAATATCAGAAGGTACCTCATTCCAATCCTGAGTGCAGCAGCCGGGATACTCATACTTACAGGATCTTATTTCTTCTTTATGAAAAGAGCTGAATCAGTGGACACATTCGCCGATCCTGCAATTGCTTACGCAGAAACAATAAAAATACTAAGGGATGTTTCATCTCAACTGAATCATAGCGCACAGGTTCTGGAACCGGTTGGTAAAATGAGCGAGTTTACAAGGAAAAGTTTTAAATCGATAAATAAATCTACCGGAATAGTTGAGAAGAATCTGAAGAACCTTGATTATCTTCAAAGAGCAATTGACTTATCTCATGTTCCTTCTGATAAAAATATAAACAAATAAAAATCAATGATATGAAAAAGATTTTTCTTTCTTTAACCGTTTTATGCCTGACACTGATGATCCAGGCCCAAAGTAATCCGGTTGATGAGATGTTCAACAAGTACTCTGAAAAGCAAGGATTTACTGTTGTATCCATTTCAAGTAAAATGTTCAGTATGTTCGCGAACAAAGATCCGGAAAATAAGGATGCTGATGATATTATAAGCAAACTGAAATCTATTAAGATTCTTTCTGTTGATGATTCCCTGCTTAATAATAACCTGAATTTTTATACTGAACTTAGTAAAAAGCTTGATCTGTCAGTTTATGAAGAACTTATGGTAGTTAAAACAGGACCGGATATTACGAAATTTCTTATTAAGCAAAGTGGAAATACTATTTCGGAATTGCTTGTAGTTAAAGGGGGCCCAGGAGGAAATTCTCTGATTTCAATAAAAGGTACTCTCAATCTTAAAAATATTTCAGATATGTCAAAAAGTCTTGATATGCAAGAACTTAAAAGCCTGGATAAGATAGAAAAGAAAAGTCCTGAAGAGTAAAACAAATATTTATTAAAATCAGGAAGCAACCATATTTCATCAGATTTGGTCAAATGATAAGTTGTACTTTAATATACAATACAACTTTAGTATACATTTTTTTATATTTGTATTAATTCGAAATATGAATCAACAAAACTGTTATGAATAATCAATTCACAAAACGGTCCGGGATCCTGATGATAAGTCTGTTTTTGTTTTCACTGGTATCCTTTTCACAATTTAGCAATATTGATTTCCTTAGAAGTGCACCTGCAGATGGTGTAAAATACATCCAGGCTTATGTTTCCCCATGGGTAAATGCTTTTGGAGCAGGTCTTAACGGTGGTTGGTATAACACCGCAAAGCCTCATAAGCTTTTAGGATTCGATATTACAACAGGAATAAGTGTAGGGATCGTACCTACATCTGCAGCAACATTTGATGTTTCCAAGATTGGTCTATCATCTTCATTAACAGGAACTGGCTCTGCATCTACAGTAGCCGGACCCAAGACGAGTGGTACTCTTATGACCTATAAAGTTAACAATGTCACTCTGGCTTCTTTTAATGCTCCAAAAGGAACCGACTGGAAGTATATCCCGGTACCTACTGCTCAGATTGGAATTGGTTTACCTTTCGGAACAGAGTTGAAAGTGAGATTCATTCCTAAAATCAATATTAAAGATGGTAATGTTTCTCTTTGGGGAGTTGGTCTGGTTCACAGCATTATGCAATATATGCCGGGAAATAAATTATTGCCGTTCGATGTATCCCTTTTTGCAGGGTATACCAAATTGCAGGGAAACGTTCCTCTTAGCCTTGATCCGGATCCTGAAGTTAGTCAGGCATATACAGCTCCATATAGTGCAACCACCTCATTTGATAATCAACTTTTGAAGATAAGTGTTCAGGCTTTAAATATAAGTGCAATTGCTTCACTTAATTTACCTGTCATTACCTTCTATGGCGGACTTGGATATTGTAAATCCAAGACATTAATGGACCTTTCCGGAAACTTTCCAACTCCGGTTTTAATAACTCCGGTTTCTTCTGCTCCTTTTGCACAATATAATAACAGTGGTGTAAAGAAAGGTTCAGATTTTCCCAATATGGATATTGAAAACTTCTCAGGTCTAAGGGCAAATATTGGTTTCAGGATAAAACTGTCAGTTATAACAATTCATGCAGATTACACAAGGGCTCAGTATAACGTTCTAACGGCAGGTTTGGGAATTTCATTCAGATAAAATTAAATCATTTATCAGAAAATCCCCGGATCCAAGCGAATCACGGGGATTTTTTTTCCAATCAGAGAACTATTTAGGGGTTTTTACAGTTTATAGAATAAATTTAAATACAAAAAGGTTGATGAATGCAGATAAGCAGAAAATAAACAGTGGTTACCGGGCATTGCTTCTGGCTTCAAAAAACACTGTCCCGGCTGAAGATAATCCTGTTATAAGAAGAGCTTTGGATCTTGCAATTCAAGCCTGTGGTGATAAAATAATACTTACCGGAGAGCCTGAGATCCTTCATGCCCTCTCTGTTGCCAGAATTATTGCCGGAGAGATGGGGCTTGGACTTACCTCAATTATAACTGCTTTATTACATGATTCTTATAACAATCTTAGTCTGACCCCAAAAGAGCTGGAAAAAGAGTTTGGGAAAAAAGTTGTTGAGATACTTAATGGCTTTGCCCGTATTACCAGTATCGATTCCATGCAATCTTCTTACCAGGCAGAAAATTTCCGCAAACTGCTTTTAAGCCTTGCTGATGATGTAAGAGTAATACTTATTAAGCTTATAGAAAGGCTTGAGTATATGCGTAATCTTGATAATGCTCCGGAAAAAGATAGGATCCCTTTGGCTTCAGAGACTTATTTCCTTTATGCACCATTGGCTCACAGACTGGGCTTTTATAACATTAAATCGGAAATGGAGGACCTTGCTGTCAAATATCTTGAGCCGGAACAATACACTTATGTCGATTGCCGTCTTAAGCAAACAACAGCTTCAAGGAATAAACTGATTCGGGACTTTTCGGCTCCGCTCAAAGAAAAACTGGAAAAGCAAGGTTTTAGATTCACCATTAAAAGCCGCACAAAATCAATTCACTCCATTATGCTGAAAATGAAAAAGCAGGGTGTGGAATTTGAAGAGGTCTATGATCTCTTTGCTGTAAGAATCATTATTGACAGTCCGGGGGAGAACGAAAAATCTGATTGCTGGAGGGCTTACTCCGTTGTAACAGACTTATATCAACCCAACCCAAGCAGATTGCGTGACTGGATCTCAATACCAAAATCAAACGGGTATGAATCACTTCATACTACAGTAGTTGGACCAAGAGGAAAATGGGTTGAAGTGCAGATCCGATCAGAAAGGATGGATGAGATAGCTGAAAAGGGATTGGCAGCTCATTTCAAATATAAAGGAATCAAGGGAGAGGGAGGACTTGACTCGTGGTTGTCAAAGATGCGTGAGATACTGGAATCATCGGAGAAAGAAGATAATGCATTTCTCGATCAGGTGCGATCCGGTCTCTATACTGATGAAGTATTTGTTTTCACGCCAAAAGGTGATCTGCGCCAATTGCCTGTCGGAGCAACAGTTCTCGATTTTGCCTTCGATATTCATACTGATGTCGGATCGTCATGTGTTGGAGGAAAGGTCAATGGAAAGAATGTGACAATAAGATATGTTCTGCAAAATGGAGATCACGTTTCTGTTTTAAGATCAAAGAACCAGAAGCCAAAGCAGGATTGGTTGTCGTTCGTAGTTACAACAAAAGCAAAAACAAAAATTAAGCTGGTGCTTAATGAAGAGAAGACCAAAGCTGCTGCCGAAGGAAAGGAGATTCTGATGCGCCGGATGAAGAACTGGAAAATAGTCTACGGAGATACCCTGATACAAAAACTTCTCAATTCTTACAGTCTGAAAACTGCCCAGGATCTTTATTATCTTATTGCAACTGAAAAGATAGAACTTCTTCAGATTAAAGAGGTTTTATTAAAGGAGGAATCGATTGAAGAGAATATTCCGGTAGCAATGCTGCCAGAAAAAGAACAAAAAGAGCCAGTTGATTCTCAAATATCTGATTATCTGATTATTGAAGATAGGGTAGAAGGGCTTGATTATAAACTTTCCAAATGCTGTAATCCGGTGTTCGGTGACAGCGTATTTGGTTTTGTTACAATTTCTGAAGGAATAAAAATTCACCGGACAAGCTGTCCGAATGCACATAACATGATGGCCAGATATCCTTACAGGGTAATAGCTGCCCGTTGGTCGATGTCAAAGAGCAGTCCTTCATTCGTAGCTGCAGTTAAAATAACCGGTATAGAGGATATTGGTATGGTAAATAAAATTGCCGATGTAATTGCTGACCACAAGGCAGTTGTAAGGAGTTTCAATTATAATATGACTGATGGCTTGTTTGAAGGGATACTTAATATAATGGTTCCCAACAGCGATGTTCTTCACGGAATTATAAGAAAAATACAAGGTATAAAAGGGATATTGAAAACAACACGGCATGATAGTGGCCAGTGAATTCTTACTGTACACAAACCCCTCTGTCGCTTCGCGACATCTCCCCCGGAGGGAGCGAAAATATGCGTTTTTTAATCTGAATTATACTTAAAATCAGAGTTTTTCTCCCCCTGCAAAGGGGGAGTGCCCGAAGGGCGAGGGGGTTAGTATCTCTGATCGGGCTTAACAGGAAGTTTGGCCATTTTCTCTACCTCTAGTGAAGGAAACCCGAACTCTTCAACGACTTTTCCAAGGATCAGATATGTGCCGCTTCCTTTAAAAGGCCAGTTTTTAAGCGACTGAGAGAAATGGGTTGTATCAAAGAAATTGCCTTCAGCATCGATAAAACATCCAAAATTCATCCAGTCATTTTTTATTGTCTTAATATACTTTACAGTAACCAGGTGTCCTACCATCCTGATTTTCCTGCCGGTATATTCACTCATCCTTCGTGCGGATACTTCGCCCCGGAAGGATGTTTCAAGCATATCGAACCAGCTCATTGTGACAGGAAAACCGAAGAGTTCGATTTCATCATATACATCTTCGATCTTTCCCTGAACAAGATCGGGGAGTGAAAAATCACGGACAGGAGAGGAGAAGAGTGGTCGGATATTATCCGGTTTGTTTTTGTTAATCATCATGTGAGCTTCCCATAAAAGTACAGCCTTCTTCTTTCCTGTAAATCTGAATGCCCCTGCTTTAATAAGCAGAATTACATGCTCAAGTCCCGGATTTACCCTTGTAACAAAATCGTTTAGGTTTGCAAATGGACCTTCTGCATTGCGTATCTCTTCAATTGACTGAGCAAGCCTGTACTCAAGGCTCATAATATGAATGAATCCGATATATATGTCTGTACCGTAAATTGTTGTCTTGTAATTGCTTTTATTTACACATGGCAGCTGAATAGTTGCTCCGCACCTTCTTGCTTCATGTACATAGACCCAGGTTCTGTAAAAGCCTCCGAAGTTATTTATTACGGCTACCATGAACTCAAGCGGATAGTGAGCTTTAAGATACAGACTCTGGAAGCTTTCAACGGCATATGAGGCAGAATGGGCCTTTGAGAACGAATATCCGGCAAAAGATTCAATCTGTCTCCATACCTCTTTTGTGACCTCATCGCTGTAACCCTTTTTGCGGCAGTTTGAGAAGAATCTTTCAATTATGCGTTGCATCTCCTGTTTTGACCGGTATTTGCCGCTCATGGCACGGCGAAGGGTATCGGCATCGGAAAGATCCAATCCTGCAAAGTGATGACAGACTTTCAATACATCTTCCTGATAAACCATAACACCGAATGTCTCTTCAAGCTGCTCCTTCATAACCGGATGTATATATTCGAATTTTCCCGGATTATGGAACCTGTAAATAAATTCTTTCATCATACCTGAACGTGCCACACCCGGCCTTATCACAGAACTGGCAGCCACAAGAGTAGTGTAGTTGTCGCATCTCAGCTTTTTCAGAAGGCCACGCATTGCAGGACTTTCAATATAAAAGCATCCTTTTGTTTCGCCGATCCTCAGATACTCTTTTACCTTTTCATCGTTTTTAAATTTCTGTACTGCATGAACATCGACATCTATACCACGGTTTCGCAGAATTATTTCTGCACTCTCGCGGATATGGCCTATTCCCCTCTGGCTCAGAATGTCGAGTTTCTCAAATCCTATCTCTTCGGCGGTGTACATATCCCACTGGGTTGTAGGAAAACCTTTCGGAGGCATATCGAGAGCGGTATAACATGTTATTGGTTCTTCAGAGATAAGTATGCCACCGGCATGAATGCTCCGCATATTGGGAAAGTCAGCGATCTTAAGACCCGTGGAGAAAATAAGATTGGTTATATCATTCCGGTTTGTATCTGCTGAAGGATTATCAATAAGCGAATCAATCTCTTCCTTGGGCAAACCATGTACTTTTCCAAGTTCACGGACAATGGATTTTCCTCTGAAAGTACTCATAGTCCCGAGCAGTGCGGTATGCCCATAGCCATATCTCTTGAAAATATAATCGATGACCTCATCCCGTTCTTTCCACGAGTAGTCAATATCGAAGTCGGGAGGACTGCTCCGTTTCGGATTTATGAATCGTTCAAAGTAAAGGTTTAGATCAATGGGGTCAACGTTAGTGATTTTCAGACAATAAGCAACGACAGAATTTGCACCGCTACCACGTCCGACATGATAAAAACCACGGGCCATTGAATATCTTACGATATCCCAGGTTATCAGAAAGTAGGCAGAGAAACCAAGCCTGTCGATTATCTCAAGTTCATGCTTTACCCTTTTCTTTGCTTCATTATTCTGTCTGCCATACCTGTATACCATTCCATCCCAGGCGAGTTTTTCGAGAAGCAGCTTGTCATCATACCTGCTGGCAGAATAGATCTTTTTGTTTTTAAAACTTTCATGGTCAAACTGTAAATCACAGTCATCCAGAAGCTTTTTGGTATTATTAAATAACCATGGGTATTCTCTCATGATTTTTTCAATATCGGCCGGATCTTTAAAGAATTCATCTTCTCCTGCGCATTGCCATTCTTGCAGGTGACTGAGAAGAATATTGTTGTCAACGGCCCTGAGACTCCTGTGAATAAAAATGTCACCTGTCTCTGCAAATGTAACCGGCTGCAGCAGAACCATTGAACTCCTGTTTATTGATGAAGTCAATGTCAACAGGCTATTCAGTTCATGTGGTCTTATTCCTATGCGTTCATTATCAAATAGTTTACGTGAAGGAATTTTTTTAAGGGAATATATTATATACGATTCGGAGAATTGAGGTGCCGGAAAGGGAATTAATGACTTGTTGAAATTCTGATCCGAGAGAAATTCATTCAGCTCCTGCAACCCTTTGTTATTACGTGCAATTCCGATATACAGAAATTCATTATCATTTCTGTATTCTATACCTGCAACAGGTCTGATATTGTTTTTGCTGCATTCGCCTGCAAATTCGGGAATTCCTGTTGAATTGTTAATGTCAGTAAGAACAATAGTATCCGTTCCTGCAGCCAGAGCTCTCTGCAAAAGCTGTTCAACGGACATGGTTCCGTAACGCAGACTGTAATATGAGTGGCAGTTTAGATACATTGTTTCTCGTTTACCCTCCCCGTAGACGCTCCTCCATCATATTTTGCTCTTTAAGAGCATTTTCGAGCTGTTTAAGGGCTTTTCCCTCTCTTTCGGTTACCGTCATCACTCCGGAAGCTCTCCTAACCGCATTTCGCCCGAAACGCTTCCTGATCCTGTCCATTGCCATATAAAGGCTGACCTTTTCAGGAGTATCGTCAAACATGTCAAGCTGCTGGACTCCTCTTACCATATGACTGAACCTTACACCAATAAGTCTTATAAGCATACGTCTCTGGTAGAGTTTTGCAAAGAGCTCTTTGGTGATATTGGCAAGCACATGGTCGAATGATGTATATGGTATCCGTTTCTGCAGTGTATGGGTATCGAAGTTTGAATACCTGATCTTAACAGTGATGCATGAAGTGAGTTTCTCCTGTTTTCTCAGCTCGAACGCAATCTTCTCCACCATGCTTACCAGCAATTGATTCAGCCTCACCAGGTCGGTGGTGTCTTTTTCGAAAGTATGTTCGGTACTTATTGATTTTTGTTCCGAGTAGCTTATGACGGGAGTAGAGTCGATGCCATTGGCTCTCTTCCACATTTCAATCCCGTTTTTACCCATCAGCTTTTCAAGCATTTCGACAGGGATATTCCGCAGGGTATAAATTGTAGCAATGCCCATCGAGCGGAGTACCTGGTAAGTCTTCTGACCAATCATTGGTATTTTTCTTATCGAAAGCGGATCGAGGAATGGAAGCACAATCTCTTTTTGTACCTCAATTTCACCATTTGGCTTTGCCTCGCCGGTTGCTATTTTTGATACGGTCTTGTTGACTGACAGTCCGATTGATATGGGCAGACCTGTCTCTTTTATTATATACTGGCGCAATTCATGCGACCATTTGTAGCATCCGTAGAAACGGTCCATCCCGGTAAGATCGATATAGTGCTCATCAACCGATGCTTTCTCATATAGCGGTGCCCTTTCGGCAATTATGCCGGTTACAATGTTTGAATAGTTGGTGTAAAGTTCCATGTCGCCCCTTATCACGATGGCATCGGGACACATACTCCTGGCCATTTTCATCGGCATAGCGGAGCTCACGCCGTATTTTCTTGCCTCATAGCTGCAGCTAGATACAACTCCGCGGTCCGACATGCCGCCAATTATGACCGGCTTACCATTCAGGCGGCTGTTCTTAAGCCTTTCGACTGATACAAAAAAAGTATCGAGGTCGAGATGCAGAACCGATCGGTCTATGTTGCCGGAGAGGATCATTGTAATGATTATTAAATAGTTAAGTATTAATTAGATAGTTTATACGCAGTCCATTGTTTTTTGCCCGCATTCCCCCTAATGGGGGCTAATTCTTTCTGGTTAAGTGTAATTAACCTAAATATCACAATTTTAGCCCCGCTTCAGCAGGACAGGGGCATTACTCCCAAAATGTTTTCTTTCTTTTTTCTAAAAAATATTCCTTTTTTCTTGTACATATAACAATTAAGTTTTATTTTTGATCAGAAAATAATCAATTTTATGATTACAATATAATCAATATTCATTATGTACTTCGCATCGAACATAAAATTTTTAAGAAAAAGGAGGGGCAGAACACAGGATGATGTGGCTTTTGCCCTTAACCTTAAACGTTCAACCCTGAGCGGTTATGAGAACGGTGTGGCCCAGCCCGGTATAGAAATTCTGATATCCTTTTCCGGTTATTTCAACATTGCTATCGATACGATCCTTAAACTGGATATTTCAAAGTTGTCAGAAAGTCAGCTTGGCGAACTTGAAAGAGGATATGATGTTTATGTGAAAGGAAGCAATCTCAGAGTATTGACCACAACAGTCAATTCCGACAAAAGGGAGAATATTGAACTGGTACCCGAGAAAGCGAAAGCAGGCTATGCAACCGGATATGCTGATCCGGAATATATCGGTGAGCTTCCGGTATTCACATTACCTTTTCTTTCCAATAAAAAGAAATACAGAACTTTTCAGTTGAAAGGCGATTCTATGCTTCCTATTCCCGATGGTTCATGGGTAACAGGGGAATATGTCCAGGACTGGATGCAGATAATTAGCGGGAAAGCTTACGTAGTGTTTACCCTCGACGACGGAATCGTCTTTAAGGTAGTTGAAAATAATTTGACAAAAGATGGTAAACTTGTTCTCTATTCACTTAACCCTGTTTATGAACCTTATCAGGTACATGTAAATGAGGTGAAAGAGATATGGAAATTCGTTAATTATATCAGCAGTGAATTACCCGATCCTGTATTACCGGAAAAACAACTGATCAAGGCAGTCGCCGGAATGAAGCATGATCTTGAAAGGATAAAAGCCAAGCTGGGAAAAGATATTTCGGATATAAATGAGGAGAAATAGGAGAAGAGCCCTCTGCCGTTTCCTTTGCCTTCGCGTAGCCGCTTCGGTGAAGCAAGGGCGGCATCTCCCCCAAAAGAATTCTGACACGCTGAGGGACACCCCTCTGCCGCTTTGCGGCATCTCCCCAAAGGGGGAGATAATTCTCTTGTATTTAGTTGAATTACACTAAGATAACGTGGATTTTTCCCCCCCTGGGGGGAATTAAAAGGAGTTTATGAAATTGCAGTATCTTCCTAAAATAATCTCCACTTCCCATCTTCAAACTCTATGGGAAATGTACTGATACTGTTCAGCTCTTCTAGCTTGAATATTACGTGAGGTAAATCTCGTAAGTGATTTATATTCTTTTGTTTATTTGTTGTACTGGAAGTCATGATTATAAATACTCCTGGTTCGATATAGTTCCGTAGGGCAGGTGATTCACAAATGATGGGAATACCTTCTGGAATAAGATCCTTTATTTTGTTAAAAACAAAGAGCAGCCGGTCATCAAATACCTTGGCAAAGTAAACCTTTGAAGCCCCGGAATTAAGCATCCGCGAGGTATCCTTTGTTGTATCCCTGTTTGTTTCTTCATATATCGCATATCCTGTTTCTTCAAAGATAGTTTTCAATCCTGGAGTGGTCTCATGAAAATGAGGGCTTATCTTGATCGCAGTGATATTTAAATTCTTAAGCTGTTGAATTATCCTGCAAGCAATTGTCGTTTTCCCTGACTTGGTTCCGGTTCCTGTTATAAGAAGAAGGTTTGGGATTATCATATGTATTGTTTTAAAAGGAAATAACCACAAAGTGCTCAAAGTAGGCACGCCCCCTGTCCGCTTCGCGGCCTTTGTGGTTAAATCTGTATGGAGAGAACTTCTTATTCTTTTGTCAGAGCAATTATCTGATCAACTATCTTCTGGTTGTCTGATTCAGGAATATGTCCTTTATAAATAAACCTGCATACCCTGTTTTTATCAAGAATTACCACAGTGTAATTATCCCTTGGCAAACCCCATTCTTGCTGCAGGGTAGCCTTATAATCAAAAAGAATAGTGGTATCGTATTTTTTTGCCTTATTACCGGCAATCATTCTTATAAGACCATTAGGTTTCCATGTCGATTTACAATCAACAATACCAAATCCCTTGAAAAGATCCTGGTTAAGTGTCTTATCCACATCAGTCGCTTT
Source organism: Bacteroidales bacterium (assembly GCA_003141415.1). Taxonomy (GTDB): domain Bacteria; phylum Bacteroidota; class Bacteroidia; order Bacteroidales; family VadinHA17; genus LD21. The sequence goes on from PLLX01000162.1 coordinate 21,780, forward strand.
TTTGACAGCATCATTGAATGCATCATTAAGATCTGATTCATCAGGGTCAACATAATTTATCTGAAGTACTTTACCTGGCCATGAATTCATTGTAAATTCTTTTTTATCAGCATCAGTAAACATCCAGTCAGGAGCTTTCATACCTACATCCAGTTTGACATTCTGTTGTCCGAAGATTCCTGTCAGAGCAAAGAAACTGAAAACAAGGGTAGTGATCGTTTTTTTCATAAGTCGGTTTTTAAAATTTATTTACCAATATATGAATTTTTTATCATTAATTAATTTTCGAACTTATTGTCATTTATCCCGGCAACAATATTACTTTTGCGGTCTAATTAATTTGTATGCAATTAATACGAAATATTGCGATCATTGCACATGTTGACCATGGTAAAACTACTCTGGTTGACCGGATTATACAGGAATGCCAGGTATTGGACCAAAGGAAGGAAGCAGGTGATCTTATTCTTGATAGCAACGATCTTGAGCGGGAAAGAGGGATTACCATACTCTCAAAAAACGTTTCAGTTAATTATAAAGGGGTTAAAATTAATATTATTGATACACCAGGTCATGCTGATTTTGGTGGTGAAGTTGAGAGGGTACTTAAGATGGCCGACGGTGTATTGTTACTTGTTGATGCTCTCGAGGGCCCAATGCCACAGACAAGATTTGTACTCGGAAAAGCAATAGCTCTTGGACTTAAACCAATTGTGGTTGTTAACAAGGTTGATAAGGAAAATTGTCGGCCTGATGAAGTTCAGCAGGATGTTTATGAACTCATGTTTAATCTTGACGCTACCGACGACCAGCTTGAATTTGCAACAGTTTTTGGCTCATCTAAATATGGTTGGATGAGCAATGACTGGAAAAAACCGACAACTGATATAAAATATCTTCTTGATACAATCCTTAAGGAAATTCCGGAACCTCCTTATGTTGAAGGCACAGCCCAGATGCAGATTGCTTCGCTTGATTTCTCCAGCTATGTAGGCAGAATTGCAATTGGACGTATCTTCAGAGGAGATATTACTGCCGGGTTAGATTATACCTTATGCAAGAAAGACGGTAAAGTCAAGAAAGTAAGAGTAAAGGAATTATATGTTTTCGAAGGTTTGGGAAGAGTAAAAACTGATAGTGTAAGATGTGGCGATCTTTGTGCAGTTATAGGACTTGAGGATTTTGAAATTGGAGATACACTCGCCGATTTGCTTGCTCCTGAGGCCCTTCAGAGAATTGAAGTTGATGAACCTACCATGAGTATGGTTTTTACTATCAATAATTCCCCTATGTATGGAAAAGAAGGCAAGTTTGTTACTTCGCGACACCTAAGAACAAGACTGATAAGGGAGACCGAGAAAAATCTTGCGCTGAAAGTTGAAGAAACAAAATCAGAAGATACTTTCAATGTTTTCGGCAGAGGGATACTCCATCTTTCGATCCTGATAGAGACAATGCGGCGTGAAGGCTATGAATTCCAGGTTGGAAAGCCAAAAGTAATACTGAAAGATATAAATGATGTTAAGTCAGAGCCTTATGAGACACTTACTATTGATGTTCCTCCTGAATACTCAGGCAAAGCCATTGAGCTTGTTACACAGCGAAAAGGTGAAATGATAGTCATTGAACCCAAAGGGGACCTTACTCATATAGAATTTGATATTCCATCGAGAGGTATTATCGGGCTTAGGAATAATATGCTTACGGCAACTTCAGGCGAAGCTGTGATGCATCATCGATTCAGAGCTTATGACAAATATAAAGGCGATGAGCTCATGCCGAAACAGAACGGATCATTGATTTCCCTCGACATGGGAATGGCGACCGGGCATGCGATTGATCGTTTGCAGGACAGGGGTAGATTCTATATTGATCCCGGAGAACAGGTTTACAGAGGCCAGGTTATAGGCGAACATACCAGGATCGGCGATCTGGAAGTAAATATAGTTAAAGGTAAAAAACTTACTAATATGAGAGCTTCAGGATCTGATGATAGCCTGAAGATAGCCCCAAAACTAAAATTTTCACTTGAGGAAGCAATGGAGCAGATAAAAGATGATGAATATCTTGAAGTTACGCCACTAAGCCTGAGAATGAGAAAGATACCCGGTTATAAATTCGCTTAATAACCTAACATATGTCTTACATTAAAAATGATTTTATCATAAAAGTAAAGAGAATTTACTTCTTATTTATTGTTATTGTATTATCAATAAGATCAGTCTCTTACGGACAAGATATTAATTATGCCGGATTTGGAATGGAGATAAAAGAGAGCCATCTTCCAAAGGGATTAAAGGTAGGCGACAAAGCACCTGATTTTACCGGGTATGACCAAATGGGAAGACAGGTTGAATTGAAAAAACTACTCAAACAAGGACCAATAATTCTTTTCTTTTACAGGGGCAATTGGTGTCCTATATGTAACAGATATTTAAAGAATTACCAGGATTCACTTAAAGTACTGACAGATCAGGGTTTTAATGTCGTTGCTATTACACCTGAATCAATTGAAAATGTAGAGAACACGGTAAAACTTCATAATTTAACTTTTACAGTCATTTATGATTGTCAGGAAAAAATAATGAAAGATTATGACCTTATGTTTAATGTAACAAAAGCCTATCAGGATAAGATCCAATCAAGCTTTTCAATTGATATCGCTAAAAATAACGGCAGGGATTCTGCCCGGTTGCCTGTTCCTGCTACTTATATTATAAACAAGGAGGGAATTATTGTAGCTGTTCAGTTTGACCCTGACTACAAGAACAGAGCCACAGTAAAGTGGATGTTAAAAAACCTTGGACTGGCATTATAAGGATCATTTCTTTTCTGATAACTCACTGGCTGCCATACTGAAAGCCTTCATGTTTTCATCGGTGGTCCCTGGAGTAATTTCACAGCCTGCCGAAACAATACAACGACCTCTGGCTTGTTTAAAATCCTGAAAAACTGATTGTTTTATTTTCTCCGGTGTTCCATCCTGAATTATTGTTACAGGGTCTGATTTACCGGAAAAGACCTGGTGCTTATTTATTAATGGTTCAAAAATTTCCATTGAAGGTACCAGATGATCTATATCAATAATATCGGTTCCTGTTTGTATCATCTGTTTCAGAATTGATTCCGTATTCCCACAGATATGAAGCTTAGCCAGGGCTCCTTCAGAATGAATATATTCAACAAGTTTTTTCTGCCTTGCATATGCGAACTGACTATACAGATCAGGCCCTATTTGTGAGCAGAATGCATCTCCAATGCCAATGCAGTGAGCACCGGCTTTTATCTGGAGAGAAATAAAATCCATGGCAGATTCAATAATTATATCCATTGACTTTTCGACTGCTTCGGGTTCCAGAAATAAGTCCATTGATGCTTCTGTAGCTCCCCTAAGATCGACATACTCGGCTACAGGTCCCTCAACCCACCCGACAACAAATAGTTCATCTTCACGATGTTTTCTGAATTCTTTTATCTCAATCAGCCTGTTGTTGCACCGTTTGTTTTTCAAAGGATCATAATGTTTTAAATGCGATGCCGATTTTGCATCCGGGAAATGGCCGCATTTATCAACAGGAAGACTGTTTTCCGGATATTCGACCTGAATTCCAAAGGCTGATGCTTCAGCCCAGGGATCTGACATAACTGTAACCCAATCAATATTAAAATCTCTTGCACAGAGAAACATTGCTTTACATTTGGAAAAAGGATCGAGACAGAAATCCCGGTATTTAATTCCGGCATATTTAGCCGCCCATCGCATTATTATAGGGTGAAATGGAGGATGGTCAACAGAATTTCCATTCAAAAATGAGAGTGTTCTTTCAAGACCTGTCATGATTAATGTATTTCTTATTTTTTTGCCCCCCAGGGGGCCCTGTCTTCTAATTATTCAGATAATCATTTAATGGTTTCATGGCTTTAAACACATTCACAACATGATCAATAAAATCATTGCTTATTACCATTTTATCAGATACCTCATTTACAACAAGGTAACTTTTAAATTTGAGAAGCTCAATATAAGGATGGTTTGCAGGATACCCTTTTGGCGCTGTCTTTAGCTTTTCTCCGTCAATTGCTCCGAAATATTTAATGAAATCTTTAGTATGAGTAATTTTTATGAATTCATCCGCCGTATCGCTTATCTTCTCCCTTATGGCAGACAACCATTGACTTGGAGGTGTATATGCTCCGCCTGCCATGATGCTTTTGCCCGGCTCAATATGAAAGTAATAACCGGCAAACTTATCTCCATTCTTTTTTCCGCCCCGGACAATAAATGCACCAAAATGAGATTTGTAGAGCGATTTGTCATTTGAAAAACGAATATCACGGTTAATCCTGAAAACGCAACTTTTAGCTTCCAATCCTTTCATAACCGGCTCAAATAAAATTATTTTATTTATGATTTCCTGAACAAAGGATTCAAAGTTATCCTTTGCATTTAAATACCTGGGCCGGTTCGCGACAAACCAGTCACGGTTGTTATTACATTTTAATTCAGTGAGGAAATCCAGAGTTGATTTTTTAATTGATTCCATTTTGATCTAGTTTTTTAGTTATTATCTTGAAAAGCATTGTTCCACAATTAATTATATAATGAATAATACCTTTCATAATAAACGACAACTGTAATCTAGTTGTTTGTATCTTTAATAACCAAATATACTAAAGAAAGTTTTATGGTTGAAGTCCAATAACCGAAGACTACTCTTAAAGATTTAGTTTTAATCTTGTAATGTTGTGATGTAGTGATGTTGTAATCTTGTATTCTTTTACAACCTTTAAAGGCCTCAGAGTACTATTTGTGAATATCAAACGCCATCAAAGTCAGCCACGAGATCTTTTGACCAGACAATCTTGCCATTGGATCTGTTTACACAGAACAGGCTCTTTTGGTCCGTCTGCAGGCCAGGTCTTAAGAAGGTTTGATTCATGGTAAATACCCTCACGGTCAGATCCACGCCATTCATAAGTTCTTGTTGTTTCTGAAGATGATGTCATGAGTAGTATTAGTGCAAAAAGTATTGAAATATTTTTCATTATTGATAGATTAATTCAGAATTTAAGCAATAAAGATAATTTCATCAATCAATTAATTTGTCGTAAGTTAGAAAAAAAGTAAAAAGATAATGAGCATGGGCGTACCAAAGCTGATGGTTCCAAAGCTCTTAAATTCTGCAGCCGTTGTTATACACTCGGTTTATTTAATGACAACTTCACAAAACCAGATGAAATGGTGAAACTTGTCAGAGGCAAATTAAAGGAAATGAGATATAGACCACTTAAAAGATGGTTCTTCACATCCCATATTCCTCAACTTGAAAGGTGGAAAAGCTGATTAACTGGTTTCTTATAAATTAAACCCGGAAATGTCGACAGAAGGTTCTTCTCCGCCTGTGTCCTCATCTTTCAGTTTCATTGTTATGACCTTTATATCTCCAGGCATAAGTGATATATAGTTATCACTATAGAACACCGGCAGCATACGTTCGCCTTTATTTTTTCCAACTACCTTCAATCTGATCATTAAAGCAGGAGTCTTGGTCGTGTTATTCAAAGTAGTCGTCAGTATCCAGTTATTCCCAGATTTTTCCGTCTTTGTATTATTCTGAAGTTTAACAACAGGTAAATCACTGAGTGCCTGATAATTACCATCAATGAGCCCCCTCCAGTAGAAATTCTCAGATATGGTTTTATCTCCCTGTTTTAATGAAAGTTTGACAAAATGTACTGAAGACAAACTTTTCGGGAATTCAAGCTTAAAACAAATTGCTGTAGAATCTTCTTTGCAATCAAGTGCCCTCTCTTTTTCCCACTGAACTGATCCATCCATATTGATGATCTGGGCTTTTGCAGTCAGTCCGACCCTGTTCCTGGCATTATAGTTTACAACTTCAATATTATCAAAAACAGGATTCCACTGAATATGAATTGGTTCAGAGGCTTTTTTACATGCAAAGTATGCTGCAGCAGGTTCAAGATAGTAATCGTATGTCTGCCATACCATTGAAGGCCAGGCCGGGTGACTCATCCAGAGTAATAACCCCTGCCGGTAAAGGCTTCTTCCTTCAAACATTCCCCTGTATCCGTTGTAGTTTACCCATTGTGCCAGTTCAGTAAATTTTTTGGCATTGTCAGACTTACCAAAACCAGTTTCAATCATCTGGTTAAATGAAGCGGCAGCCTGAGCGCTCTCCAGACAATAGTCATGTATTCCCCAAAAGCTGTTTTGCGGCCAGAGAGCAGATTCGGGAAGAGTTTGTTTAAGGCTCTCATAAGTCATAACATTCGGCATTCCCCTCTCGCTATGTAGTTTATTATAGCCATAGAGCAGGAAATAATCTCTTACAGGTAGAGCTCTGTATGGGCCGCCACCACTTACAACACCAAAAGCAGAATTGGATATATAATGCAGATCGGGATGAAGTTCATGAATCATTGCACGCAAGGCAGTGTCCAGTACTGCCGGTGGATTGCCTTCGTTCCTTCCGACATAAATTGCCATAGACGGATGGTTGCGTATCCGTTTGATCACATCCCTGGCATTATCAATGAACATTTGTGGATTATCAGGATCGGGACCATCTGCAGGGTTTGCCAGCCAGAAATCCTGCCATATCATTACTCCATAACGGTCGCAGGCTTCAAAGAACTCATCATCACCTGTTTGTCCGACCCAGTTTCTGATCATTGTAAAATTCATGTCGGCATGATACGCTACCGCGATATCATATTCTCTTCCCCGATATTCAAGATTTGATTCGGGAAAACCCCAGTTTCCGCCACGGCCAATGAAGCGCCTGCCGTTTATATAAATATTCAATATCTGGTTAGTTTCGTCAAAAGCCATTTTGCGTATTCCCGATTTAAACTCTTTTTTATCAGAAATGCCCGAGTTTGTTTTGAAAACCAGCTCAACATTATACAGATAGGGATTGCCATAACCTTTGGGCCACCATAGTTTTGGATTAGTCAGATGTAAAGCTGGAATGTTTGATGGATTCAGCTTCAGTACTTTGGAAGATGATGGCTCAAGAGAAACCTCCTGTTCAAAAGATGTTTCCCCGAACTTTCCGGTAAGGGTCCCCGAGATCTTTTCCGACTTGTGGTTGCGCAGTGTAACAGCAATGCTGATATCAGCTGCAGTTGTATCAGGAAGGGAAAGATCTGTCGTTACAAAAGGATCCTCAATAGTTACGGCTCCTGTGACATTTAAGAAAACATCATTCCATATACCGATATTCCTTCCCCTGATAGTTGGTATCCAGTCCCAGCCGATAGAAGCGTGATATGTGGGGTTGTCGGCGCCGAGGATTCCGCCGTTCTTATCATGGTATAACTGTGTTGCCTCTTTTATTACTCCTATATTATCATTTTTCTTTATTAAAACAGCTATTGAATTTGTCTTACCTGGCTTAATGAGATCAGTAACATCAAATTTCCCTCTGATGAATGCCCCGTCAATTCTTCCGGTTTGTTTCCCGTTCACAAATATTTCGGCTTTCCAGTTTATCCCGTCGAAGTTCAGGAACATCCGTTCACCTTTAAAAGTTGACGGGACCTCAAATTCATTACGGTACCAGAAATCTGAGTTAAAAAATGATTCAGAGATCATTAACTGGTTATCGGCATAATTCGGATCAGGCAAAGCGCCTGCATTCCAGTAACTCACCAGAGCTGTGCCTGGTACTGTTGCTACAACCCAATCATTGTTCTCGAACCCTGGTTTAGAGATGTTTTCACCCGTTCCGGTAACCTCTGACGCGCGTTGAATTTTCCAGTTTCCCCCTGACAGACTCATACGGTTATCTGAAATATCAGGATTGGCCTTTGATTTTGGCATTATTCCACCTCTTCCCAGTATTTCAATTTCACTTAGAATATATTTATTTCCGGAAGCGGCTTCAGTCATTAATACCCTTACAAATCTACCATTGGCTCCCTTCTTAAGAGCGATGTTGTCAACTAAATCTGTATTTCCGGGAAGTGAAGCAAGGTCGATCCATTTTCTAGCATCATCAGAAACCTGAATTGATCCTTTAATTGCTTTATTTATCCAATACAATTTAATACTATCGAAAGTACTTGAAACTCCCAGGTCGACATATATCCATTCCTGACCTGTTCCGGCACTCATCCAGGCACTCTTGAAACTCTTTGATGGCGCCATCTTCAGCTTTGTTTCATTATTATAAAAATCCAGACTCCCAAATCTCCAGTCTTCTGCACATTTAGCTGACATATTAACTTTGTAGAAATGGTATGAAACTGGTTCCTTAAACTCAAATGATTGATTTATAACTCTTTGTGTTTTAGGTATTCCGAATTTAAATGTAAAAGATGGTTTGGGAGTAGTTGAATCGTTACCATAAGGGCCGGAAAAGAAGGAGGCAAATGGATTTGCAGGGCTTTTGCCCTTTGGACCTGGTTTTGAGAATAATGCTGCAAATGGATTTGGCCGTTCCTCACCAGGTAACCCATTTCCAGCGACTTTTCCAAGTTCATTCCATGTAGTCCCGTCATCTGAGCCGGAACAGGTAAATTGCCACCCGGCAGTTGGTTTACCGCTATATTCAAGACTGCCACTGAGGTTTATCTTTGTAATTTTCGGAACAACATTTCCCGGGTTAATTTCAAGCTGAATCCAAATATCACTACCGGGAAGGCTCAATTCTGTAACACTATTATTATCGAGAAGCCATTCGCGTTGATTTTTTGGCAGTTCACCCTGATTAGTTGAGAGGGAAATATAATCTGGCATTTCATGAATGATGATACCATCGGTAACAAGTTGTGCTGTAAGATTATAATCATAACTAGATGAATGATAAGCAGGTCTTAATCTGGCCAGGTTACGGTAATTCTTATTATCAGTCAGCAGGTTAGGTGAAAAATCCTCTTTCGGATTACCAGGGTAGATTCCAACACCACGGGTATATTTATCAGACTTTTGATTACAGCCGGCAAGCGCGATCAACATACAAATAACACTGGCAAAAAGGAAAATAGAGCTTTTGGTTTTCATATTTTTATTAATTTTAAATTCATAAACCTATCAGTATTAGCAATTTAATGAACAGTGAAATGATTTTTTCATGTCATTTCATTTGCATAAATTGTGTGAAATGAAAATTCTTTTAATTTTATTAAAATATTTGCTTCTGAAATTATTAAGCACCCCCTTCCCAACCTTCCCTCACGGGGGAAGGAGTGAATCATTTCCCCCTTGGCGGGAAAAAGAAAGGGGGTAAAAATAAAAAACGGAAACATGAAATTAATTAAACACCTTTGAAGATATGAAGTATAATTTAATAGTTTATGCATTTGTTGTTATCTTGTTAATTAATTTATTATCCTGTCAGAACAAAGAAATGTCAAAAACAACACAGAAAATTAGGCCGCTTAAAGATACAATCGGTTTTGCTCAGTATTCCTGGCAGATGGACAGCCTGATGGAGAGGATGGACTGGCAAGGATGGAAAAAAACTTCCGGATTGCCATGGAAGATGGTAATATGCCCTCATGATGATTATACATACGTAGGAACACTTTACCCTGAGTTGCTTCAAAATGTAAAGGCTCCAAATCTTATTCTTATTGGTGTAGCTCATAAAGCAGCACAGCTTGGCATTGAAGATTCATTGGTATTCGACAGTTATGCATCCTGGAAAGGACCGTGGAAAAATATTTCTGTTTCTCCTATACGAGAGGAAATTTACAAGTTACTGGTGAAAAAATTTGCAGTCATAAATGATACTCTGCAAAAAGTTGAACATTCGGTGGAAGCTTTAATTCCTTTTCTGCAGTATTTTAACAGGAATATTACAATTGTACCAATACTGGTGCCGGCCATGAGCCCTGACAGGATGCAAGCATGTGGAAAAGCGCTTGCTGATGCAATCCGGACGGTTGCAAAGACCCATAAGTGGGAGTGGGGAACTGACTTTGCAATTGTTTCTACAACAGATGCCGTACATTACGGTACTGAGGATTGGGGTGGGATCAACAGGGCATATTTTGGTTGCGATGAACAGGGAAATATTAAAGCCCGGGAACATGAAGCAGGGATAATTGACAGTTGTCTTAGAGGTGAAGTGTTACCTGAAAAAATCAGGTTATTCAGCAATTATACTTTGAATCCTGATAACTTCAGGGAATATAAATGGACCTGGTGCGGAAGGTATAGTGTGCCAGTCGCATTATATACTTCATATTATCTTAATAACGGCAATAAGTTATCCGGTGATTTAGTTGGTTATTCCACAAGCATTACCTCAGCACATATACCTGTTGATGATTTAGGAATGGGACGGACAGCTATAGCGACGAATTGTCACTGGGTAGGCTACGCAGCATTAGGATACAAATAGTTACGTTAAATGAAAAAGTCAGAATACATAAAGCTATTAAAAAGCTTTGGTTTAATTACCGGAATTATTTTTATTATATACAGCTGTCGTGGCACCAATGAAAAAAAAATACAAACAGAAATTGATCATATTGCTGCTAAATGGGTCCCTGATCACAGAGTCGGGATTTGTAATGTTAAATTAAAGTCCGGAGAAAATGGAGCAGTAATTCTTACCGGTGAAACCACAAATCTGGCAGCAAAAAACGAGATCATTAAAACTTTAAATAATCAGAGTAAAACATTAATTGACAGTATTATATTTCTTCCTGACACAATAAGAAATAAAAAATATATGGGATTGGTTACCCTGAGTGTTATTAACCTTAGAAAGGAACCAGATCATGCATCGGAATTGGTGTCACAGGCAAGACTTGGTACTCCGGTTTTAATATTAAAAAACATTAACTCATGGGTTCTTATCCAAACTCCTGACAATTATATCTCGTGGACAGAAGAATCCTGTATAAACGCTATGAGCAGGATGGAAATGGCAGTATGGAAGAAGGCATCAAGGATTATTTACCAGGAGAATACAGGCTGGTTGTATGATTCGACTTCGGATAATTCAGGTATTGTAGGTGATTTGGTAGGAGGGAGCATTATGGAAAAGATTGGAGAATTAAACCATTATGTCATTATTGTTTTACCGGATGGACGTAAAGGATTTGTTGAGATGAAGAAAGTTCTGGATTTTGACCGTTGGAAAAGTACAGTTCCCTGCACAGAAGAAAGCATTTGCGGAGTTGCCATTACATACCTTGGATTGCCGTATTTATGGGGAGGTTCTTCAGCCAAAGCAGTAGATTGCAGTGGTTTTGTCCAGTCAGTCTATTTTATGAACGGACTGATCCTGGCAAGGGATGCATCTTTGCAGGCACTGCATGGTAACAAAGTTGACATTGACGATGGTTATGGCCATTTAAGAAAAGGCGATCTCCTTTTTTTTGGTTCAAAAGAAAACGGAATCGCTCATGTTACTCATGTTGCTATTTATCTGGGAAACAAAGAGTATATTAATTCATCAGGAAGAGTAATGATAAATAGTCTTGATCCGGCTCAAATCAATTATAGCAGCCATAGAATGAATTCACTCCTGGCAGCTAAGCGAATTATTGGGGTAGAGAATGATATGGGAATTGTGCCTGTTATTAAACATCCATGGTATTGATGACAAAAACATTAAATATATGAGTTCACGAAGAAAATTTCTGACAGATTGCGGAGTCCTTGCCGGAAGCGCCGGATTTTCATATATGACAATCGGGAAGCATGATTGGAATGAATATACTAAAAAACCTGCAAAAAGTTCAGGACTGAGCTTACGTTTTAAGCCTTATGAATTGCATTTGAAACATGTTTTTACCATAGCCGAAGGATCGAGGAGCACAACACCTGTAATGCTCACTGAGCTTGAGTTTGATAATATCATTGGTTATGGTGAGGCATCCATGCCACCTTATCTCGGAGAAAGTCACGAAACAGCCACTTCCTTTCTTAACAAGGTTGATCTGACTCAGTTTGAAAGCCCTTTCCTGATGGAAGACATACTTGCATATGTCGATCAGCTCGTTCCGGGAAACTATGCTGCAAAGGCCTCCGTTGACATCGCTTTGCATGATCTGGTAGGAAAGCTTATGAAACAGCCGTGGTACAAAATATGGGGACTCAATCCGGATAAAACTCCGAATACTTCATTTACAATTGGTATAGATAAACCGGAAGTTGTCAAAGCAAAAGTCAGGGAAGCAGCTCCTTACAGAATTCTTAAAGTTAAACTTGGGCACGGAAATGATAAAGAAATGATCGAAGCGGTCAGGAGCGAGACTGATAAGCCGATTTGTGTTGATATTAACCAGGGCTGGACAGACAGAAAAATGGCACTTGATATGTCGTTCTGGCTGAAGGAGAAGGGCGCTGTCTTCATTGAACAACCGATGTCCAAAACTTCAACTGACGATACAGCATGGCTCACACAAAATAGTCCGTTACCAATTATAGCTGATGAAGCTTTTCAGACAATCAGTGATTTTAAGAAGGTACAGGGAGTCTATAGCGGAATAAATATCAAGCTGATGAAATGCGGCGGACTGCGCACTGCCTTCATAATGATAAAGATGGCCAGGGCGCTTGATATGAAAGTGATGATTGGTTGTATGACTGAAACATCATGTGCCGTGACGGCAGCAGCACAGCTTTCACCTTTGGTTGACTGGGCCGATCTGGACGGGAACCTTCTTATTGATAATGATGTATTTAAAGGAATATTAATCAGGGACGGAAAGATATCTCTTCCTGAGACCTCTGGAATAGGAATCAGTAAAAACAAAACATAATGACAAGAAAAAGAGTTGTTTACGGAGTATTGATAATCCTGGGAGCTGCGATAATCGGAGTAACTGTTTATTTAAATAGTTTGCTGCCAATAATTACAGGGTATGCTGCAAAAAACCTTTGTTCTGATGTATTTGTATCCTTAAGGGATCCTGGAAATGTCGAGGCCATAGACCTTAATTTTTCGTTTATAAAGTTGACAAAGAACAGTATAAATTATGATGAGAAGAGCGTAACCAGTCATTTTCTCTGGGGCAAATCCAAAGCAATTTACAGAGCAGGATTCGGAGTAACACTGTTAAGAGATATTCCGGAAGAGAAGCTTCGTAAAACAAGATATCCTTCAGGTATTGATCCCGGATATTCCCAGGATACTTTAAAATGGCCTCTTGGTGATATTGTGCCAGGGAAGAATACCGGAATTGACACGTTAAAACTTAATGATATAGCAAAAAGATTAATAACAGACAATGCCTATAATGGAGATGTATTTGCATTTATTGTAATTCATAAAGGGATCCCGGTTGCGGAAGCGTACAAACCTCAATTCAATCAAAAAACAAGATTTCTGAGCTGGTCAATGGCAAAAAGTTTCATAAATGCCATGGTTGGGATTCTTGTAAAACAGGGTAAACTGGATATCATGAAGCCGGTTGGCATCGATGAATGGAAAAACGATGAAAGAAGTAAAATAACGCTGAACAACATTATGCAGATGCAAAGCGGACTGAAATGGAACGAGGATTATGGAAACAGGTCAGATGTAACCCTTATGCTTCATTGTGAAAGTGATATGGCTCATTTTGCATTGGATCGGCCTTCAGCATACCCGGTCGGCGCTCACTGGTATTATTCCTCGGGGGCAACTAATATTGTCAGTTATCTGATTCGCAGGCAATTCAGTAATGACTCTTCATATTATGTTTTTGCGAACAACCAGCTTTTTAACAAGATTGGTGCTCCTGATGCTGTTTTTGAGGTTGATCCAACCGGCACAAGGGTTGGATCTTCTTATCTGTATGCCACAGCACGTGATTACGCAAGATTTGGATTGTTGTTTGAGAATGACGGAGTATTCAATGGAGAAAGAATTCTACCTGAAGGGTGGGTAAAATACAGTACATCAGTTGCTTCAGCAAGTAATGGGCTATATGGATCTTTTTTCTGGCTTAACAGAGGTAAAAGTTTGCCATCGGCACCTGAAGATATGTATGCATGTGACGGACACGATGGACAACATATTTACATTCTGCCAACCCAGCAACTGGTTGTTGTTATTCTTGGATACTCACCATTATCAAAGGGAGGAATGGATACCGATGGGCTGCTGAAAGATATTTTAGGGACACTGAAGTAAGTAATTAGATTCTATTTAACATAATGTCAGCCGGAAGGGTAGGTGATACCTGAAAACCTGATCAGGTCTCTGTTAAGCTGCAAATTTCACTTCCGGCAGCAACAATGAGGTTATCAGGAGTTATTTTCAACTGTAATCCCCTGGTGCCGGCGCTAACATATATCTGGTCGTAAAGTATGCAGTTTTCGTCAATATAACTGGAATATTTTTTCTTCATTCCAATTGGTGAACATCCGCCACGGATATAGCCGGTGAGTTCAAAGATTTCTTTCATCTGGACCATTGCTGCGTTCTTGTTGCCTGATGCTCTGGCTGCTTTCTTCAGGTCGAGTTCCTTACTGCCAGGTATGATGCAAATGAATACACCTGTCTTATCACCTTGTAAAACCAGTGTTTTAAAGACCTGATCAACATCCTGTTGGAGTTTTGAAGCTACGGCATACGCACTCAGGTCTGATTCATCCACATCATATGGAATTAGTTCATAGGATATGCCTTTTGAATCGAGTAACCGTGCTGCGTTTGTCTTATTCATTGTGAGGTTAATTATTTTCCCGGCAAAGTAAGATTATACTGTTAGGTATACTGTAAATATACCAATATGTTCAATATCGATTATATCACCTCTGTGGATTTAACTTCGTAAGCCGTAGCTTTCTTTACCGGAAGCATATATCAGCCAACAAGCTAACCGGAAATTCTTTTTAAAAAGCCTATAATGTATTGCATTATGTAAATATAGCTTAGGGTAGAAGGCTGGAGACTCTCTGTCCGTAATAGCCCTTCGCCATGTCAGTAATCATAATGGGAGGGAAGGGAAAAAGCTTTTCTTTATTTATGGCAAAAAGAAACACTCTTTTTTCCGGAGCGAAATCCCACCGACGCTTATGGCTATAGCGGACGAGGGGAGAAAAATGGGTGTTCGTTTTTGGATGGAGTAAATTAGTGGTGATTATAAAACAATGGAAGTAATTTGATGTATCTTTGGTTGATTCAAATATTTCAATCAATTTGACTAATCGTAAAGAATATAATCTGACAGATTTTACAAATGTGTATAGTAGAATAATGCAATTTGATAAGAACAAATCAGCATATATTCATCAATGGTATCCATTTGTAGAGGGTTATTCAAAAGAGTTTATTACTAGTATAATTGACGAGTTAGACTACAAACCAAAACATGCATTTGATCCTTTCGTTGGAAGTGGTACTACACCCCTAGAACTTCAAGAAATAGGAATAAAGTGTTCCTCTTTTGAAGTAAGTCCATTTATGCATAAATTGGCAACCGTAAAACTTGAAAGGAGTTATAATCAGAATGGTTTCCAAAATGCATTAGATGCTGTTTGTCATAATCTTAACGGAAAATTGCTTCCAATTAGAAATATTATGGAACCACCAATTGCAAAAACAATTCAGCAAAGAAAAGGCCTTGATAAGTGGCTATTTAACAGACCAGTAATGGATGGTATTCTTGATATTAAGCATGTGATTTGTAAAATTGGTGATGAAAAGTATAAAGATTTGTTTACTATTGCGTTAGCATCAATTTTACTTGATGTCAGTAATGTTTATAGGGATGGGAAAAGCGTAAAGTATAAGAAAGATTGGAAGAGAATAAAAATAAAGCGGAGAGATGTACATTTGAAATTTGTAACTGTATTAAAAGAAACTTTTCTCCCGGATATCATACTATTAGAATCAAAAGAGATAGTTGTTGAAAACAAAGATTTGTGCATTCTAGGGGATGTTAGAGAAGGTATTAAAGATTTTAAAGATGATAGTATTGATCTTGTAATAACTTCTCCGCCTTATTTGAATTCTCGGGATTATACTGATATATATATAGCGGAACTTTGGGTTTTGGGATTTATCAAGAATTACGATGAATTAAGATCACTAAGGAATCGAACCATACGATCACATGTGCAAGTCAAGCACGGTGATATTGAAATTATTGATTCGCAAGAATTAAGAAATGTAATCGGAAAACTATCAGAGAATACCAAGGACCATTGGAATAAGGAAATCATAGGTATGATTAAAGGATATTTTTTAGATATGAAGAATTTATTTATAGAGTTACGGAAAAAAATGCAATCTGAAAAAAAAATTTTCTTTAATGTAGCTAATTCTGCATATTATGGGGTAGAAATAAAAGTTGATATGATCATGGCCGAAATAGCCGAAAATTGTGGATTTAAAGTTGAAGAAGTTCGAAAAGCCAGAGATTTAAAACCTAGTAGTCAACAAAAAGATCTTATTGATTCTTTGAGGGAAAGTATTATTGTTCTAACCTCCTAATAAATTATTATTATCTAGGATTTAGGTTTTCAACTCTAAGATCTGGAAATTTATTAAACTGAGCTGAATACAATTTTAAATCGTCAGAAAGTTGTGACATATCAAAGTTTTCGCAACTATCCTTTTCTGATTTATTTGATTGAGCATCAAATACAGCTAAGAAACCTATCTTTATTTTTTGATTTGTTTCATAGAGCTCTTTAATATATTCAATTGATTGAATTACTGCATCCGGACTAATATCACGTTGCTGATAACATATTCCAAAATTATCGCCCTTTGCATGGATGCTTAAACCGATCCATTTAACTTCAATTAAATATAGTTCACCAAAATTATCCCTAATAAAGATATCCAAACGTCTAAAATTCTCAAGAATGTACTCTTTCCCTAGGAAGGACCCTTGTAGTTTATTTACTAAAAAAATTCTTAAGTCTTCTCTAAAGATATCCTCAGGTTTATTGTTAAGTAGCTGTTTGTTATCTTCTAAAAAATCTTCTATAGATAACACTGTCGTATCATTGTCTCTTAGAATTCTATGTAAAGCAATTTTTCCAGAATTAGGAACAAAAAATTTACTGTAGGTGTTTCTTTGCCGTAGATTAATCTGATATTCATGAATTAATTCATCGATTTGATTAATGTCTTTAAGTTTGTTAAATCTATCCTGATCAGCGGAAGAATAAAAAATTGAATCACCAACATCATAACCATAAATGAAGTAATGAACCCCTTGATTGCTAATATGAAATACACAGTATTCATTAGATATTTCAGTATAAATTCTCCTAACATCATTTCCATTGGTGAGTAATTTTCGTTCTGATAATATAACATCAAAGTTCCTGTCTACAATAATATGATTGTTTGTAGCTAATCTAACAGTTCCAAGCTGTATATTAATATTATCAATAATTTTTTCATATAAGTTCTCAATTTCTCCATAATCAATCAGAATAGCTAAAAAACCCGTAACAGGGTGATTATTTTGATAAGTTTTGAGAGATGCTAGGAGTCGTTTGAAATTATCATTTTCATTAATCCCTGATGTACCTCTTTTAATAATCTTATATTCGTTCTTTCTAATGAGACTTGTAAAGTCTTCGCCTTTAAATTCAAATGTCATACTAATTCCTCTTTATGATTTTACCGAAGATATATTCAAAATAAAGTTCCAAATATTCTCTGTCATCAATTTCGGAAACATCGTTAAGAGTTTCTTCGAATGCAATTTTAAATCTATTAAGAATATCTATTGTTTTATTCTGGTCTGATATATCTAGTTCTTTTTGGGAATTACGTTGAAAATCGTCTATATACTGTGGATCCTGTATTACAAACCCAAAAACTCTCTCTTCACCATAAAGACCTAAGATGTAAACAATTATTCTAAACCATTTTATTTTGCTATTTTCTGAACTGAAAATTTCTTTAATATTATTAAAATCAATACTTAAATTACCAGGTTTATCCTCGATAATAATTTCGCGTCTTTTTAAGTCAGTAATAGATCTATCAATAATTTCAGAGTAGGGACCTGTAAGCGAAAGAGAAAAATGATAATTAGCATATGCAAGGTCATCTTCCTTGTTCATAAACGAATAAAGGACACTTGATAAATATAAGATCCTGTGTATTGAAGGTTCTCTAAATTCAGACCAGCCTATTTCATTTGCAATCTTAAACAAATCAAGCAGATCTGAATTAACTTCGAACAAGTCAACTGTCTTTTCTTTCATTGATATTATTTTGAACTTTTTTTAAAATTGAATTAAGATTAGAATTAATGTTTTGGATAGATGATTTCTTTCCAATATCTAGCAGGTTAATTATTGACACATTTTTGGCATGCTTGGCAAGATAATTTAAAAATTCACTATTATTGATATTCGTAGTTAGTATTAGGCAGTATGGATTTTTTAAAAATTCTATAAAAACATCAGCTGCATTGCGTTCATATGAAATATCAAGACTACTGTCTGGAGTTTCAACCATATAGAACGATGGATTTTTATAGAAAAACGATAGGATACTCATCCTAAATGAATGATCGACAAAGAACCTCTGCGACTCTGATAGTTCTTCTTCTTGTTCTCTTATTTTACCATCTATTACTGGATAAAATCTTTTTTGACCATTTATATCATCATATGTTAATGAACACTTTACACCCAAAAATTTTTCAGCGTATCCTGAAAAGAGGCTCGAAAAACTTAATGCATTAAATAGGATTTCCTTTTCGATTTTATCATATATTTCTTGAGATCTCTCTTTGTAATTTCTACTTTTTTCTTGAAACTCGTCCTTTTCAATTTCAAGTTTAGCAATCTCATCATAAAAGGCTTGAAGATTGTCACCAGAAGCATTAGTATCATTCTGGCTTTTAACTAAATCGAATTCAAGATTTCGTAATTCAGAATTAATTTCCCTTAACTCTTGATTATATTTTTGGAACTCTTTATCCAAATCATGAAGTTTTGATTCTAAGACATATACCTCATTTTGAAATTCACGAATACGAGTATATGATGCAGTTATTTTCTCTCTATGAGAATCGCTCAAAGTATTAACTTCTTCTGGTACAGTTATTAATTGATCACACAAAATACAATTCTTATCATTGGATATCTTTTTTTTGATAAAACCTTCATCAAGCTCATTGCTACATAAGGGACATATTTGGTTTGCACTTAGACTTTTTACATATAGATCATAGTTCTTATGTAAAGATATCCACCTTCTTTGTAATGCTTCTTTTTCAGCCATTTTCTGATTGGCTTCAAGTTGTGCAATTTCAAGACTAAGTTCATTTATTTTGTTACTTAAAATTTTCAATTCCTTATCAGATTCTTTTCTGAGATCTTGAAGAGATGTCAGTCTTTCAGAAATATTTTCCTTACTAATTCTTAGGGCTTCAATTTTTTCTCTGATAGTTTTAGGCTGGCCTGTTGATTTGTTAACCTCGACGTTTTCTAACACCTTTTTAATTACCCGAATATCTTCAGACTTGTGCCTAGCTTGTGTATCAAAATACTTTGCTTGTCGATTCGCTTCTTGTCTTTCTGTATTTAATACTCGATCATTAAAATATTTATTAAATAATTCGGTTTGGACATCATTAAACTGATCATTATTCCATAGAATTGTTCGATGATCCTCACCTAAAAATAGAATTTTATTAACAAAGAATATTAGATCATCAAATTGCATATTTGAGAATTTCTCGAATGTCTTTTCGAATATGAAAGGGAGGGTAGACTTTAAAGTATCAAATAACCGATTTTTATTCGATATATCAGATTCTCTGGAGTATTCATAGAATAATCTATCATATTCATATTGGTCAATTAAGGTTCCATTAAGTTGCATATTATCGACAGAAACACTAAGTATTTTAATCTCATCCATAGCTCTTACAACCTCGAAAGGAGTCCCATTAACTAAATATTTGATCTTCACTTTAGGGGAAGAATCAATTTCAATTGATTCATCCATTCTTTTTTTAAAGTAATTCCACGGATGAGGTATACGTTTTTCAATTTTATTACCTAGATAAGTTCGCGTAAAATCAAATCCTTCTTTGTAATGGCCAATAATTGAATACTTGATTACATTTACAAGTGAGGTCTTTCCCATGCCATTTCCACCCACGATAAGGTTTACTCCATTAATGAATTTATACTCAAAATCAAGACCATTAGGGAACAAAGTAAAGTTCTTGATGGCAATAAACTCTAATTCAGGGAGATAGATGTCATTCATAATTCACTAAATTCAATTATTAACATATAAAAGTACAAAACTTAATTAAAATCATTCAAGAGAGATCCATAAATAAATAAAATGTATTTAAATGTCGCCTAATTTCAAAATGATATTATTTCATACAATATTTTTGGGTGTGGTTATTTCAAATAGAATCCTTTTGAGCATATGTATTCCAAACTTAGCAGAGCGAATTTGCAAATACTTATGCGAACTCTTTGGAGAAAAACTTTTTGAGCGCAGTGAATAAAAAATCCGTATAGTGGCAAAGGGTAGCTAATTACATTAAGAAATTCTTTTGTAAATTGTTAACACAAAAGAATTTACAATGCAATTAGGGTTAACCGTGCGGCTATTTAATATAATGACTAAATATAGGCAAAAAGGGGGAGAAACTGGTTTTTATTATCCCGATAACTGCTCTTTTACTTACTTCATTAACCACTGAGATTGTAGGATAAATTCTATTTGACATAATGTTAAAAGGCATGTTTAACGATATAAAGCATTGGGTACAAGAAGAATGCAAATACAACTTCTACAACCTCTATTATAGTACAACCATTTATCACCTTTAAAGCCTTTACAGCTTCTACAACATTTTTTCTGACAGATATATAACCAGGATCAAAATAATCGATTCTAGATGGATTAAAGGCTGTCGCCCGAAGCCTCATGCCGGTCGCCAATTCTATTTGATATAATATTCAATTATAGCTGCAAAAAAAGGCAATAACGGGATGGAGCAAATTGCAGTACTGGGAAGACCGCAAATTGCGTTGACATAAAATCGTAGCCGATATAGGGCTGTTACACAGCCGCTATATCTGATTTTATGTCAAATACTGCGTATATGCAATTTGCTGGCGTTTTGCCTATAATTAATATTATGTAAAATAGGATATTTAACTTTTAGAGAACAACAATCACTTTAACCTGAATCTTCTAACCCACTGCTGCGCCTATTGATGCATTTTGTTATCCGATATATAAAAGCAGTTTCTTCATCAGGCGGAAATAAAAAAGGGACGTAATTTTTTACATCCCTTTTCTATAATTATATAAGATTTTTCCTATTTTTTGTCGATAGCATCAAGTTTGGCTTTGATTACGGTATACTTGTCAGTCATTTTAAGTCTGTAATATAATTCCTGCAGACTTCTCATTGTATAAACATCATCGGGTTTAAGTTCATAGGCTTTTTCCATATAAGGAAGAGCTTTAGCATACACTGCGTTTGCTACATCAATTGCTTCACTGTATTTTTTTACATCCATGATTTCGTTGGCCTGTTTAAACATATCAGCAGCTTTGTTAATGTACGCAGCACCCAATCCGTATTGTGAATCATATACGTCTCCTTTGAGCTCAATTGATTTGGTAAGTTCAGGTATTGCTTCATCATATTTATTTTGATTCAGGAAGATAATGCCTGATGCAAGGAACAAACTGGAATTATTCGGGTCTGCTTCCTTGGCAACTTTGATATATTTCTGAGCCTCTTCATTCTTACCACTCTTAATATAAAGATCGATTAGCTGCAATGTGACGTTTTTGTCATTTGGAAATTTGCTGCTTAATCCGGTCAGAACTGTTTCAGCCTTAGCTGTGTCGCCTACACTAAGATATGCTTCTGACATCTGAAAATATGGGGTAATTCCCATGTATTTCATTTCAGCACATTTTTCGAAGTATTTAATTGCATCGGCATATTTAGCTGAATTCACAGCAGCAAGACCAGCGTTATAATACATTCCTGTATCAACAGCTCCCACGTATATGTCACTTTCAGTTATTTTAATCTGTGTTTGGAATGATTGAAGCGCTCCTGCATAATCTTTAGCTTCAAATTTTGTACTACCCTGATTATAAAGACTTATAGCAAGGTTATTAAAGATGGAGCCAGTAATAATTTTCTTTTTTATTGTACCTTTTGGATCCAGTTCCATAGCTTTTTCGTATGCAGTAAAAGCTTCTGCAAGCGGGTCTTCATAATAAGCTTTGATCTTGGGATCTTTAGAATCAAATGTTGCCTGACAGAGTCTGCCTTTTGCAAAATAAGTATTAAACCAGGTCGCTGTGGCCTCATTTGCCAAAGCCTGATCAATGGCATCTTTTGCTTTATCAAGAATTCCCTGGTCAATGTAACTGAGTGCACTGGTAACCTTGCCCTTCTGGGCCATAGCTCCAAATGAAATACTAACGGCTGCTATCAGCAAAAAAAACTTTTTCATGTTTATAATTTTAATTTATTTGACTGTAAAATTTCCTCAAATTTATAATATTACTTATTAAACATCAAATTCTTTACCATTTTCCTCATCAATTATATTATTTTCTTCAGAAATACCTTTCTCTTCGGCCTCTTCTTCCTCATTAACAAGTACACAGGCTACTGATGCAATAATATCATTTTCCTTAAGGTTTATCAACCTTACTCCCTGTGTAGCTCTTCCCATTACTCTTAATGCCGATACCGGACTTCTGAGAATATTTCCAAATTGAGTAATTATCATAAGATCATGATTATCAGTCACATCTTTCAATGCAATCAGTGTTCCCGTCTTTTCAGTTACATTAATTGTCTTTACTCCTTTTCCACCTCTGTTTGTGATTCTGTAACCATCTATATCGGATCTTTTTCCATATCCTTTCTCAGAAACAACCAGGATGTCTTTCTCTTTGTTTTCAACTGTTATCATGCCTACTACATAATCATTCTTTTCGCTTGCCAGTTTAATACCTCTGACGCCGGATGCAGTTCGGCCCATCGGTCTCACTGATGCTTCAGGAAAACGAATAGCACGTCCTGATTTAACAGCCAGCATAATATGATGTTGTCCGTTTGTCATTCTGGCTTCAAGAAGTTCATCACCTTCCCTTATGGTAATAGCATTTACTCCGTTAACCCTTGGTCGTGAATATGCTTCCAGCGAAGTCTTTTTTATGATTCCTTTAGTTGTACAAAGAACAATGAAATTATTATTAATATATTCTTCATCGTTCAGATTTTTAACATTAATGAACGCTCTTACATTATCATCCGGTTCAATGTTTATAAGATTCTGCATAGCTCTTCCCTTAGAGATTCTTGATCCTTCCGGAATAGCATAAACCTTCAGCCAGTAACATTTTCCGTTCCTTGTGAAGAAAAGCATGGTATTATGCATTGTTGCAATATACAGATGTTCGATAAAATCCTCGTCCCGTGTAGCACCACCTTTTGCGCCTGTGCCACCACGGTTTTGCCTTCTGAACTCGGTTAATGGTGTTCTCTTGATATACCCCATATGAGAAATGGTAATTACCATCTCCTCATCGGCATAAAAATCTTCAGGATTAAACTCTTCAGCATTGGGAATTATTAAAGTACGTCTTTTATCGCCATATTTTTCTTTTACTTCAAGAAGTTCATCTTTAATAATTTTCATTTGAAGGTCAACATTTGCCAGAACACTTTTAAGGTATTCAATTAATGCCATTATCTCGCTATATTCTGCTCTTAATTTCTCCTGTTCCAGACCGGTAAGTTGTCGCAGGCGCATTTCTACTATCGCCTTCGACTGGATCTCTGAGAGTGAGAATCGTTCCATGAGCCTTTCTCTTGCCATATCCGGAGTCTGGGATCCTCTGATTATTGCAATTACTTCATCTATGTGATCACTTGCAATGATCAATCCAGCAAGGATATGTGCCCGTTTTTCAGCCTGATCAAGATCAAATTTTGTTCTCCTGATGATTACTTCATGACGATGTTTTACGAAATAATGTATTAATTCTTTAGTGTTTAGTGTTTTTGGACGACCCTTGACAAGCGCTATATTATTAACACTAAAAGATGTCTGAAGTGAAGAAAACTTATAGAGGTTATTCAGTACCACATTTGCACTTGAATCTTTCTTGAGAATGATTACAATTCTCATCCCGTTGCGATCCGATTCATCATTTATATATGATATCCCGTCCAGTTTCTTCTCATTTATGAGATCAGCAATTTTGCGGATCATCTCGGCCTTATTGACCATATAAGGAATTTCAGAAACAATAATACATTCCCTTCCGGAATGCGTTAATTCGATTTCCGTCTTTGCGCGTACAACTATCCTTCCTCTGCCGGTCTCTAGAGCATCTCTTATTCCCTGTTCACCATAAATTATGCCGCCGGTCGGGAAATCGGGCCCCTTTACAATGTGTAAAATTTCTTCGGTGGTAATATCATTATTATCAATGTAGGCTATTGTTGCATCAATAATTTCCGAAAGGTTATGAGGCGGCATATTAGTTGCCATTCCAACCGCTATACCCGAGGCGCCATTTACGAGAAGATTGGGTATTCTTGTCGGAAGAACAGAAGGTTCAGTTAAAGAATCATCGAAGTTGGGCTGAAAATCAACTGTATCCTTGTCAATATCAGCTAAAGTTTCCTCCGCAATTTTCTTAAGCCTTGCTTCAGTATATCGCATTGCAGCAGGACTATCACCATCAACTGATCCAAAATTGCCCTGTCCGTCGACCAAAGGATATCTTAGTGACCATTCCTGAGCCATTCTTACCATGGCCTCGTATACTGAAGAATCACCATGCGGATGAAATTTTCCCAGCACCTCTCCCACTATTCTTGCCGATTTCTTATAAGGTTTATTAGAGAGGACTCCCAGTTCAGACATTCCAAATAGTACCCTGCGATGGACCGGTTTGAGACCATCTCTCACATCAGGTAATGCCCTCGATACAATAACCGACATCGAATAGTCGATATATGCAGACTTCATCTCCTCCTCAATATTGACCTTTATGATTCTCTCTCTCTCTGACATAACAGATTATTAATTAAGCATTTACAAATAAACCTCAAAGCCGGGGTTTAGATTTACGAAAGTAATCAAAATTTGGTTACTTTCGAGCTTCTGATCCTGTGAATTTTTAACATTCATTGTTAATAAATGGGCACGAATATTGTCATATATATATTATGCATAATTTAACTTTGAAATAGTAGTTATGCGTACTTTTGTCAAATAGAATCTGACAAAATGTCGTTTTGGTTTTATTAAATTTGTAATTTGATATTATAAAATATGGATTCACAATTTTCACAAAGGGTTAAAGATATTCTGGGTTATTCCAAAGAAGAGGCTATAAGGCTGGGAAACAGCCATATAAGTCCCGAACATCTTTTCCTTGGGATACTCAGAGATGGAGAGAGCGTGGCCATAGAAATCCTGATGAATCAGGGGATTGACCTTCAGGTTCTTAAAGGGTCTCTTGAGAAAAGTATAAAAGTTGAAAGCCCTGTACCGGTGGCAGACCATGAGGTTATTCCACTTTTAAGGAGCACAGAAAGAATACTTAAACTTGTTTATCTTGAGGCAAAAGCTCTCAAAAGCAGTACTATTGATACTGAACATCTCCTTCTGGCTATACTTAAGGATGAAAATGCTTTGGTAACAAGGTTTCTTTCAGAATTGGATGTTGATTATCAATCAGTCCGAAAAATGGTCGAGACTGAATCGCCAACTTCAAAAGCCGATTATCCCAGAGATGAAGATGATGAAGGTCAGAGTTTTACTGGTCCCGGTAAAGGACAGCCCTCTTCTCCGTCTTCCTCAAAATCTTCCTCCGATACACCCGTTTTGGATAATTTCGGAATTGACCTTACAAAGGCAGCAGAAGAAGGGCGGTTGGACCCTGTTGTTGGCAGGGAGCGAGAGATCGAGCGACTGGCTCAGATATTGTCAAGAAGAAAAAAGAATAATCCTGTCCTTATCGGCGAACCTGGAGTTGGAAAATCTGCCATTGCAGAAGGTCTTGCTCTAAGGATTATTAAAAAGAATGTATCAAGAGTACTATTTAATAAAAGAGTGGTTGCCCTTGATCTTGCTTCAATTGTTGCCGGGACAAAATATCGCGGACAGTTTGAGGAAAGGATGAAAGCAATTCTAAATGAGCTTTCAAAAAATGACAATATTATTCTTTTCATTGATGAGATTCACACAATTGTAGGTGCAGGAGGAGCTACAGGATCCCTCGATGCTGCGAATATGCTGAAACCTGCTCTTGCTCGTGGTGAAATTCAGTGTATTGGTGCAACAACACTCGATGAATATCGTCAGCATATTGAAAAAGACGGTGCCCTTGAAAGAAGGTTCCAGAAAGTGATTGTTGAACCGACTTCAATTGAAGAGACTATTCATATTCTCCATAATATCAAAGAGAGATATGAAGAGCACCATAATGTTATTTATACTGATGATGCTATCGATGCCTGTGTGAAACTCACTAACCGCTATATTTCAGACCGGCACCTTCCGGATAAGGCAATTGATGCTCTTGATGAATCAGGTTCGAGAGTTCACATTTCAAATATAGTTGTTCCTGAAAAAATCCTTTCGCTTGAAAAACAACTTGAGGATACGAAAAAGGAAAAAATGATGGCGGTAAAGAATCAGAACTTCGAAAAAGCTGCCAGTTTCCGCGATCGCGAAAAGGACCTGCTCGATCTGATTGATCAGGAGAAGAAGAAATGGGAAAAGGAACTCGCAGTGAACCGCGAAACAGTGGATGCAGAAAAGGTTGCCGAAGTTGTAGCAATGATGACCGGTGTACCTGTCCAGCGGATTGCACAGACAGAAGGCACTCGGTTACTTAATATGGCTGACGAACTGAGAGGAAGCATTATTGGTCAGGATGAGGCTATCTTTAAAGTTGTGAAATCAATCCAGAGGAACAGGGCGGGTCTTAAAGACCCAAACAAACCTATAGGAACATTCATTTTCCTGGGTCCTACCGGAGTCGGAAAAACTCAACTTGCAAAAGTTCTTGCCAAGTTCCTTTTCGATACAACAGATAATCTGGTCAGGATCGATATGAGTGAATATATGGAAAAATTCTCTGTTTCACGACTTGTGGGAGCCCCTCCCGGGTATGTAGGTTATGAAGAAGGAGGCCAGCTTACTGAGAAAGTAAGGAGAAAACCATATTCAGTAGTTCTCATGGATGAAATAGAAAAGGCTCACCCGGATGTATTTCATATAATGCTTCAGGTGCTTGACGAAGGACAATTAACCGACAGTCTTGGAAGGCGGGTCGATTTCAGAAATACGATAGTTATTCTGACTTCAAATATAGGGACCCGGCAAATAAATGAATTCGGGCATGGGATGGGTTTTGACACATCAGCTAAAAAAGAATCAAGGGATGAGCAAACTAAAAGTATCCTGCAGAAAGCCCTTCAGAAAACATTTGCACCCGAATTTCTGAACAGAATTGATGATGTCATAATGTTCAATTCATTAGGAAAAGAACAGATCAATAAAATCATCGATCTTGAATTGAGAGGTTTATATGACAGGGTCAAATCACTTGGTTATCAATTAAAAATAGCAACTGGTGCACGGGATTTTATTGCCGAAAGAGGTTTTGATGCGAACTTTGGAGCACGGCCGCTTAAACGAGCAATTCAGAAATATCTTGAAGACCCAATGGCTGAAGTTCTTATTAAAGCAAACCTTAAAGAAGGTGATACTATTAATGTCGGATTTAACAGCGCTAAATCAGAAATCAAGATTAAAATTCAAAAGAAAAAGATAGAGCTTCCGGAAAAATCGGATACTCCAATTTAAAAAAGAAAGGCTGTCAATAATTGATGGCCTTTTTTTCCCACAGTCACCTTCTAAAGCGTGTATATTTTCAGTAATCAGACTTGGTCGTTGAGATTGCTTCGTTGCTTATCTCCTCGTAATTGCGAGCCCGACGAAGGAGGGTGCGGCAATCTAAATCCCATCCACAGAGTTAACTTAACCAAATTGTTCTGCTATACAGGCTTCCCATACAAATCAAATTCAGTTGATTTTGTCATAAGGATGTTATAAAAACTACCTGGTTTCAGATTATGTTCAGCTGCAATGAGTATCTCCTGATCAACCTCCGGGCTATCGAACTCAGTTCTCCCAACAAAATACTCACCTTCTTTTCTATCAATAATAACTTTGAATACCTTGCCAACATAAGACTCATTTAATTCTGCCGAAATATTCTGCTGTATCTCCATCAGTTCGGCAACTCTTGATTCTTTAATATCTTCCGGAATTTCATCTTTATACTCTTTATATGAGTAGGTATCCTCCTCATGTGAATATGCAAAGACACCCAGTCTGTCAAATCTGAAGTCAGTAATAAATTTTTTCAACTCAAGAAAATCCTTTTCAGATTCTCCGGGATGCCCGGCAATGAGAGTTGTTCTGATAACTGCATCAGGGATCTCATTACGAAGTGTATTTAGTATTGCTATTGTTTCTTTCCTGTTATGAGATCTTTTCATTATACCCAACATATCATCAGTTATGTGTTGAATCGGAATATCAATATACCGGCAAATCCTGGAGTTATCCAGGATTAAAGGAATCAGCTCCAGGGGAAAATTAGCAGGATACAGATAATGTAGTCTGATCCATTCAAGTGATTCGATTTTTAATAATTCAGTGACCAGTTCAGCCAATGCTTGTTTCCGATAAAGATCGAGTCCATAATAACTCAGATCCTGTGCTATCAGAATTAATTCTTTGACACCATTTGAGGCCAACTGCGATGCTTCTTTTACAAGCTCCTCAACTGGTCTTGATATATATTTGCCACGGATAAACGGAATTACACAGAAAGCACATGTACGATCACAGCCTTCGGATATTTTGAGATATGCATAATGGCCGGGACCGGTAAGTGTTCTGTCGTTCAGAAGATCATCTCGTAAATTTAATCCCAGTTCATTTAAGACATCACTCATGTTATTTACCCCGAAATACTTTCTTACTTCAGGTATTTCATGTTTGAGTGCATCGGTGTATCGCTCAGAAAGGCAGCCCATTACATATAAGTTATCAATTTGACCTGACTTTTGAGCTTTAACAAACCGAAGAATAGTATCCACACTCTCTTCCTTTGCGTCATTAATAAAGCCACATGTATTAATAATAACGGTACCTGCACGGAAATCATCCGAATTGTAAAAGACTTCGAAGCCTCCGGCATTAAGCTGTTTCAGAAGCTTTTCCGAATCTACAACGTTTTTAGAGCACCCGAGTGTGACAATATTTATTTTCTTGGAATTCATGTGAGCAATTCTATTTTTGAATTTTTACCCCCTTTCCTGTTTCCCCCTTTATTTGTGCCACCTGACAACTATAGGATTGGGATAAGTTCTTTGACATATATTGAAGATTTTAAGATTGATGTACCTTTAACTGTTTGGTGGACGAAGGGAGGGCGTAGCCCGACAGCAGTCCACCAAACAGTTAAGAATATCACGCATATATTTATTTTTTCGATGCAATTTAAATTATTAAGTCATGATTAACAACTCATCCGTCTTTAAATGGGATCGGCTTAAACAGAAGCAATTGGATACTCAATTTGTAAATATTCTGATGCAAGGCATGAATTGCTCTCAGTTTGAAGCAAAAGCTATAATTAATCAGGTTTATGAGGTATATCAACCTTTTTTTGATAATGCTTCAGCCATGAAGCCTGGACAAATGCTTTTTGAGGTAGTTGCCATCGAAAACAGTCCCAGGAAAAAACTTTCTGAATGCACAATGCTTTCGGTCATTATTACTCTTGATGCCGGAGCCGAAGATCTAACCATAAAACAAGAACAAGGTGTTATCGGCTTACGGCATCATCGTTTACAGCGTGTGTGTTATGAAGCTTTTCAACAAGGAGGATTGCTTACGGTAGAAGATATTGCCCATCGCTTGCTAAATTGTGGAGAACGAACTGTATGCCGGGACATTGAAGCGTTCAAAAAACAGGATATCATCTTGCCATTGCGCTCAACCGTAAAAGACATGGGGAAGTCAATTTCTCATCGTAGTCAAATTATAAAAGAGTGGTTACGTGGAAATGAATATTCCGAAATATCTCGTACAACCAATCATAGTATAGATGCCGTAGCGAACTACGTAGACAAATTTAAACGAATAGTTTGTTTGGCCAAGGACAACTACGAAATCCATACTATTGCTTTTATGGTTAAGTTATCTCCTTCGCTTACACAAGAGTATTACAATCTATATGAAAGTGAAAAGATAGCCAGCCATCGAAAAGAAGAGTTGAACGATTTAACTAAAAAAAACAATTAATCAATCAAAAAAACACAGAACACCAAATGATACGAAAACCTGACGGTATCCGCAAATATAGCACAGCTCATGATCGTTTTCTTCAACCTGCCATAGTAAACTTTCTTACCCGCGAGTTCTCTGGTATGTTTGGTCCAATGGTTCGCAAAAATATTGCCAACGAACTAGTAACTCTTTTTAATGAGCTTTGCCCTGAAACAACACGATTAAAGCCCGGGCAAATTATCTGGAATGCTTTGGATAAGTACTCGTGCAGACTCCCCAAACCGAAAATACAAACCTGTAATACTTACTCTGATTAATGAGGATGACATTGTTCTTTTTGAAAAACAGATTACACCAAATAAAATCAAACAGCAAGTAATGGCAAGAATGATCAGGGAGACGTATGCACAGGGAGGTGCTCTATCCATGAGAGATCTAAGTTTGCTTCTTTTGACTAATTCTTCTAGCTTATCAGGCTTGAGAACTCAATATGAACAAGAACATAAAACTGTTTTACCACATACGGGTGTATTGCATGATATGGGCTCTACAATAACACATAAAGTACAAATAGTACTTAAACACGTTGTTGACAAAAAAGCACCAAATATTGTTGCCCGTGAAACTAACCATTCTCAAAGAGCTGTTGATCATTATCTTAGAGATTACCACCGAGTTAAAACATTACACAATGATAACAAAGATGTTGACTACATTCACACAACAACAAACATATCCAAAACAGTTATTAATCAGTATCTTAAAATCATCAACCAATATGTCAAAGAACCCTGTTAATAATTTAATAAATTTACCCTTGTTTTGTCAGGTGACATTATCAAGGGGGAAATGATAATTCCTCACCTTTTCCCTGGAATGTTTTGTAGACGAAGAATATTTTCAACTCCTTCTCCCGTGAGGGAAGGTTGGGAAGGGGGTTAAAAAATTAGAGAAGTCAAATAACCAACAATTATTTCTCACTGAAAAGCGAATCGACAAAATCAATCCGGTTAAATAAAAGGAGGTCTTCAAGTTTCTCACCTATTCCTATATATTTAACGGGTATTTTGAATTGGTCAGAGATGCCGATTACCACTCCTCCTTTTGCCGTGCCATCAAGTTTTGTAATTGCCATTGCTGTTACATTTGTTGCTGCAGTGAACTGTTTAGCCTGCTCAAATGCATTTTGGCCTGTTGATCCATCCAGAACCAGGAGAACTTCATGTGGTGCTTCCGGGATGACTTTCTCCATAACCCTTTTTATCTTAGACAACTCTGTCATAAGATTTATTTTATTATGAAGTCGTCCTGCAGTATCAATTATAACAACATCTGTTTCCGTGGATACTGCTGATCTGAGTGTATCATATGCTACTGATGCCGGGTCTGATCCCATTTGTTGCTTTACAAGCGGAACTCCTACCCTGTCGGCCCAGATCTGTAGTTGATCAATTGCTGCTGCCCTGAAAGTATCAGCTGCACCAATAAGGACTTTATTACCGGCTGATTTAAATTGATAAGCAAGCTTCGCAATAGTTGTTGTTTTACCTGCACCATTCACACCGACGACCATAATAACATAAGGAACATTTTTTAATGCCTGTGAAAAGTCTGAATCTGAACCGGTCTGATTTTTTTCCAGCAGAGCTACGATCTCTTCTTTCAGGATTGCATTCAGTTCGCTGGTATTTAGATATTTATCTCTGGCTACTCTGGCTTCGATACGTTCTATAATCCTTAGAGTTGTTTCTACACCTACATCAGAAGAGACGAGAACTTCTTCAAGGTTATCAAGGACTTCTTCATCAACTTTTGATTTCCCTGCAACAGCTCTGGAAAGCTTATGAAAAACGCTCTCCTTTGTTTTCTCGAGGCCCTTATTGAGGCTCTCCTTCTTATCCTTTCCAAGAAATCCCAGCAAAGCCATCAGATTATGATTAATTTGAATAGTAATGATAAAAAAAGCTTTCTCCCGCTAAGAAGAAAGCCATGAATATCTTATGAAAAATAATTGCGGTTACTTCTTTGCAAAGAACTCTTTAATGTGATCATTATGAATGATCTCTTCTTTAAACAGATAAGAACCTGATTTATCTGATTTGGTCATTTTGATGCATTTCGTAAATGCCTTGCCTGCTCCTGTCTTAAGTGATGCAACAACTTTCTTTGCCATGGTTTAACTTATTTACTTAATTTCTCTGTGAAGTGTATGTTTTTTAAGAATAGGATTGTATTTCTTCCTTTCAAGACGGTCAGGAGTGTTCTTCCTGTTTTTTGTTGTAATATATCTTGATGTGCCGGGTTGTCCGCTCTCTTTATGTTCGGTACATTCCAGAATTACCTGTTGTCTGTTACCTTTAGCCTTCTTTGCCATTTTCTATCCTGTTTTTAATAATTCAAAATGTAACCTTTTTCTTTAGCTTCTTTTAATACGGAGGTGAGTCCCTTTTTACTTATAAGACGGATGCCCGAAGCTGAAATTTTAAGTGAAATCCACCTTTCTTCTTCGGGAAGGTAATATTTTTTAATAAAAAGATTAGGATAGAATTTTCTCTTGGTCCTTCTCTTAGAGTGCGAAACGTTGTTTCCGACCATCGCCTTTTTCCCTGTAACCTGACAAATTCTTGACATTGATGTTTGTTTTACTTCTTAACTAACGTTTGTCCTTTTTAAACGAAGCGCAAAATACGTGATTTTTATCTTATTAAACAAATATTTAATCTACTTTTTTTAAAGAGCAGGTAGAAATGCGGATTAAGAATTGATTATCTGTTTTCTAAGAATGTTCAGTGCTGCCAGGGAAAACCTTTTAATATTGGTGATTCTGTCATTTCCGAAAACACGTTTTTCATAAATAACCTCTTTTTCGGAAGCAACTGCTATCCAAATAGTTCCAACAGGTTTTGTCTCTGTTCCGCCATCCGGTCCCGCAATACCCGATGTAGCAACTGCATAATCTGTTTTAAATAGTTTTCTCGCTCCGATAGCCATTTCTTTAACAGTTTCCTGGCTGACTGCCCCATGTTTTTCAATTATATATTCCTGTACACCAAGTAATTGTGTCTTAACTGAATTTGCATAGGCAATTACAGAACCTTTATAATATACTGAGCTTCCGGCGACACTTGTTAACAAATGAGCAATCTCGCCACCTGTGCAACTCTCTGCAGTTGAAACAGTTTTTTTATTGTACTTTAATAATTTCCCTATAACCATTTCCAGGGACTCTTCATCTTCTCCATATATGAACTCAGGAATAGTCTCATAGAGCTTACCGACCTGCTCATTAATAAGATTAGATAATGCATTATAATCTGCTCCTGTTCCAGTTAGTCTCAGTTTTATTACTCCTGAAGCAGGAAGATAAGCAAGCTTAATATTTGTGGGAAGTTCGTATTCAAAAGTAGTAAGAATATCTGCTAGTTTAGATTCGAAAGTACCATAAGTCATTATATTTCTATGAATTATGATTTGCGACGTGAAGCGTTTATTTAATTCAGGAAGTACAAGTTCTGTCATAAGATACTTCATTTCATGCGGAACACCAGGCATTGAAATATAGATAGTACCATCTCTTTCAAACCACATTCCGGGAGCTGTTCCTTCAGCGTTTTTTAAAACCCTGCATGATTCCGGAACTTCAGCCTGCCGTCGGTTTTTTTCATTCATCGGGAAATTACGTAGTCTCATCATATCTTCAATCATGCTAAGTACTTCATTACTCATAATAAGATGAGTATCAAAGAATTCACAAAGTGTTTGTTTTGTTATGTCATCACTTGTGGGACCAAGACCACCGGTAATTAAAACAACATCAGTTTTGCCGGCCGCTTCACTTAATGCATAAATGATATCATCCCTCCTGTCGTGAACAGATGTTATGCGATAAACATCAAAGCCTGATTTGCTCAGTTCCGCACCCATCCATGCTGAATTGGTATCTATGGTTTGTCCTATAAGTAGCTCATCTCCTATTGTTATTATTGCTGCCTTCATATATTTCCGGATAAAGAATTTTGTCAATAAAAAATAGAATAATTGGCAAGTAAATACAAATCTAATGATTTTCTTCGTTCACCCCGACCCAAATTTGCTTCGCTGAAGCTACGCAAAAGCGAAGAGGGAAGCGAAGAACCGAGCCGCCAAAGACGGGGAGCTCGACAAAGTCAAAATCAATTTACTCCCCCTGGAGATGGGGTAAATAAATTGATTTTCAAGCGATTCAGGATGGTAAATTGGTTATGGTTCAGGTTACAATTTTTTTTTGTAAGTTCAACTGGCAATTTATATCGAAGAAATGAACAGGAATGATCAAATATTAATGACAGAAGAATTTGTCAGGCAAAATCTGAAAGCTTATGACAGTGGCCATGATTGGTGGCACATTGAAAGAGTCAGAAAACTGGCCTTATTTATAAATGAAATGGAACTACTTGCAGATCCTTTCGTTGTGGAGGTTACTGCGTTGCTTCATGATACGGCAGATTCGAAATTTGCGGGTGATAATAGTGAACAAGGTTATTTATTGATCTGCGATTTCATGGATAAGTGCGAAATGTCTGAAATCAGGGATCGGGTTCTTAATGTTATAAAGAATGTCTCATTCAGCAACAAAAGTAAATCAGCCAACAAGGATGATTCATTGCTCTGGGTAATACAGGATGCTGACAGGCTGGATGCGATAGGTGCCATTGGTGTTGCAAGGGCATTTAACTACGGGGGTTTCAGAAATAATAAAATATATAACCCTGAAATAATCAGTCCTGATGAATCCTTAAATGGAACTAATAAAACAGGAACTTCATCGACAATCAGCCATTTTTATGAGAAGCTTCTCCTTCTTAAATATCGTATGAATA
Organism: Bacteroidales bacterium; assembly: GCA_003141415.1. Classification (GTDB taxonomy): domain Bacteria; phylum Bacteroidota; class Bacteroidia; order Bacteroidales; family VadinHA17; genus LD21. The sequence goes on from PLLX01000162.1 coordinate 56,937, forward strand.
CCTTAACAGCAAAAAAACTTGCTGCGGAACGTCATGAATTTTTGGAAGTTTTTCTGAAGCAGTTTTATAAAGAATGGGAGTTTGGTACGGGAATATATAATCCCGGTTAACAAAAAAAGATCTCCTTGTTAAAAGAATAATAATGTAATAAATTGTGTATATTGCATTGTGTTCCAGGACTTCCCCAGATGACATGCCTATACCACCATTTAAGGTGAAAAATTTAAACATCATTAATTTAGAACATTCTAAATAAGCATTTCATGAAGAAGATAACACTGATGTTTTATTTTATTCTCATGCTTTTCTTTTCGATTGAGTTCTTTTCCTGCAGGAAGGGAAATGCGGATAAATATCCAACAAATCCGGATTGGTTAACTGAAAAGATTTCGCAGATGGATACTGCTACCTATTATGAAGGGACAGTTGTCTATTTATATAAATGGGATAATTATTATTACTATTTAATCTCAAATCCATTGAGTAATTGTATTTTATGTGACTTCTATGATTACCAGGGACTAAAATATGAATGGTCGACCGACAAATTTGATGATTTTGAAAAAAATGGCAAAAGAATTAAAGCAGTCTGGTCCAGACCTTTGTAGAGATTGGACATGCAACAATCCTTTTTCCCGCTCGCTGATAATCAAGGAGTTAATCAAATTTTAACTCCTTTTTATTTCTCAATCTGCACAATATTTGCATACAGGTCTATTCTATACAATACCCTGAAATATAGCCGTTAATAAATAAAAGCTCCCGGAGCTGATTCCGAGGGCTTGCAATAAGTTATTTTGATCAATTGTCTATTGATCCTTCAAACAACGAACAGCGATACCAGACTTCTTATTGTCGATTTCCTCAGTAACAACGCTAGATCTGTAGCTCACATAATTACAGAAGGCATCAGTTGCTGTGTACTCTGTCGAACTCCACCAACCACCGAATTTGGCAAAGTCGACGAATGTTTCAGTGATATGACGCCAGCCATTAGGAAGAGCTGTAAAATCTGTTTCATTGGTTGCCATATAATTAGGTTTTGTCCAATGAGTTGTGTCTATTTCTTTAAGTTTACCTCCTGCAATTGCGTATCCTCCTAGATAGTTTTCTAAAGTTAACCACTCTGCATCTGAAGGTACATGCCAACCTGTCGGGCAAACATTTCTGGTGTCAGTTATTGCATACCATGTATATAATCTGCCATAAGTAGCAACATTATCTTCATTACCAGCATATGCCCACTGGTATTTTGGTTCGACTTCATTATAAATATCAAGTTCTGCAGGAGTGGTCGTTCCTATCAGGTCTCCATTACGGTACTTTGTTGTCTTCAAATTTTCTGTTAACCATACCTGTGTACCTATAATTACCGTACCATAAATATTCCCGTCCCCATCAGTTACAGTAGAGGGCTTAATATCAGGTTGAATTGGATTATCTTTCTTACAACTGTTGAAAAGAATCAATACTAATCCCATTACTATTAATAGAATAAACCAAATTCTGTTTTTAGTTTTCATGTTAGTTTATTTTAAGGAATATTTTCTTAGAGACTAATCATACCCATTTATTTAATCAAAGTTACTAATTTCTTAATATTCAGATCCATTTTAAAACGAAACCCGGCTTTTATACCATTGGTAGTAATAAAATAAATTTGACTTTGGCATGGACAGGGTGTAACTTTGCGTAAAATTTAATCCAGTTCAATATGAAAACATCCACTAAGGTACTTTGTTGGACTGCAAGGATACTATGTATCTTAGCTATTCTTTTTATAAGTTTATTTGCTTTGGATTCTGTTTCCTCCGAACGCACCTTCTGGCAAAATGCCACTGCTTTACTAATGAGTCTTATTCCATCGTTTGTCCTGCTTGCTGCACTTATCATTGCATGGAAATGGGAAAAAACTGGCGGAATAATATTGACCATTATCGGATTGGCATTAAGCATATTTGTCTTTGTTCTCGATTATAAAAGGAATCATTTTCCCGTTGCGAATAGTCTTAAGAATGCACTTATACTTGCTATTCCCTTTGTTCTGGCGGGTATTTTGTTTATACTAAGTCACTATAGAAAGAAGAAAGAACTTTCCGGTGTTCAGTAACAGACTACTCCTGCAGAGCTGATTTTTTCCCAGTTTATATCTTTCTGATTATTTTATAGCCACAACCCTCGGGATCAGCTCCGGGGGCTTACTGTTGAAAATAAATATGACTTTGTCCCTGAGCTAGTTTAAATTGGTCAATCTTTTATCAGATTAGGATAAGAAGCACGAAACCTGCCCAGCGAGGCCCTCGATAGAAATGCCGGGGGTTTCACGTTTTAATAGTGCCGATTATTGTGAAATTCATAACTTACATTAAAAATCAAACTATGAAGACAATTGAAGAGCGCAAAGTCATACTTGAAAATGAAGTAACAAAACAACTAAAAAAAGGCTGGCGAATAACAAGCAAAACAGAAACAGGCTGCCAGTTGCAAAAAGAGAAGGGAATAGACGGGTATTTAGCAGTATTTTTATTTTTTCTGGCTATTTTACCGGGAATAATCTACCTGATAGTGGCTCATGGGAAAACAATCAGTATTTTTATTGAAGTTTCTGAAAGTGGCGAAATAATTTATTCCAGTCAGGACGTACCATCCCGGCAATTAAAAGAGGCATCCATGCGTGCAAACGCACGTTAAAATTCAAAACCATGAAAAAACTTTTATTGATTTCTGCAATGTTTCTCTTAAGTATAGCATCTTATTCACAGACGTTTAAAAGTTCTTCTGTTAACGAAACGTAACCTAAATTTGAAACTGATACGAAAGACAGAATGATCACAATATCAGATATAGAGATTACAGTCACAAACTTCTTAGATGGCGGTGTAAAAACATGGAATCTGATTGTTAATAAAATTGAGAATAAAGATTGGATGTATGACGGACTCTAAAAGACTTACTATTGTACTGCTCAGGATAAGGATATTATTTCTGGTACTTATCACAAGGCTATTGATAATCATTTTTATTGTCATTGTCCTGATAACTCCTTGGTTATGCTCTTGTAACAATGCGATGATTAAAATACAACATCGGAGAACTTTGTCATCAGCTTATACTCATCAGGGGAAATACATTCCCCATAACAGCATTGCGGTAAACCGGAACAGTATTCAGAAGCAAAATGTTAAATGCTCTAAGAAATAAATTTGACTTTGACCCCGGCACTTCATAAATTTGAATTGCCAGTAGTATTGACTTTCTTTTTTATTAAGTCACGGAACTAAAAAGCCGGGGTTTTCTATTTTATCAACATGATTGATCAGAGTATTGTATAGAATAGACCTGTATGCAAATATTGTGCAAATTGATAAATAAAAAAGGAGCTAAACTCTGTTAACGCTTTGATTTTCAGCAAGCGGGAAAGGGGATTGCTTCGCCTTCTGCTCAGCGATCCCAGCGGGGATGCTTTCACATAAAAAGCCACTTCGTGGCTATTTTTGCAATTTCCACATCCCTCCTCCAGGTAAACCTGAGTCGGTCTGTGTAAATTACAAAAAGGCTGTTTGCACAGCCTTTTTATTTGAGCGGGAAAGGGGATTCGAACCCCCGACCCTCAGCTTGGGAAGCTGATGCTCTACCCCTGAGCTACTCCCGCAATTTTTTTAAGATTGTCAAAAATAATGAATAGATTCATTTCAGCAAATTAATTATTTGACGCTTTTATTGTTTTTAATATTAATCATTACTTTTAGCAGGATGCAATTATTATATATTTTCAGAAGAAAAAAAATGCTACAAAAAAAAATAAAATTATTCGCAGTCGCCATCTTTTTGCTAGGAATAACAGGATGTCAGACTCATTCAGTAAAGGATGTTGATGGCAACAAATACAAAACTGTAACTATCGGAACTCAGGTCTGGATGGCAGAGAATTTAAAGACAACTAAATACAATGATGGTACAGAAATACCGCTTGTTACCAACAACGACAACTGGGCAAAGCTGACAACCCCTGCATATTCGTGGTACGATAATGACACTGCTGAAAACAAGAAGACATATGGAGCTTTATATAATTGGTACACTGTAAATACCAATAAATTGTGCCCAAAGGGCTGGCATGTGCCAACCGATGGAGATTGGATGATTATGGTTACTTATTTGAAAGAAGGAGAGTCTGTTGGTGGCAGTATGAAAGAGGTTGGTACCAGCCATTGGAAAATTCCTAATACCGGAGCTACCAATAAAAGTGGTTTTACGGCCCTACCTGGAGGTTATCGAAGTGTTGAGGGTATATTCAATTATATTGGAATATTTGGGTATTGGTGGTCATCAACCGAGTACAATAATACAACTGTCTTTTTTTGGTACCTGCGTTATAAATACAATTCAGTGTACAAAGATCGAAGTGAAAAGTATTGTGGCTTTTCTGTTCGTTGTGTCATGGACTGACCATTTGCAAAGAGTTAGAGCCCTGCACACCATTCTTCTGAAGTAATCACATCCGCCTGCCGGGGAAAAATTTTAATCGCCAGGCTTAGGTTCAATAAACATATACACCTTAGCTGCTTCTTCCGTATCAAAATGAATAGTCCTATTTTTCAACACTGAAAAAAATTTATTATTCGGAATAACTTCAGGGTATCCTTTCCTAAACCCAACGACGACATATATAACAGGCATTTTATTATTACGAGCCGTTTGTATGATTTTAGTAATAGAATTTATGAAGTACATGTCATCCTTTAACATTTTTACGGTGGTACTCTGAACATCCATCACTAATAGAGCAGTGTTTTGATTTTTATTATTTTGTTCCATCTTTTGTACCTTTAATAATAATCTATTTGTATTAACTGTTGATAGATTGCAGAACTCTTTAGATGTAAATGAGTAGTGATTTTGTTTTTCATAACTATAAGTATTAGTATTAACTATTTACAGAGTTTATCGAGACACTTGAACAGAGATTGAATTACTCCCGAATTAGTCTCGCCTGTAAGTAGTTTAACACATATAGTTTGATGTTAATAGATTGATATTCAATGTTTTTGAGCCTCCAATGGGACTCGAACCCACGACCTGCTCATTACGAATGAGCTGCTCTACCAGCTGAGCTAAGGAGGCAAAAGTTTTCGCAAATATAAAGAAATTCATTCCAACTTTTCAAGCCTTTGGAGTAACGGAGGATGGGAATAATGAAAAAACACATAAGCCGGATGGGGCATCATATTCGAAAGGTTTTTTACTGAAAGCTTTTTTAATGCTGTCGCTAATATTTCGGATCTGAAGTTTTCTTTCGCAAATCTGTCAGCTGCAAATTCATTTTTTCG
>PLLX01000180.1 GCA_003141415.1 Bacteroidales bacterium
TCGACAATTCTGTAAGATCCATGTCACCGGCATTTTTCGCTGCTGGAACCATAAGCCCCCGAGGAGTGTCAACTGCAAGTCCGAGATGGACTTTATGAAATGTTTTGATGCGGTCATCAAGAAAATGGCTGTTAGCTTCCGGAAATTTCTCAAGCGCTCTAACTACACACCAGCAAACCATATCGTTCAGAGAGATATCCTGCTGATTTTTATCAGTTGAGAGATTGTTCTTGATTTTTTGTCTTGCTTCCAGGAGGAATCTTACATCAGCGCTCATATGATGAGTTAACTGCGCAGAATTCTGAAGTGAAGTATACATGGCCCTGGCAATAAGCTTCCGCACATTGCTCAGTGGTTGCTCTGTATACTCTGCTTCAGGAGTATTAATAATCCTTCTAACAACATCCTTGCCGGAATATGCTTGTTCAATATCCCTGGTTATAATCCTTCCGTTAGGTCCCGATCCCTGAAGGGTATTGTAATTTAGTTTTTTATTCTCAGCCATCCGTTTTGCCCTAGGCGAAATCCTGATGTTAATATCATGAGTATCTATAACCTTTACTGCCTCTATAGCCTCTGTAGCATTAGAGGTTTTATAGGTTATAGATGCTTTAGAAGGAGAAGTTGCCTGATTGAAAGAATCTGTTGCTTCCCCGCTTTTGCCAATCACTGCAACATTAACAAGAACTGGCACTTCTGCACCGTCTCCAAAAAATACATCAAGTAGTATCCCTTCAACCGGTGATTCAAGATCAAAAGAAGCCTTGTCTGTTTCATATGAGAACAGTATATCGCCGACCGATACTTTGTCTCCTTTATTTTTGAACCACTTTGTTATGATGCACGTCTCGACCGATTGGCCTTGCTTTGGCATTAATACTGCTGTTGCCATTATATCTTAGGTTATATTTGATTATTAGGTTATCAGGTTATTGAAATGTATGTTTTTTGTTTCTCGTTTCATGTTTCTCGTTTGCTTCAGCAGTTCTTTGTGTCTTCTCTATGCACCTCTCTGTAACAGATAAAGTTAATAATAAGTCAGAATATAGAACCCTAATTCTTTGCTACCTTAGTTCTTAATTCTTTGCGGGCTTTGCGGTTAATGGAATTCGCATTTTTATTTTACATTTTGAATTATTCCTCGGTTCATAACTTGTTAAAATAAGTAAACTAAACTGGTTCATCGTTTTATAGATGTTACTATAAATCAAAGCTTACAAAAATAATTGATTTAACTTGTATTTACAAGTAATATATCCTAAATTTACTTTTTATTTCAACTTATTTCAATTTGTGCTGTTTATGGTCCCTCCGAAAACCATACCTCAATACAGGAGGCTTTATGAGATTCTCAGAAAGCACATTTCAGATGGTGTTTATACGGAAGGCGATCTTCTGCCATCTGAGAATGAGTTATGCCAGTTATATGGTATGACCCGCCCAACAGTACGTCAGTCACTAAGCACTCTGGCTAATGACGGATATATCAGGAAGCACCAGGGAAAAGGAAGTATTGTTCATAACCTTCCACGGGAGATTGGAATTCTTTCGGTTTCGGGCACAACATCTGCAGTAGGAGACCGTAAACTGAAAACCAGTATCATTATAAAACCTGTACTGATGAAATGGCCCGATGATTTCATGTTTCCATTGACAGAGCTGGAAAAGGAATCAGGTTGCATTTATATGGAAAGAGTGAGGTTTCTTGATGATGTTCCCATATTTTATGATATCAGTTTTATTGCCAATATAAACCTTCCACGTATCACTGCCCGGCAGTTTGAAAACAAATCTCTTTTCCGGATACTCAGAGATTATTATCATATTGAGATCAAAGGAGGCGATCAACGGATCAAAGCCATACCGGCAACATCAAAGATCAGCAGGTTCCTCCATCTGAAGAAAGAGCAACCCGTACTTCATCTTGAAAGAAAACTGGAAACCAATAATCCCGGTATTTTTCTTTATTCCTCTATTTTTTGTAATACTGAAAAATATTCGATATTCGGTAGATTTTAGCAACCTCAAAATTCTTTGGTTTGCGAAGAAAATTACTATTTTTATATTTCATATATTTCTGGAAAATAATTCAATTTTACAATTAATTAAGAACCGCTATGAAAGATCAAAAGAGATGGTCAAGACGCCAGTTCATAAATTCCGGTTTTGCCGGTATTGCTGGCATGATGATACTTCCAAAAATTACTTCATCACTCAAATCATCTGCAGTTGCTGACATAAGACTTGGATTTATAGGTATGGGGCAGCAATCAATGTTTTTACTAAATGGGTTTCTTCAGATACCCGGTGTACAAGTCATTGCCGGATGTGATGTCTATGGAGCAAAACGAAAAGTTATGGGGAGCATGGCGCTGGTATACAGAAATGGGAGGCGGCTACACAACTGACTGGGGCGCTCACATGTTTGATATTGCCCAGTGGGGATTGGGTATGGACAAGAATGGTCCGGTTGAAGCATCTCCAATAGGTGATGGAACCGAATATATGACATTTAAATATGCCAACGGAGTAATAATGACTTCAGAACCATTTGACGGAAAAAAAACAAAAGGAGTGAAATTCTGGGGAGATAAGGGTTGGATAGAAGTAGCAAGAGGATATTTCAAAGCCTCAGACCCGAAGCTTAATCCGGAAAAGAAGGATGCAGCAGATGGGCCATATGAAACAAAAATTCCACATCAACTGAATTTTATCGAATCGGTTCGTTCGAGGAAAGATCCTGTAGTTCCTGTCGAAATAGGGCATAGCAGTTGTACAGTTTGTAACTTAGGGAATATCGCCTGTGCGTTGAAACGAACAGTCAAATGGAATCCGGCAACTGAAACATTTATTGATGATACAGACGGGGCTGCAACAAAAATGATGATGTATGATTACAGAAAAGGATGGAAGCTGGTGTAAATGAAATTATTAAGGTTATTGGTTTTACTTGCATCATTCTTTCTTATTTTTTCAGGTTGCCAAACCGGGAAAAATGAGCTGCTTGTTTTATCTGCTCCAGCCGGAAGTTTATATACTGTGATCAATAAAAATGGTACAACAGTTCTCCCTAATGGCCGGTTACTGACACCGTCCGGAAAAAGCCTGATTGTCGCCCCGCATCCATTCGGACTTGCCCTCAGCTGTGACGGAGAGATGGCTGTTACTGCCAATTCAGGTGTTAGCCCTTTGTCAATTTCAATCATACATAAACTTACAACCAATCCTGAGATCATACAAGTACCTCCCGGATATTCCAGTAATACTGGTATACTTGAATCTGTGTTTATGGGATTGGCAATAACTCCCGATAACAAGAAAGTATATGTTGCGGCAGGTCAGGATAACAGCATTCTTGTTTTTGATCTCCTTACAGGGAACAAGATCGACTCGGTGGATTGTTCTGTTTCGGCAAATGGAACAAAGTTCCCTGATGGTTATATTGGTGATATGACGCTTTCCCGGGATGGGAACCATCTCTTTGCTGTTGATCAGACTAACTTCCGTCTCGTTATTGTTGATACCCGGAAAATGCAGGTCATTAATTCCGTACCAGTTGGCCGTTATCCTTTTGGTGTGGCTCTCAGCCATGATGAGAAAAAGGTATATGTGGCAAATGTGGGTATGTTCCAGTATAGCAAAATAGGTAATATAGAAAAGGAATCTGACTATAAAAAAGCCCTTGCTTTTCCTGCCTTTGGATATAATACCGAAGAGATGAAAAACGGAATTATTACTGATTCTCTGGTGATTCCGGGACTCGGTGATCCGAATAGTGATAAGGCTTTTTCAGTATGGGCTATTTCAATTGAAGATATTGACTATCCAAAAGTCACTGCAAGAATTAAAACGGGAAACCTTGTCGGTCAGATGGTTGAAGGGATCCCTGCCGTGGGGGGATCAAGTCCTAACTCGCTGGTTGCTACTTCAGATTGGCTCTTTGCCAGCAATGGTAATAATGATAATATAACGGTAATTGATCTTAAAACTGACTCTGTTGTTAAGGAAATTTATTTAAAACCTGATGAGGCGCTGAAACATTTCAGGGGTGTTATCCCCTTCGGCCTGGCAGTATCGCCTGACGAAAAACGACTTTTTGTAGCAGAGGCAGGAATTAATGCTATCGGAGTGATTGATCTTCCTTCTTTCAATGTAGCAGGACATATTCCGACAGGCTGGTTCCCTTCCAAACTGAAAATAACACCCGATGGGAAAAACATTGTTGTCACAAATGCTAAAGGTTATGGGAGTGGACCCAATGGCGGAAAAAATTTTAAGGAGGGCGGAGAAGGAACATATATTGGCAATCTGATGAAAGGTACTGTCTCTGTAATTAAAATACCGTCAGAGAAAGATCTTAGGAAGATGACAGCCCAGGTAATAAGTAATAACTTTTTTAAGCAGAAGGCTGCAGAACTCTTAAAGTCACGTAAAGATAATCCTATTCCACTCTACGGAGGACAGAAAGAGTCTCCTATTAAACACATTGTTTTCATTTCGAAAGAAAACCGGACATATGATGAAATATTCGGGCAACTTAAAAATAGTAAAGGAGATGCTTCAATAGCAAGGTATGGGCATAATGTTTCCTTCTCAAACAGGGCCAATACAATGAGAATTGAAGATGCCACCATTATGGCTAACCACCACAAACTCGCTGAGCAATTTGCTATTGGCGACAATTTTTATGTTGACTCTGATGTATCAGCCGATGGACATAGATGGCTGGTAAACACATATCCAAATGAATGGGTAGAGACATGTACTCCTGCAAGTTATGGCGGGAACAGAGATAAAGGAAAAAGTTGAATTCAGGAGGGAGGATCAGAAAAAAAAGTAAGAAGTAAGAAATAAGTAGCAAAAAGTACTGAGTTGTAATACTAAAAAAAGAGGCTGTCCATTTATGTTACAGCCTCACTGGTATTAGTTTGAGTAAGATTAATCTACTTTTTTAACTTTAATGGCAACCGGTCCTTTTTCTCTTTGCTCAATCTCAAATTCAACTGTCTGACCTGCCTCAAGTTCGGTATGGGAAACCTCTAAACCTGAACGGTGGATAAAGATATCCTTATCATCTTCTGTCTGAAGGAATCC
>PLLX01000120.1 GCA_003141415.1 Bacteroidales bacterium
AAAACGTGCAGCAGAGTTAGTCATTGCAGACAAAGAACTTATATTTCAAAACGATGAAAAAGAGAAAAGGGCAGCTGAATTAATTATTGCAGACAAAGAACTTGTTTATCAAACCAAAGAAAAAGAAAAACGGGCTGCTGAGTTAAAAATAGCTGACAAAGAACTTGTCTATCAGAACGAAGAAAAAGAAAAACGGGCAGCTGAGTTAATCCTTGCTAACAAAGAGCTTGTCTTTCAAAACGATGAAAAAGAAAAACGGGCAGCAGAGTTAATAATTGCGAACTATGCCCGTAGCCTTATCGAAGCAAGTCTTGACCCATTGCTTACTATAAGCACTGAAGGTAAGATCACTGACATGAATCAGGCTACTATAAATATTACGGGTTTAACACGAAAAAAACTGACAGGCACTAACTTTTTTGATTATTTCACTGAACCACAGAAAGCACGTGAAGTATACCAGGAGGTATTCGCAAAAGGATCTGTTACCGATTCTCCACTTACCCTTCGCCATAAGGGTGGTAAGCTTACTGATGTATTATTCAATGGATCGGTTTACAAGGATGATAGAGGAAATGTGCTTGGTGTAGTTGTAGTCGCCAGAGATATTACCGACCAAAAAAGAATTGCGACCGAATTGACTGAAGCGATTGTATTTGCCGAGCTGGCAACCGGATTAGCTGAAGAAGCAAAAATAAAAGCCGAAAACGCCACCCTGATAGCAGAAAATGCCGTGAAGGCCAAACAACAGTTTTTGTCAAATATGAGCCATGAAATCCGCACTCCTATGAATGCGATTATCGGTTTTACAAAAGTGTTGTTGAAAACAGATTCGTCAGTAAAACAAAAAGAATATTTAACTGCCATTAAAATGAGTGGCGACTCTTTGATCGTACTCATTAACGACATTCTCGATCTGGCTAAAGTAGATGCCGGGAAAATGACATTTGAACAGATTCCATTCAAGATGACATTATCCATATCCGCAATGCTTCATTTGTTTGAGACAAAAATTCAGGAGAAGAATTTAATATTGGTTAAAGAATATGATGACAAGATTCCCGGGGTGCTGGTTGGCGATCCTGTGCGCTTGCACCAGATCATTTTAAATCTTATAAGTAATGCAGTCAAATTTACAACAAAAGGGAAAATTACAGTTAGAGTTCAACTGCTGAATGAAGATAAAGAGAAAGTAAAAATTAAATTTTCCGTTTCAGATACAGGAATCGGAATAGCAGAAGATAAAATAGAAAAGATTTTTGAAAACTTTCAGCAGGCTTCCAGCGGTACTGCCAGGCTATACGGTGGCACAGGATTAGGACTTGCCATTGTCAAACAATTGGTGGAACATCAGGATGGAAGCATTTCTGTAAAAAGTAAAATTGGTGAGGGTTCAACTTTTAGTTTTATTCTGGCTTTTCAACAAACGAAAGCAGATGCCGGAATAGAACCTGGAATAGTCGAATTAGATACTGAAATCACAAACATAAAAGTATTGGTTGTAGAAGATATTGCACTTAACCAATTATTAATGAGGACCCTTTTGGATGATTTTGGGTTTGAATGCGACATTGCCACAAATGGGAAAATAGCTATAGAAATGCTGCAAGCTAAATCTTTCGATATTATTCTGATGGATCTTCAGATGCCTGAAATGAATGGGTTTGAAACGACAGAATATATCCGCTATACTTTAAATTCTCTTGTTCCCATCATTGCCTTAACAGCAGATGTAACAACAGCTGATTTAGCGAAATGCAAGGCTGTAGGTATGAATGATTATATCGCAAAACCTGTTGACGATAGATTATTGTATAGTAAAATAGTCGGATTTGTTAAAAAAACCATGCTGTTAAACGAAAATACTGTAATTCAAAACGATGAAAATGTAAAGTTTAAATGCACAAACATGGATTTTTTAAAGCGACATACAAAGTCTAATCATGCATTAATGATGGAGATGATATCGCTTTATCTGGAACAAACCCCTCCTTTAATAAAAACTATGAAACAATGTTTATTCAATAAAGACTGGAACTTATTATCCGCAACGATACATAAATTAATTCCCTCATTTTCAATTGTGGGAATAAGCTCTGATTTTGAAAACATGGCAAGAAAAGTTCAGGAATATGCCGGCACCCAACAACAGGTTGATAAAATACACAACCTGGTAACACAGCTTGAAAGCATTTGTAACCAGGCATGTATGGAATTGGAGGAAGAGTTTAATCTGATAAAAAATACTTAATTATGAATAGCAATAAGAGTGCAAAAATTTTCGTGGTAGACGACGATGCAATGTATTTAAAAATGATAGAAATTGAGTTTCTTTACTATCCCGATTTTAAGCTTGAAACTTACGCAACAGGAGAAATTTGTATTGAGAATTTGTCACACGAGCCGGATCTGATCATCCTGGATTATCATCTTGATGGGGTTGATAAACAAGCAATGAATGGCATACAAACCCTCGATAAAATAAAAGAAATCAATCCTCGTATTCCAGTAATTATGTTATCAGCACAGGATAATATTGAGGTGGCGATAAACTGCTTACATCATAAGGCATTTGATTATATCGTAAAGAGCGAAACCGCCTTATTAAGGTTACAGAAGGTTATTGCCACTATTTTAGATACCCAAAAATTAGAAGAATCATTAGAATGGTATATGGAGAGGATGTCATCCCGTTTTAAATAATCATCCCGAATGCGAAATTTATGGTTTAGCTGAAAATTGCCTTAATTCAGTACCTCTTTTTCTTTCCATAATTTAATAAAATAGTTGCCGGATCGCAAGTACGGTCCTTGATTTTCACTGAACTTATATGCGTGAATAATGTAACTTTTTGTCAAAGTTCTGTAACAGTTCCTCGGCTTAAGTTACTCACCTTTGCTCTATGAATTTTAATTCATTTAGCAAAAAGAATTATGAAAAACATGACAGAACTTAATGGGAACTGGAACGAGATAAAAGGGAAGCTGAAACAAAAATTTTCTGTGCTCATGGATGACGATCTATTGTTGGTTGATGGGAAAAAGGATGAGTTACTTGGACGACTTCAGATCAGGCTTGGTAAAACAAAAGAAGAGATTCGTAAGCTTATTTCCGTATTATAGATACTTCATCAAAATACTCTGATATTATTTACATTTATTATACTAATAATCAGGGTTTTTCATTGCAGAATAGATCAAATCTGAATTTTTATCCATGAGATCAGGAAAGCGATTATCAGGTGTATTGGCTGGTTTTGTAAGTTGTGCACTGTTTGCTGTATTATTTATTCGCATTAAGGCCTGGAAGTCCCGCAAAAGATTATCAAAAAAGATTGATGTTTTTGCAGAGCCGGTTGGAGAAAAATTCAGTGAATTTATTGATAGTATCATTGTAAATTTTGATGAATTAAAAGAAGCCTTTTCTGGCTTTTTTGAAAAAAGGAAGGTCAAATCAGTTGAAATAGNNNAATCCTGCGGCCATGCAGGAAGGCGAAAGCGTTCATCTTTTCTACAGATCAGTGCAAAAAGGGAATTTTTCAACTATTGGTTATTGCAGACTTGATGGTCCGTTAACAGTTGCTGAAAGGTGGAATGAGCCATTTATGGTCCCTGAATTCGAATATGAAAAGCATGGTGTTGAAGATCCCCGGATTGTAAAAATTGATGATCAGTATTACCTGTCCTATACTGCATATGACGGTACAAATGCACGCGGAGCTTTAGCCACATCGAAAGATTTAATGCATTTTAAAAAACAGGGGCTCATTGTTCCTCCCATCACCTTTGCAAGATTTATATCTCTGGTAAAGTCAGATGGCATTGATGAACGATATTACCACGATAATAAGTTTTATAATCCGAATGCTGATCCTGAAAAGAAAGTGATGTTATGGGACAAAAATGTAGTTTTTTTCCCCCGAAGAATCAAAGGTAATCTGGTATTTCTTCACCGGATCAGGCCAGGCATTCAAATAGTCTCTGTGAAAAGTTTAGCGGATCTCACTAAAGAATTCTGGAAAAATTATTTTCTTAAACTACAGGAACATATTCTCATCGATCCCTTATTTGCCCACGAATCAAGCTATATTGGGGGTGGTTGTCCTCCGATTGAAACGGAACATGGCTGGTTGTTGATTTACCATGGAGCCGAAGAAACTGCCAAAGGAACTGTATATTCTGCATGTGCAGCAGCCTTACTCAATCTGGATAATCCAGAAAAAGTAATATCGCGGTTGCCTTATGCTCTATTTTCACCGGAATATGAATGGGAACTGAAAGGAGACGTTAATAACGTGGTTTTTCCGACGGGTACTGCCCTGTTTGGCGATACTTTATTCATTTATTATGGTGCGGCAGATACTGTAATCGCGTGCGCCTCTGTGAATTTACATGAGTTGGTTTCAGAATTGTTAACTTATAGTTATAAAGATGAAAAATAAAATATTATCAAAGCAAAACGGTGAAGTTATATATAATCGCGAAGGGTTGTTTGGCTTTGAAAACTCATTATATCCTGCGATTATTCCGATCGCCAGAGGACAAGAACCTCTGATAGATAAAACCAATGACTTGCCTGAAATATTATTTATTACCTCATATCCACCCAGGGAATGTGGTATAGCAACCTATTCGCAGGATTTGATTAAAGCCATTAATAATAAATTCAGTAATACTCTATCAATAAAAGTTTGCGCGCTGGAATCAGGTGATGAAAATTTTCAATATACCGATGAGGTGAAATATGTACTTAAGACTTCAATAGCTGACAGATATGAAAAACTGGTATTGAAGATTAATAAAGACGATCAAATAAGAATTGTCCTGATCCAGCATGAGTTTGGTTTCTTTGTCAAACAGGACCAGGCATTTCTTCAATTTCTAAAAGAACTTACAAAACCGGTTGTTGTTGTTTTTCATACTGTACTACCATATCCTGATGAGAAATTGAAATCCAAAATAAACAGTATTGCCTCAGCATGTGAATCAATAATTGTTATGACGCATAATTCTGCTGAGATATTAATGTATGACTATGATATGCCAAAAGAAAAGATATCTGTTATAGCCCATGGGACTCACCTGGTGCCTCATCTAAACAGAGAATCGCTGAAAAAAAAATATGGAATCAAAGGGCGGAAAGTTCTTACTACGTTTGGTCTGCTAAGCTCGGGTAAGAGCATTGAAACTACATTAAAAGCATTACCGGCTATTGTAAAAACCAATCCGGATGTAATATTTCTTGTAATAGGAAAAACCCATCCCGAAGTTTTAAAAGAGGAAGGAGAGAAATACCGTACAAGTCTTGAAACAATGGTAACTGAATATAACTTAACACAACATGTAAAATTCATTAATAGCTATTTAGCATTGCCGGATCTACTTGAATATTTGCAGCTTACTGATATTTACCTTTTTACCACCAATGATCCAAACCAGGCAGTAAGCGGCACTTTTGCATATGCTATGAGTTGTGGCTGCCCTATCATATCAACTCCTATTCCTCACGCCAGGGAAGTTTTAACTGAGGATACAGGAATCATTTTTGATTTTCGCAACTCACAGCAATTAGCTGAAGGCGTTCTCAGGTTATTTAATGATGCCACTTTACGAAGGAATATCAGAATAAATACCTTACAGAAAATAGTTTCCACAGCCTGGGAAAATTCTGCCGTTGAACATACCATGCTGTTCAAAAAAATAGCTGCGGATAAAATTACGATACAATATAATCTACCGGCCATTAATCTGGACCATATAAAACAAATGACAACCGGAACCGGTATCATTCAGTTTTCAAAAATCAATCAACCTGATCTCTGTTCCGGTTACACCCTTGATGATAATGCCCGGGCAATGGTAGCAATGTGCATGCATTTCATATTAACAGGCGATTCCAAAAGTATAAGGTATATAAATAAATATCTTAGTTTTATTAAACTTTGTCAGCAACCTGCCGGTGACTTTTTAAACTATGTAGACATTGAAAATAAATTTACCGATCAAAACAAAACTTCAAACCTGGATGATGCAAATGGAAGGGCTCTCTGGGCCCTGGGTTATTTAATCTCTGAGAAGCATTTACTTCCTCTAAAAATCAGTTCTGAGGCCATTGCAATCATTAACAAAGTAATTCCTCGTATTGAAACGATACATTCCACAAGGGCAATGGCCTTTGCCATAAAAGGTTTGTATTATTATCACAAGGCCATAAAATCGTCAGAAAACCTTAATCATATAAGAACACTGGCAAACAGATTGGTTGAAATGTACAAACATGAATCTGACCAAAAATGGCAATGGTTTGAGGGCTATCTTACTTATGCAAACAGCATTTTGCCTGAGGCCATGTTATACGCCTGGTTGTTAACAGGAGAAACAATTTACAAAGAAATAGCTATATCCTCATTTAGTTTTCTGTTATCGAAAACTTTTAATGAAAACGGAATAGAAGTAATTTCCAATAAGAACTGGCTGAAGAAAGGATTTGTAGCAGGTCATTTTGGTGAACAACCAATTGATGTTGCTTATACAATTATAACATTAAGTAAATTTTATGATATATTTGACGATGAAGACTACCTTATAAAAATGGAAATTGCATTTAACTGGTTTTTAGGAAACAACCGTTTACATCAGATAATTTATAACCCATGTACAGGCGGCTGTTACGATGGATTGGAAGAGACCCACGTGAACCTCAATCAGGGAGCAGAATCTACATTAAGTTACCTGATGGCACGATTGACAGTTGAAAATTATAATGAGCCGGATAAAAAACATGGTGACCGGGGCATGGTCCATTCTGAAAAGAAATCAATAAAAAAAGAATCTGCAATTTTCTCGGCAAAGGAAAATTCATCGAAGTTTACCTCTTCTTATTTCATTGCAGATACATCCGGAATAACCAGGAAAAAATTGAGGTAATCAACTTAGAGCCATGCAAGTTACAGTCACCAGAAAGGATATTAGATTTTCCCCTGATCCCAGCAGGGTAATAGCCCGATTCTGTAATTTCTCCGGCGAAAGAAGTAAAAATATTATACTAAGTGTATTAGCAATGCCTGATAGTGAAGTATTCGTTGCATTAAGTCAGGTGCTTAGAGGCTATTCCAGACGTCACAGAAATATTTCACTGATATTTGAAACACACTTTAATAAACTGGCTGAGTTGTTCGGCGAATTAGGTATAAAACCAGGTAAAGTAAGTCATTCACGAAAAGCGCTTATTGGTTCCTATTTCACAATGGAATACTCAATTGAATCGGCTGCTTTTTTTAATCCGTCAATCGTAGAAGATCCTGATCAATCGGAAACCGGAACCGATGAGAAAAGAGTGATCATTAGTTTCAGGGCAACCGGGGAAGGACATATTTCATCCATTGTTTTCCGATCAGCAATAATTGACAAGAATAATAATATGATTATTGAACCTGTAGGTAAAATGCTGGCAGAAGCTGAACGGATAAAAAGGCATATTTACAATAAAAAATCATTTATAAAGAAGCTGGATGAAATGCGTGATTTTGACAACAAGTTGTCACCGCTCTTTGTATTGGAAAAACTGGGAGACAAATTTACTTATGGTGAATTGAAAAGGGCCGTAGCAGAAACAAGAAAAACACATAAACTTACACCAAATAAGGAATTAATTATTAATCAAATGGTGTGGCTGGCACTGTCACATTATGAAATTGAATTTTCACTTGACTCGGCAATTTCAGAGAGAGTGATTTTCCCAATCTCCGATACCGAAAAAAATGGCATTGAAGATGCACGTTTTGTTAGGTTCACTGAAGAAAACGAAGAAGTTATCTATTATGCTACCTATACTGCATATGATGATATGTCCATTTTACCGAAGTTACTTTCAACCAGAGATTTCTATAAATTCAAAGGGTTACCAATTCATGGAGAACTCGCTCAGAACAAAGGAATGGCATTGTTTCCCAGAAAGATCAATGGTAAATATGCCATTCTTTGCAGAATAGACGGCATAAATAATTATATAGCTTATTCAGATAATATTAATATCTGGCGTGAAGCCAGACTTATTCAGAAACCAAAATATTCATGGGAACTGATACAGGTGGGTAATTGCGGGTCTCCTATTGAAACGGAAGAAGGTTGGTTGGTTATAACACATGGAGTAGGGCCAATGAGGGAATACGTTTTAGGAGCTTCATTATATGAACTTAATAATCCTGAAAATGAAATTGGCAGACTAAAGACACCTTTATTATCTCCCAATAGTGAAGAAAGGGAAGGTTATGTGCCTAATGTTGTTTATTCATGTGGTTCTATTATTCACAATGGAAGCTTAATCGTTCCTTATGCCATGTCAGACTACGCATCTACCTACGCTACCGTTGATTTAAATGAACTCCTGGGTGAACTTAAAAGCTCAAAATAACGCCATTTTCAGTCTACAGATTGTTTTTTAAGGATCAACAATGATTCAATTGAAAATGGGAAATACGAAAATGGGTATAATCAGGAACGTTGATAAAATCTTTAAACCATTAATCTGATGCTCAATAAGAAAAAAATAAAATCCTTTCTTAAAATTGCCGGATCAGCATCAAAACGCTGGTGGGAAAAAGATCCTTTTATGCAAAGTGCAGTGATTGCTTATTATGCTATTTTCAGCATCCCTGGTTTACTTGTGATGATAATTTCTATTTCCACTCTCTTTTTTAAGCGCGATGTTATAACAGATAATCTATATACACAGATATCCTCTATAATGGGTGTGGAAACAGCGAAACAGGTGAAGGATATGATAATCAGCGTAACCAATACAAATAAATCATTACTTGCTACTATAATTGGATTAATTGTGGTACTTGCCGGTGCTACAGGAGTATTTGTAGAATTACAGAAAGCACTGAATATTATCTGGGGAGTAAAAGCCAAACCACGCAGACCCATTTTCACGTTACTTCGTACACGACTATTTTCATTCGGGTTGATCGTATCCATTGGTTTTTTGTTACTAATCTCACTCATTATCACAACTGTTCTTGCAGCTTTGAGCGGTTGGGTTTTGCTTCACTGGCCAAATATTGTTCTCATGATTTTCTATGTGCTCAAATTCATTATTTCATTTGTAGTCATTATGTTCCTCTTTGCACTCATGTTTAAAACATTACCTGACGCAAAAATTCAATGGAAACATTTGTGGCTGGGCTCAGCTTTAACGGCCCTGCTTTTTATCCTGGGGAAAACTGCTATTGGTTTTTATTTAAGTAAAACAAATCCGGGTTCGGCATATGGTGCAGCCGGGTCAATTGTTTTAATTCTTCTGTGGGTGAGTTATTCATCTATGATATTTTTCTATGGTGCGGAATTTACCCGGGCCTATGCCCATCATATAACCGGGGAAGTTTCACCAACTGATGTTGCCGTAAAGATTTAAATTTGAGACTGCTGAGGCCAGTATCAGACATACAGTTATTAATAGTTTTAGAATGTGCGAATAATGTAACTCTTTTCAAAAATTGTATAACAATTCTTATGACAAAGAGAATCACCTTTGTATAGTTCTGAATAGTCCTTTACAGATTAATCAGGGAGATGTTCTTGCTCAGATACTATGAAATAATCAACATCCTAATGAATCAATTAAAAAACGAATTCAGAATAGCAGTAAATGATATAATGGTAAGTTATACTGACGATGGAAAGTCGGGAGCTCCATCTCTGATTTTTATTCACGGGTTCCCATTTAATAAGTCCATGTGGAACCACCAGGTAGAAGTGTTAAAGAATAAATATCATGTGATTACTTATGATATACGTGGACATGGTAATTCTGATAACGGGAATGAGAATTTCTCAATTGAGCTTTTTGCAAAAGACCTGATCAGCTTTATGGATCTCCTTAAAATAGATAAAACAATGCTTTGTGGATTATCAATGGGAGGATACATTTCATTAAATGCTATTTCTGACTCCCCGGAGCGTTTTGATGCTCTTGTATTGAGTGATACCCAATGCATTGCCGATACGACTGAGGCGAAAGAAAAACGGATGAATGCAATCAAAAACATCAGGGATGCCGGCGTGGAAAAGTATGCAGATGAGAGCATAAAAAACCTCTTCTCCCCTGAATCTTTCATTACGAGGAAAAATGCAATATCAGATGTAAGGGAGATGATAATAAAAACCTCTGAACAATCGCTCTGCAATGCCCTGCTAGCTCTGGCAATGCGTAAAGAAACATGCAGCAAACTACAGGAGATAAAAATACCAGTGCTAATAATGGTGGGAAAGGAAGATATTGTAACTCCTCCTGCAGCAGCACTTTTGATGCATGAAAAAATTAAAAATTCCTCCCTTCATATTATAGAACATGCAGGCCATTTAAGCAACATGGAGAATCCCGATGAATTCAATAAGCAACTTAAGAAGTTTGTTTCATCTGTTTACTGAAATCAATTTAGCGAGCTGTCTTAAATTAAAAAAGTCAATTAATCTTATATGTGAATAATGTAAAATAATTATAAAGTTGTGTAACGTTTTACTTTTTTTGGTAACTGATCTTTGCATAATACTCTCTTTATCCCTATGGCCCGATTATCTACAAAGACTGTTGCCGTTATTGTAGCTCACCCCGATGATGAAACATTATGGGCCGGAGGAACAATACTTAGCCATCCGGCATGGCAATGGTTCATTGTATGTCTGTGCAGGGGAAACGATGAAGACCGCTCCTCCAGGTTTTATAATACATTAAGAATTTTTAAGTCTGAAGGAATTATGGGCGACCTTGATGATGGTCCTGAACAGAAGCCGTTGGAGGAAAAGGAGGTTGAACTGGCTATCCTGAAATTATTACCTGCAAAGCATTTCGACCTGATAATTTCTCATAATCCAACCGGAGAATATACAAGGCACCGCAGGCATGAAGAAGCAGGTAAAGCAGTAATTAAACTCTGGGATACTGGTAAAATTTCAACAAACGGATTATGGACCTTTGCTTACACCGACGATAATAAAAAACACTACCCTGTGGCTGTAGAAAATGCCAGCATTTACAAGCCACTTTCGAAAAGGATATGGCTTCGAAAATACCGCATAATTACCGAAACGTATGGATTTGAAAAAAATGGCTTCGAGGCAGAAACCACACCCAGAGAAGAATCATTCTGGCAATTTACTGATCCGGCTGTAGCTAAAAAATGGCTTAATAAACTTATGAATTTGAAAATATGAAAGTTTTGTTATTATATGATTATCCTCCTTCTCCGGGAGGACTGGCGACACAGGGAGATCTTCTCTACAAAGGGCTGCTGGAAATGGGTGTTGATGCACAGGCGGTTCATTTCGAATCGGCACAGGAGAAGGAATGGTATTATCGCTGGTTTGAACCAAATGTTGTTGTTGGTGTTGGTTACTGGGGACATACCCCACAGTTAGTTCTTCATCCCCAACGGTATGGGGTACAACCCGTACCATGGCTGGTTGCAGATGGATATATTGCAAACTATCAGGAAGTCTTAAATGATCTTCCACTTATACTCGTAACTTCGAATTGGGTGAAGGAGATGTATGTTCGCGACGGGATCAATGGTGATAAAATTGAAGTTTTACCCGTTGGATGTGATACTGATTCATTTATTCCTCATGGTAAAGACGACCCTAAAATTTTGGCAGTACGTGAATCAATTGGTATATCACCTGACCAGATAATGATACTCACAATTGGTGGTGACGCAGCTTCAAAAGGGGCACAGGAAGTGATGCAGGCGCTTGCTATTATTGATACCAAAGCGCCCGATTGGAAATATGTCTGCAAAGTATGGCCCCAGCCGCGGACACAGAGGCAAAACATAGATGATCTTGACATGGCGGCACATCTTGGAATTGAAAAAAGTGTCATCTATGCAACCAATACTATTTCAAGGAAATTTATGCCTTACCTGATCGGAGCATGCGATATATATGCAGCCCCTTCCCGACTGGAAGGATTTGGTATGCCTCAGGTTGAAGCCGGAGCATGCGAAAAGCCGGTTATAGGGATCAGAGCTATGGGAATGCTTGATACCCTTGTTGATGGAGAAACAGCCTTCCTTGCAAAAGTAGCACAGAAAATTGTTGTCGACCAGGTTACTCTTGGTGATGAATCGGGATTTGAAGAAAAACACAGAGTAGTATTTAATGAACCGCGGACAGTAGATTACCGTGCAGATGTACATGATATTGGCAAATATTTAATGCTTCTTATGACTGATGCAGCATTACGTGAAAAAATAGGCAAAGCGGCCAGGGAAAGGGTAGTTAAAAACTTTGACTACCGTGTTGTAGCCAAAAAATTTGTACAGATAATGAACGACAAATTAGGAATTAAATAATGAAGACTTCAGATCAGCAAGAGATTGAAGAAGCAAAGAAAGCCGCTATTGAAGTGCTTCTTAATAATGCGCATGGGCCATGTCGCGGACTTCCCCGGACTGCCGGCTGGGGATATCCTGAACCTTATACAAGGGATCTGATGTTTTCTATTTTTGGAATTGCTGTATCTGAGAACAAAAAGCTTCTGCAGAGCATCCGGAAAGTATTGGAGACTCTCGCTATAAACCAGACGGAGCGTGGTCATATACCTTCTCTGGTAAACGATAAAGAGGATCGCGGATCGAGTGATACAACTCCTTTGTTTCTGTTAGGGGTTGGAATTTTCAGAAAGATATCAGGCGAACCTGACTTTCTTAATATTGCAGTTGAAAAAGCCCTGACCTGGATGGAGTATCAAAGCCCTTCGGACAGGTATATGGTTGCCCAGCAACCGACCAGCGATTGGCGTGATGAACAATGGGTGACAGGTTATGGACTATTTGTGAATACACTTGTATATAGTTATCTCCGTATCCTTGGAAAGAACGAAAAAGCTGACAGAATGCACAGCGAAATGAGCCGGTTTACAATTACAGGAGGTACGATACATCGTCATGTCCATGAAGGACTGGTTGTAAAACATAAACCCTATTATGCTTTCTGGTCATATAAAATTCATAGCAGCGAACGGTTTGATCTTCTCGGAAACAGCCTTGCCATTCTTTCAGGAATCGCTTCACCTACGCGTGCTGAGGAGATGATTTCGTGGATCGAAGAGGAATGTGTAGCCATGAAAGGAAGCAGTGACCTGACAGTTGATCTGCCGCCTAACTTCTTTCCTTATATTAAACCTGAAGATCCTGACTGGCTTCCAAGATATGCATTCTATAATAAACCGGGAGAATACCATAACGGAGGTATCTGGCCGTTTGTATGCGGTTTTTATGTGGCAGCTCTGGTAGCTGCTAAAAAGAACACCCTGGCCAGGGAAAAGCTTGTGGCTCTTACACATCTTATTAAAACTCCAAATACCGCTAAGGTCAATTTCGGATTTAATGAGTGGATAAAAGCACAGGACGGCAAACCAATGGGTCAGGACTGGCAAACATGGAGTGCGGCACTATATCTTTATGCAGTAAAATGTGTTGAAGCAAAAAGAACACCATTTTTTGATGATATGCGGCTCTGTCCAAATCTTTAAATTTATTAGAACTATTCCGAAATAAACCCAAATACATGAAAGCAATTGAATTCTCTGAACAACTATTGAATCTTGAACAAGGTTTACTGAAGTATGCATATCGCCTTAAGTTAGATAACGCAGATGCAAGAGATCTTGTTCAGGAAACATTCCTGAAAGCAATTTTGAGTCGCGATAAATTTGTTGATAACGGATATTTAAAAGCCTGGACTATAACAATTATGAGAAACACCTTTATCAATAACTACAGACATAATGTTATCCAGAATACCCACTGTGATCGTACAGATGAATCATTTTTTATTAATCAGACAAAATCCTCTGGCTCAGATAATCCGGATTCGGCATATTCAGTAATGGAAATTACCAAATGTATTGAACAATTAAAAGATAAATTCCGGGTGCCATTCAAAATGTACATTGCGGGATACAGGTACAGAGAAATTGCCGATACGATTAATCTCAAGATCGGAACTGTAAAAAGCAGAATTTTCCTTGCCCGAAAACTATTAATGGTACAGCTGAACAGTTAGAAGTAGTTTCAGGTTCAATAACCAGCATCTCCAATTACGCCATGCGTGAATTATATAACTCTTTTCAAAAGTTATGTAACACTCTCCCCATGTCAAAAACTTAATTTTGTTATGATTAAGGAATAATCCTTAGAAATAAAGGATTGTTTTTTAATAAACATATTTTTAATATGTCAACCGCATCACTAATAAATCAGACATTATGAATACAAATATAATTGGATACTGGGACAAGAAAAAAGAAAAGCTCAAGGAAAGATTCCCTGTCATTACCGACGAAGATTTGCATTATCGCGAAGGTAAGGAAAAGGAAATGATTGAAATGCTTGGAAATAAGCTTGGAAAATCAAAACAGGAACTGCTTAACATTATTGTAGCAATTTAATATAAATAAAATGAAAAATACAACTGAACTAAAAGGAAACTGGAATGAGCAAAAAGGCAAGCTTAAACAGAAATTTGCTGTCTTAACTGATAATGACCTCATGTTTGAAGAAGGCAAGATGGACGAGATGTTCGGAAAACTTCAAAAAAAGTTAGGCAAAACAAAAGAAGAACTGCACAATATTATTTCAGCTCTTTAATTAACGATTTTGCTCTAAAAGTCATCGTTTACCGGCAATCGTTAAACGGTGACTTTTTAAATTTTAAGTATATCGAATTATTGTCCATAAATACTATGTCAGATCACTGATTACCTGAATCTGCTAACTCTGACTAAATCTCGTGTTTTGACAGGACAAAATATCCAACATATTGAATCAGGTTGACACGGGGGAAATTAAATATTATAATGAAAAAAATTAATCCTGTTATTAAGGTAAAAACCATTGCGAAGGAGCAATCCATAAAACTCAGCGAAAAAGCAATTGCGAAAACAGCTGAGGCACACAACTTTTTAACAGATGTAGCTGATTTTTTTCTGTTTCTTTCACGTACATGTAAAGAAACTTTTTCCCGCGATTTTGAATTCAAAGAGTTTTTACGTCAGTCTTTTCAGATCGGGTATAAATCATTACCGCTTATTTCAGTAACCGGATTTATTATGGGATTGGTACTTACAATTCAGGCCCGTCCGTCACTTGTTCATTTCGGTGCAGTATCCTTACTCCCCGGAATGGTAGCTGTATCTCTAATCAGGGAAATGGGGCCGGTTATCACAGCATTAATTTGCGCAGGTAAGATTGGTTCAGGAATGGGAGCAGAATTAGGTTCAATGAAAGTAACAGAGCAGATTGATGCTATGGAAGTATCATCCACCAATCCAATGAAATTTTTAGTTGTTACGAGAGTATTAGCTGCTACATTAATGATACCGGTTTTAGTATTATATTCAGATGCTCTTGGTTTATTTGGATGCTGGGTAGGTGCAAATATTAAAGGAGATGTAAGTTTTGTTCTGTTTTGTTCACAGGCATTCAGCCATCTTGAGTTTATAGATCTTATGCCTGCCGTAATTAAATCGTTCTTTTTTGGCGCTGTGATCGGTTTAGTCGGATGCTATAAAGGATATACTGCCGGACGAGGAACAGAGAGTGTTGGCATTGCAGCAAATTCAGCAGTGGTACTATCCTCCTTACTTGTTATAATTGTAGATCTTATTGCTGTGCAGATTACTGATTTACTTTAATTTAAAAATTGATGAATCCTATCCAGACAACGGCTAATACAGCGGCTAAAACAAAAAGCCTTGAACAGGTTATAGATATAAATAACCTGAGGAAAGGATTTGGTACACAGGAAGTCTTAAAAAATGTGTCGTTACAGCTATTTAAAGGCGAAAACCTGGCAGTACTTGGAAAATCCGGCTCCGGAAAATCTGTCCTGATAAAATGTATTGTCCGTCTATTTAATCCCGATCACGGAACAATCAATGTGCTTGGTGAAGATGTGACAGCATTAAACAATGAAAGCTTAGGAGAGTTGCGAAAAAAAATTGGTTTCCTTTTTCAGAGTGGCGCACTGTATGATTCAATGACTGTAAGACAAAACCTTGAATTTCCGCTAAGGAGAATAAAAAAGGATCTCTCGCAAAAAGAAATAAACGAAAAAATAAATGAAGCATTGGAAAATGTTGGCTTATCTGATACCCTGAATAAAATGCCATCTCAGTTATCAGGCGGAATGCGTAAGCGAATCAGTCTGGCACGAACAATTGTTGTTGATCCAATCATCATTTTGTACGATGAGCCAACAACCGGGCTTGACCCGGCAACTTCAGATGAAATCAGTTTACTCATTAATGATATTCAGAAAAAATATAAAACTTCTTCTCTTATTATCACACATGATATAGAATGCGCCCGTAATACAGCGGACCGACTTATCATGTTGCACGAAGGCGAAGTTTATAAGAACGGTCAATTAGCTGAATTCGAGAAGTCTTCTGATACATTAATCAGATCATTCTTTAAATAATTATTTAATAAGTATCAGACTTAAAATCATAATATATGGAAAAGCACACAAATAAATTCAAGGTAAGGTTAGGATTGTTTATAGCAGGGGGACTGATGATTTTTATAGTCGCTGTTTTTATAATAGGAAGACAGAAAAATCTGTTTGTTCCTGTATATAAACTCACTACAACTTTTTATAATGTGAGCGGATTGCAGGTTGGAAATAATATCCGTTTTTCAGGAATCAATGTTGGCACAGTCGACAATATCAGAATTATTAATGATTCAACTGTTCAGGTTGATATGTTGATTCAAAAAAATGTTCAGAAGTTTATTAAAGCAGATTGTGAAGCGGCTATTGGATCCGCCGGTCTTATCGGAGATCGTATTTTAATTATTACCCAGGGCAGTTC
>PLLX01000155.1 GCA_003141415.1 Bacteroidales bacterium
ATGACAAAGTTAAGCGTTAATATCAATAAGATAGCAACTCTGAGAAATGCCCGCGGTGGGAATATTCCAAATGTATTAACCGCCGCAATAAATTGCCAGCTTTTCGGAGCCGATGGCATTACCGTTCATCCACGACCCGATGAAAGACATATCAGATATAATGATGTCCTTGAGATCAAACCACTCATCACAACCGAATTTAATATTGAAGGTTATCCGTCAAAAGAATTCATCACTCTTGTTCTCTCAGTCAAACCCGATCAGGTGACGCTTGTACCTGACGCTCACGATGCAATCACCTCAAACGCCGGATGGGATACTCTGAAAC
Organism: Bacteroidales bacterium; assembly: GCA_003141415.1. GTDB lineage: Bacteria > Bacteroidota > Bacteroidia > Bacteroidales > VadinHA17 > LD21. The sequence continues at coordinate 329 of PLLX01000155.1, forward strand.
ACCGGTTATTTCTTACCGAGATTATTTCAGAATTCAGGAAAGAAGGTATCCGTACATCGCTTTTTGTAGATACGAACCCGGTTAATATCGAATATGCTTCTTTAACCGGGACCGACAGGGTTGAACTATACACTGAACCATATGCCTCAGATTTTAAAAAGAATGCTATTGAAGCAATTGAACCGTTCATAAAGGCTGCTGAGATAGCCCGTAATGCAGGATTAGGATTAAATGCCGGACACGATCTGAGCCTTGATAATCTGAAATACTTTTATCAGAACATTCCCTGGATTGAGGAGGTTTCTATTGGACATGCACTTATTTCTGATGCGCTCTATCTGGGTCTGGAAAATACCATTCAGATGTATAAGCGACAATTAATCTGATTTCCTGACTTATGAAACTCTTTTACAGGAAATATGGTAATGGTCCTCCTCTGGTAATTCTTCATGGTTTGTACGGATCATCCGACAATTGGTTAACAATTGCTAAAAGTCTGAGTGACAATTTCACAGTTTATCTGCCCGATCAGAGGAACCATGGTCAGTCCCCTCACAGTGAAATTCATGATTATGACTCAATGAGAGATGATCTGTTTGAACTGGTAAATGATTTAAAGCTTAAGAAATTTTTCCTTGCCGGGCATAGCATGGGTGGAAAAACAGCAATTTCATTTTCACTCAAATGGCCCGAAATGCTCAACGGATTACTTATTGCGGATATATCTCCTTTTACTGATGAAACCGGCAGAGATTCAGTCTATTCTCAACATTTTACAGTCCTTAATGCAATTCTGTCATTTGACCTCAATAAGATATCAACCAGGGGTGAAGCAGAATCAATTTTATCTGAAAAAATCCCTTCTGAAAAGGTCAGAGGGCTTATTCTTAAAAATCTCCAGAGGAGCACTGATAATACTTTTATGTGGAAATTGAACGCTCCGTCATTACTAAAAAACCTTGATAAAATAATGGAGGGGGTTGAACGTAAGACTGATTATAGTCAACAGATTACAGGATTCCCGGTTATCTTTCTCAAAGGAGGTGAATCAGATTATATCCCTAAAGGTGATTTCAGAGATATCCAGAAAGTTTTTCCTGCAGTAGAAATTACAATGGTTCCGGGAGCCGGCCACTGGATTCAGGTTGACAAACCTGATGAGGTCATAAAGAATCTTAAAAAGTTATTGGGGGACAGCTGATTACAAAACTGTTACTGATTCTATTTTATCCTCATTTATTTCAGGCAGATTCATAAAACGTAAGAGAACACGGGCAATTGCAAGAACATCCTTCTCACAATAATGTACTATTCTATCAATATTATCTTCAATATAGAAAATACCGGCAACCATACTACCGTCAATATCATCTTTGGGAGTCGGGATACCCAGTATTGAAGTAAGCAGGTCGAGTGATGTGTAATTTTTATAATCACCAAACTTCCACAGGTCCATTGTATCCAGCAGTTTTACTTCCCATGGCTTTTTCCCGGCATTATTAAGGATTTCCGGTATAATAAGTCCATTTATGATCATCCTTCTTGCAATATAGGGGAAGTCAAATTCTTTCCCGTTGTGAGCACATAGAAGAGATTCTTTATTTGTCCTGGAGAATTTCGAAAGCACTGCAGAAAACTCGGAAAGCAGAGTTTTCTCTTCTTTCCCAAAGAATGATTTAAGTCTGAAACTGAAGGGATTCTTTTCTCTGATAAGGCCAACAGAGACACAAATTATTTTTCCAAATTCGGAATAAATACCTGCTCGTTCATAAACATCACCAGAAGTTTGTTCGGGAGACCTGAACTGTTTGGATTTTTTATCCCAGAGATTCTGCATTACCGGATTTAGAAGTTCAAAGGATGATGACTCCGGTACTGTTTCAATATCGAGAAACATAACATCTTCCACCCTGATATTATCAAGCATAGTCTTATGATTTACTTTTTATTTATCTCTCTTCGAGGATTATGTCACTGTTATCCTTGTAATAGGAATACCGGGGTATTTCGATAACCTCGTCATTAGGAAATACTTCCATGACTTTTCTCACAACAGTAGTTTTTCCTGAACCGGTACCACCTGCTATTCCTACTATCAACATATTTATATAATTTTGTGGTAATCGTTATCAAAAATAAGAAATAGTTTGGAGTGACTAAAGTTTGGAGTACTTAAAGTTGTGAAGAAGTTTGGAGTGAGCCAGAGTTTTGAATACTTAAAATTGAAAAAAATGAACCGACTTATTATCATAATAAATCTAAGTACTCTAAGTACTCTAAGTAATCTAGGCAATACTAATAAAAAACTATATGTCTGAATTATATCCGCTAAAGTTCGAAGCTGCATTAAAAGAGAAAGTCTGGGGAGGAAATACACTTGTTACCAGGTTTAATAAAAAATATACGGGGTCACATCATATTGGTGAAAGCTGGGAATTGTCGGCGATTGCAGATAACCAGTCGGTAATTTGTAATGGGTTCCTGGCTGGCAATAATATAGAGGAACTCATAGAAGTGTACATGGGTGATATCACAGGCGACTCAATATTTGAAAAGTTCGGAAATGAGTTTCCGCTGTTAATCAAGTTTATTGAAGCCCAGGAAGATCTTTCGATCCAGGTCCATCCCAACAACGACCTTGCAAAAAAAAGACATAAGGCATATGGAAAAACCGAGATGTGGTACATCCTTGACAGGAAAGAAGGCTCAAAGATTTATACCGGCTTCAAAAGCGGGGTTACTAAGGAGATTTATGAAGAGGCAGTCAGGAATGGCGGGATTGAGAACCTGATGAATGTTGAGAGCGTTGACCCCGGAGATACTTTCTTCACACCTGCCGGTAGGGTTCATGCAATAGGTGCGGGCATAGTTCTGGTTGAAATACAACAGACATCCGATATTACATACAGGATATTTGACTGGAACAGAAAGAGTTCAGGCAAGGTAAAAAGGGAGTTGCATACAGATCTTGCTCTTGATGCAATCGATTTTAACCAGTCAGGTACAAATAAGATCAGAGTGGAACCAGTGCTCAATAAAACTGTAAATCTTGTGAGTTGTGAATTTTTCAACACTAATATTATCAGTTTAAACAAAGCAATTGATAAAGAATACCACTTTAATGATTCATTTGTTGTGTACATTTGCCTTGAAGGTGAATTTTCAATCAGATGGGACGGAAATTCCGAGAAGGTAACAAAAGGAGATACCGTTCTTCTTCCTGCCATGATCAGGGAGGTTACACTGAAACCTGTGAACGAAGCACGTTTGCTTGAGGTATACATTAATTCAGAGAATCCACTTTAAAAAGGATAAAGGTCAAAGACAAAAGACAAAAATGGATCATTAGAAGGTTTTTGACTCCGTATTAGCTCTCATCTAGAGGGATTGGGGGCAAACAAGACAAAAGATAAATTGTTAAAAATTAGAAGTCACATAATTAACATACTTATGAAAATATTTACAGGTTCAGTGCTATTTATTTTAGCCATCTCTTTTATTACAGGATGCAAAATGAAAGGACCAGCCAAAATAGAGTCACGGACTTTAACTGACTCAGTTACAGTTCATGACACTGGTTACACAGGTATAAAACAGTATATGAGTGGCAAAAACATGGTAAAGGAAGTTACATTCAAAAATGGCGTAAGAGAAGGATTGATGAAATCATTCTATCAGGCCGGTGAAGTGCGTCAGACTTTCTGGTACGAGAATGGATTGAGAGAGGATTCATCTATGTGGTATTACCTGGAAGGGCAATTATTTCGTGCAACTCCATATAAAAGGGATACTATCGACGGCATTCAGAAACAATATTACAGAACGGGCCGGTTGAAAGCCAAAATAGGTTATTCCAGAGGGCTGCGTACTACATATCTTGAAGAGTACACACCTGAAGGAAAGCTGGTTGGCAGTTATCCTAAACTGGTCGTAAATGTCGTGGATAATTATAAGATCAAAGGTATATACAGAGTATCACTTGAATTATCAGATAAATCTACCAGCGTCAGATACTGGCGTGGGGATATTTCAAATAATGTTTTTGATACTGCCCATTGTAAAACGATAAATATAATTAAAGGGATTGGCTTTCTCGACCTTAAAAAAACTGGGGCTCCAAAGCCTTCTTATGTAGGTGTGATAGCCGAGATTTTGACTAATTTTGGAAACAATTATCTGGTTTATAAAAAGATCGACTTACCTTATCACGATCTAAATTAAGGATTTATATGATTATTCATTCAGCTGCTTTCATTAAAAGCAGCCCCACAATAAAAGAGTGTCCGAGGTCTGCTATACCTGAATTCGGATTTATAGGCAGATCAAATGTAGGTAAATCATCGTTGATAAATATGCTGACAGGCTGGTCGAAGTTAGCAAAAATATCTGTTCAACCCGGAAAGACCAGAACAATTAACCACTTCATGGTGAACGATAGCTGGTACCTTGTCGATCTTCCGGGATACGGTTATGCAAAAGTTCCGGTAAAGCTCAGGGAAAAATGGGTAAAAGCGACTGAAGAGTATATTCTGAAAAGGGAAAACCTTGTTTCTCTCTTTGTGCTTCTTGATACCCGGCATAAGCCACAACGTTCCGATCTTGAGTTTATGGAGTTCCTGGGTTTAAACGAAATACCCTTTGCCAGAGTCTTTACAAAAAGTGACAAACTAAATATTACTGCCCTGGAGAATTCAGTAAATCAATATAATTCGGAAATGTTGATAAACTGGGAGTCATTGCCTGTTTCCTTCATTACCTCGGCAGTAAAAGGTAATGGCAGGGATAATATACTGAACTATATAGAAGAATCTATCAACAATTTTTCAACTGTCACCTGATATCGGCCGGAATTTATAATTTTGTATTCAAAATTTGATCTCTTTACTTAATTGTTAAAAAAATCGGAAAATGTTTGGAACGGCACCTATGAAAGTCTTTTCCTGCAGATCTTCAAAAGATTTGGCTCAGAGAATTACAGATAAACTTGGAATTGAACTCGGGAAAAGTTCCGTTACCAGCTTCAGTGATGGAGAATTTCAACCATGTTTCGATGAATCGGTCAGAGGCTGTTTGGTTTTTATAATACAGTCTACAAATCCACCTGCTGATAATCTTTTTGAACTTCTGCTTATGATTGATGCAGCAAAAAGAGCCTCTGCTTATAAAGTGATTGCTGTTATACCATATTATGGTTTTGCAAGGCAGGACAGAAAAGACAGACCGCGGGTCTCTATCGGTTCGAAATTGTCAGCTGATCTCTTAAGCACCGCTGGAGTTGACAGAGTAATTACGATGGATCTTCATGCCGATCAGATACAGGGCTTTTTCAATGTGCCGGTCGACCACCTTTTTGGCTCAGCAATATTTGCTCCATATATCGCAAACCTTAAACTTAAGAATCTTACCGTCTCAGCTCCCGATATGGGAGGATCAAAAAGAGCCAATGCCTATTCGAGACACCTTCAGTCGGAAATGGTATTATGTTACAAGCTCCGCAAGAAACCAAATGTTATAGAAGAAATGTCGATTATCGGTGAGGTGGATGGACGAAATGTAGTAATAATTGATGATATGGTTGACACTGCAGGCACACTTGCACTGGCAGCTAATATGATGAAAGAAAGAGGAGCCACGAGTATCAGGGCATTCGCTACGCACCCAATACTTTCCGGTAACGCAATTCAAAGGATCAACGATTCAGCAATAGAAGAACTTGTTGTTAGTGATTCCGTTCCTTTTATTAATAGTTCCAAGAAAATCAAAGTGCTTTCAATTGCCGGTATTTTTGCTAAAACTATCCAGGCTGTAACAGAAAATCAGTCGATAAGCACAAATTTTGTATTCTGATTCCTTTGTTCTATATTTGCAGGCCAATTTTTTTATTAATGTCAAACGTGTAATGGGGAGTTATCGGGATGATAACTCTTAGTAGCACAATAACTTTTAGACAAATGAAGACAATCGAAATTAAAGGATCTTTCAGAAAAGAATTAGGGAAGAAAAGTTCCAAAGAAATCAGAAAAACAGGAAACGTACCTTGTGTTATCTATGGGAAAGAAAAGAATATTCACTTTTATGCTCATGAGAACAGTTTTAAAAACCTTGTATATACACCTGAAGCACATCTTGTAAAACTCAGCATTGAAGACAAAGAGTATAAAGCTGTACTTAAGGATATGCAGTTCCATCCTGTAAAAGATAATATTCTTCATGCAGATTTTATTGAAATTTTTGATAATAAACCGGTAGTTATCAATATTCCTATAAAAGTTTCAGGAGATTCAGTAGGGGTTATTGCAGGTGGAAAATTAAGTATTAAAAGAAGATCACTAAAAGTAAAAGGATTAGCTAAAGATCTTCCGGAAGCTCTTCCGATTGATATCACTAATTTAAAAATTCATGAAGGGGTAAAGGTTGGCGAGTTATCATTTGATAAGGTAGAATTACTTGATCCTAAAAAATCAATGGTTCTCACAATTGCCACATCACGTGTTGCACAGAAAACTGATGAAGAAGTTCTGGCTGAAACGGCAGCAGCAACAGCAGCAGCTGCTACAGCAACAGCAGGAACAACAGCAGTTCCTGAAACACCTGCAGCTAAGTAGAACCTGATCTTTATTATGAAAAAATTCAGGCTTGATGAAATATCTGATAGTTGGCCTGGGAAATATAGGTGAAGGGTACAGGGACACCCGACATAATATAGGATTTACAGTATTGGATGCCATGGCCATGGCATCCAGTACTTCTTTTACGGAGAAACGATATGGTGCAGTTTGTAAGATCAGATTCAAAGGACGTGATCTCTTCCTGCTCAAACCCTCCACCTATGTGAATCTCAGTGGAAATGCAGTGAGCTACTGGCTTAAAAAGGAAAACATTCCCCTTGAAAACATGCTGATTATTGTAGACGATATTGCCCTCCCTCTCGGAAATATAAGAATGAGACCAAAGGGGAGCGATGGGGGCCACAACGGACTGGCCCATATCAGCACCGTTCTGGCTACCAATGAATATCCCAGGATCAGAATAGGTATCGGCAACGGTTTCCGGAAAGGAGCACAAATCAATTTTGTTCTCGGTAAATGGGATCCTGAAGAAAAAAAATTTATGGATGAGAGAACTTCAATTGTAATCGATATGATCAGATCATTTGCATTTGCAGGGATTGAATTGACAATGACAGCCTTTAACAAAGCCGGTAAGGTAACTCCTCCAGAGGAAGAACCGGCTCAGGGAAAAGAACCCTCAAATTAATACTGATTAAATGGCTGATAATAAAACCATACGAATAGATAAATTTCTCTGGTCGGTTAGAATTTATAAGACCAGGAGCTTAGCTTCTGATGAATGCCGGAAGGGAAGAATAATTATCAATGAGGTTCAGGTAAAACCATCGAGAACAGTCTTAAAGAACGAAATTATTACAGTAAAAAAGCCTCCGGTCATTTACTCGTACAGAGTGATTGAACCCATTGGAAACCGTGTTTCGGCAAAACTCGTTGAACAATTTATCGAAGATTTGACATCAGAGGAGGAAAAAACGAAACTGGATGTCCGGCAGGCAGGTGGAGTAATTTACAGAGATAAAGGAACAGGTCGCCCTACAAAGAAAGAAAGAAGGTTGATAGATAAGATTAAAGATGACTTTCACGACTCCTGATATGGTGGTATAAAGACGTAATATTTCAAAAATTGTCGTAAAAGTAATTCAGCTTTAATAACAACAATTCACTTTTTTTTAACTTGCACTCAACAACTTGAGAACATCAGTTAAATGATGTCTTGCAGGTGCATATTCTTTTATTGAATGGGCAAAGAAAATATTGAGAAGTATTCGGCCGGATACTCTCTCTTAAAGTCAATGGCAGGGTTTTGGCACAATAATGTTTTCTATAGGAAAGTCATTGTGCTAGGTCGCGAAAATATTAAGCCTGAAGATCATATAATCTTTGCTCCAAACCATCAGAATGCCTTAATGGATGCACTTGCAGTTCTCTTTACACATAAGGGACAGCCAATTTTTCTTGCAAGAGCCGATATCTTTAAAAGAAAGACAGTTGCGGCGATACTTTATTTTCTAAAGATCCTGCCAGTTTACAGAATAAGGGATGGTTTCAGCAGTGTTAAAGGTAACGATGAGATATTCGTTAAGACGATTGATGTACTGAAAAACAAAAACGGACTGGTAATTCTTCCTGAAGGAGATCATGCCGGATTCAGAAGGCTCAGACAATTGAAAAAAGGTATATGCCGGGTCGCTTTTCAGTCAGATGAAGCAACAGATTTTACCCTTAAGATAAAGATTATTCCGGTTGGTCTCGAATTCTCAAACTACAGCAGGTTCAGACAGGTACTGACTGTAGTCTACGGGAAGCCCATTGAAGTATCTGAATACTTTGATTCGTACAAAGTGAGTCCGGAGAGAGCATTAAACGAACTGAGGGCAAGACTTTCCGATGAGATGAAAGGTATTATGGTGCACATCGAATCTGAAGAAGATTATGAAGCCATCGATGAACTCAGAAGTATGATTAATGGCAGATTCAGTGATGATATCAGGTTTCCAAAATTATTCAAAGACAGGATCCTTGTCAATAAAATGAATTTACTTAAGTTATCAAATCCTGCTCTTTTCAGTAGAATTTGCTCCCTGAGTATTAAGATAAAAGAAAAAGCAAAAGAATTTAATACCGACTACAGATTACTCGCAAAAAGGAAACACCCTCTCGGATGGCTGATTGCTGGAATGATTGGTATTGTTATTACTTTTCCGTTATTTATTTATGGAAATATTTTTAATCTGACATTTCTGGAAATTCCTAATCTCCAGATACGTAAGATAAAAGATCCACAGTTTCACTCATCAATACGGTATGGGATTTCTCTTGCCCTTGCATTTGTATTCTTACCTCTTTATCTTATTCTTTCGCTTTTTATCTTTTCATCCTGGTGGCTCGGATTACTTATTTTTCTTACCCTGCCCCTTTCGGGTCTCTTTGCCTGGAATTATTACCTGCAATTCCGACGAATAATAGGAGGATTCAGAATAAGAAGTCTTATTAAACAAAAAGATGAAGAATTCAATATTCTTAGAAAAAACCATGCTGAACTAGTTAACCTGATTGCCAGTTTATAGAATGAAAAAAGAGTTGCTGTTTAAAGGGAAAGTAGCCTGGATCACCGGGGCATCATCAGGTATTGGGGAAGCCCTTGTCCATGAATTTGTCTTGAGAGGAGCAAAGGTTATAGCTTCTTCAAATGATCTGAACGGGCTGGAAAGAGTAAAAGTAGAATGTGGAGATCTGTCCACGATGGTTCATTGTATCCCTTTTGATCTTGGTGATACTTCCGGCATAGATAAGATAGTTGAACAACAAGTCAGGGCACTTGGAAGAATTGATTTCTTACTTAACATAGGAGGTATAAGCCAGAGGGCAAGAATTGATGAAACTCCCATGTGGCTCGATAGAAAAATATTTGAGATAAATTATTTTGGAACAATAGCTCTTACAAAAGCAGTTCTGCCTATAATGGTCCAACAGAAATCTGGTCATATTCTTGCAACAAGCAGCATCACAGGCAGATTTGGATTTCCACTTCGCTCAGCTTACTCTGCTTCTAAACAAGCGCTTCACGGATTCTTCGAAACTCTTTACCTTGAAAATAAAAAATTCAATATAAAAGCTTCTGTCATTATACCTGGAAGAGTAATGACGTCAATTTCATTTCATGCACTTGATGCTGAAGGCAAGGAACATGGTAAACTTGACTCTGGTCAGGCTAATGGTGTGCTGCCACAACAGGCAGCTGAAACAATTATCAAAGGAATGAGAAGGAACAAACGGGAAATTCTCGTTGGAAAGAATGAATTAATGATGCTATATATCAGAAGATGGTGTCCGTGGCTGTTCTTCAGAATTGCAGATAAAATAAAAACGATGTAAAGTTTGGGGTGAGCCAGAGTTTGAAGTACTTGGAGTTTTAACCTGTTTTAGGAAATGCTTTTCAGTGAAATAAACCCCTTTTGTCAGCTTCGCTGACATCTCCCCCAGGGAGGAGATAATACTCTGATATTTAGTTACCCTAAGATACTGAGAATTAACCCTCTTTAGGGGGGTGGGGGCAAAACTTAAGGCACTTATGACTTTAAGTATAATATAGTTAAATTTGATAGATTAAAATTAATATAAAATGAAGGGTTATATTATAAGCGGAATTCAGCAGATGGGGATTGGAGTAATGAATGTTGAAGAAGCCTGGAAATGGTATATCGACCAGTTTGGTATGGATTGCCGGATTTTTGATGATGATGCACCAGCTAAACTGATGCTCCCGTATACAGGTGGAGTACCGCGGAGCAAACACGCCATACTGGCTATGAATTTACAGAGCGGAGGCGGTTTTGAGATATGGCAGTACACAGAAAGAGATCCGGTTAAAATTAAAGAAGAGATCAAGATCGGCGATCTTGGTATCATTGCCTGCAAGATAAAAGCAAAAAACATCCAGGAATCATTGACATTATATCAAAAGAACGGGATTCAGGTTCCTTCAGTGGCAACAGAAGATCCATCAGGGAAAACAACTTTTTTCATGAAAGATCCTTACGGGAATATCTTCCAGCTCGTAGAAGCCACCGACTGGTTCCGTGATGAGAAAAAAGGTACTGGTGGTTCTTATGGAGCAATTATTGGAGTATCAGATATTGAAAAAGCAAGGGTTGTCTACTCAGATATCCTAGGCTACGATGAAGTTATTTATGATACTGCAGGCATTTTCAATGACCTTGCTGATCTTCCGGGAGGAAATATAGAATGCCGCAGGGTACTCCTTAAAAGATCTAAGCCTCTCACTGGCGCTTTCAGTAAAGTACTTGGAGATAGTGTAATCGAACTCATAAGTAGTGCCGCGTATCATGGGAAAAAGATATTTGAAGGCCGGTTCTGGGGCGACCCTGGTTTTATTCATCTCTGTTATGATATGAATGGGATGGACAATCTGAAAAACTTATGTGAAAACAAAGGATTTCCATTTACCGTCGACAGTAAAAAGAGTCATGAGGGTAACAGTTTCGATATGGGTGAAGCAGCCGGTTACTTTTCTTATATTGAAGATCCTGACGGAACACTTATAGAATTTGTTGAAACGCATAAAGTGCCAATCCTGAAGAAATTTGGATGGTACCTTGATCTACGTAAAAGGGACCCGAAGAAATCTCTTCCTGACTGGATAGTGAAGACACTTAGGTTTTCAAGAGTTAAGAGTTGAACTCCAGTTTTTTTGTCCCTATGCAAACCCCTTCGCCCTTCGGGCACTCCCCCCAAGGGAGGAGAAAATCCCTAAATGGATGAGTATTTTCGCCCCCTCTGGGGGAGATGGCCTGCTTCAGCGGGACAGAGGGGTATTCGTCACGAAACAGGTTACAATTAACGATTTGTATTCTTACCAATCTCCTCAACTTTCCGCAGAACCCTCATCACATTACCGCCCCAGATTTTTGTTATGTCTGACTTAGAATATCCGCGGCGAAGCAGTTCTATTGTAATGTTTTTCATTTCAGAAGCCGTTCTGCAACCATCTACACCACCCCCTCCGTCAAAATCTGTTCCGATTCCAACGTAATCGATCCCTATCACCTGAACGACATGATCAATATGGTCAACCACATCTTTAACAGCAGCCGGCTTTTCATATGTCTTAAGAATATTCTTGAATTCCTTACGCACAATTTTTTTGGTAGAATCAGGAAGGACATCGTAATCACCATATTTATCCTTAAGTTCTTTAAGTTTTGAATCTAATTCCGGATTAGGTTCTGGTGTTTTAAGGTAATTCCCCAGCATACAGATCTGAATAACACCTTCATTTTCTTTGAGTGCCAGCAACATATCATCAGAAAGATTTCTTGGACTTCCGCACAGGGCCCTGCAGGATGAATGAGATGCTAAAACAGGTGCGCTTGTAACTTTAAGAACATCATAGAAAGATTTATCTGAAATGTGCGATATATCAACCATCATCCCGATCCTGTTCATCTCTTTGACTACCTTCGTTCCAAATGTAGAAAGACCATCATTTTCAGCACCGGCAGGATCTGTTGATGAATCACAAATATCATTATTCCTGGTATGTGCCAGCGTTATATACCGGGCGCCCAGATCATAATACTCTTTGATCCTTGTTATATCTTTTCCTATAGGAAAGCCATTTTCCATTCCGATGAATGCCGCTATTTTACCAGCTTTCTTTAGGCGGTACGCATCATCAGGAGACGTGGCAATTTCAGCAATCGAAGAATTCTTCTCAACATTTTTATTTATAGCATTGAATATTTCCAAAACCTGCTGGTGGACTTTATTGTAGGTTGAGTCGTTTCTTGGACCTTGTCCGGTGAATATAACAAAGAATTCGGCGTTAAGTCCGCCTTCATTCATTTTTGGAAAATCTACACAGCCGTCAATACTTCTGACCCCCAGATCAAACGCCGGATCTGAAAATTCCATCGGAGTATCACAATGAGCGTCTACCGTAAGGATAGATGCGTGAATCTTTTCAGCCCGCTTTATCATTTGTTCTTCACTGTTTCCGCAGCCAGCCAAAAAAAGGGTTACAAGTAAAATGTTAATGAAGATTTTCATTAGATTCGATATTCATTCTCGGCGCAAGTTAACTAAAAGGAGTCCGCCGTTTTCTGTTTTTTGAATGTTTAACCTATTTTAACAATGCAAAAAGCCCCGACCTGATAAGCCGCAGCAACCCTGAAAAAAGTCGAAATACTGTATTCTATTGACAATTTTTTACCTAAATTTACTTATGAGATGAATTATTTAGATGACGACATTTGCTCATATTGGAGTCAATAATGACTTCTCGTAATTAACCAATAGCTCATTAATTGATAGTTGCTTAAATACATCCAATCAAAGTGTGATTTCATAACAGACTCCTGCCTGAAGGCCAACTAAACAAAAGAATCAAATGAAAAAGAGTTTATTGTTTCTTATGTTTTTAGCGCTTACCCTGATAATTAATGGCCAGCAAAATTATCAGGATGTTATATACCTAAAAGATAATATCATTATCAGGGGAGTTATTTTAGAACAAGTCATGAACAAGTCAGTAAAAATTTTAAGTACGGCTGGAGACACTTTGAATTATAAGATGGATGAAATAGAAAAACTTACAAGAGAGTACGTCCCTGACCAAAATAAACAATCTGAAGTAAGAACATTGTCATCAGCAGGCTACCGGTTAATTATTGAAGTCTGTGTTGCTCACAAAGTGGATAAATATGGAATGGATTTTACCAAATTGAATATTATTAATGGTATCAGATTAAACAGAAGCTTCTCGGTTGGCTTTGGAATTGCACTACGCTGTAATCTTAATCCCGGAATACACATCACTTCACCAAGTCATAAACACGTGATGATATCTGTTTTTTCTGACTTAAGAACTTACCTTCTGGTTAACAAGAAAATATCAGGATATTTTGCATTTGACGCTGGTTATTCTTTCAGTAAATCTGACTATCCAAATACTAATATTAATGGTGAAGAATATTATTATCTGAAAGACGTTGGAATATTATTAAATCCTGAAGCAGGATTCGTTTTGCGGGTTTCTGTAAAATCAGCTCTGAATATTGGGATTGGTTATGAAATGTATAAGGTCGGATATGATTTTTCATATTATAATGGGCATCCCTTTGTTACGGTAAATGGTGAAAAGATCGTCGGTTCGATGGGTATTAAAGCAGGAATAACATTTTAAAAAGAAGTATGATATGAAAAGGATTTCAATCCTGTTTACATTCTATATCATTAGCATTATGGCTTTTGGGCAGCAAAACTTACAGGATATTGTCTATCTTAAGAATGACACTATAATTAAAGGGATTATTTTCGAACAAATTCCTTTTAAATGTTTGAGAATTTTTACTTCTGATGGAGACACCTTAATATATAAAATTGATGAGGTAGAGAAAATAATCAGAGAGCCAATTTTGAATGAAAGGGAATCAGTTAAAAGTAAACGCGGACTAAAAGCAGGTTACCAGGGAATTGTGGAAATGGGAGTCTCAAAGGCATATCCTTCTAATCAGGCTAATGATTACACAGCATGTTTAAAATTGAATGTTATAAATGGATATAGATTTAATCCATATTTATTCCTTGGTGTTGGAATCGGATTACGCTATCCCTATTTGGAAAACGACATTTATTTGAGGAATAATTGGCCTTCACCAGTTTTTAATGACTTTGGGGTACCTATTTTTTTGGATATCAGAACTAATTTTTTTATTCATAAGGTAACGCCATTCTTAGCATTTTCATTAGGTTATTCATTTGATATGAATAATAATAATCCAATAACCAGAGAAAAGAATTATTCTTTTAGCCAGATAACAGGAGTTGGATTATTATTAAGTCCTAGTGCAGGAATAAACTACACATTTTCTGACACATATGGTATCAATATTGGGATTAGCTATGAATCTCAGAGGTTTAAAAAATATTCGCTAGATTGTCCAAGATGTCTTTTAAATGTAATTACCTCTTCAAATTGTTTAAGTTTTAATATCGGATTATTATTTTAGGAAAAAAAAGCCCCGACCTGAAGAGCCGGGGCAGCCATGAAAAGAATGAAAATTGCTTTTTGGACAGCAAAAAGCTAACTATCAGAAGTAAAAATAAATTAATTTCATATTAAACGCAACTGTTAAATTCACATTTTCATAAGAGTATTCAAACAAATGACGAACTACAGTTTGATAGGGGTAAATACACTCAGCAAGACAATTACACCAATAACTATTACTACTATCCCTGCCACTTTATTTATCCTGACAATAACTCTTAGTCTGATCTTCTTTTGAAACCTGCTGACAAAATAACTAAGAAAAAACCACCAGCTTATTGCTCCAACGAACACGCCAGGAATTAGAAAAAAAGGCACAAGCTCAGGTTTTACATTTCCATTAATGTGTACACCTGAAAAGAATGCTACAAAGATAAAAATGGTATAAGGATTCGAGATCGAAAGAACAAAAACCGAATAATAATCACGCCATAATGACTTATTGACTTTTTCCCTGTTTCTTATATCCTTAACCGGGTTTGATAAAAATATCTTCAACCCTACTCCGATTATTATCAGTCCCGCTATTAATGAGATAATGAATCTTTCTTTATTAATAAAGCTTATAATAACGGCATATCCTATTCCTGACAGGAGAGCAAGCAGTGTATCTGCTGATGCCAGACCAAGTCCGGAGAAGAATCCGGAGAACATACCTCTTTTTATTGTTCTGTTAATCAAGATGATACCGGTAGGTCCCAACGGCATTGAAACTGTAAGCCCAAGAATTATTCCCTTAAGTAGTATTTCTATAGCCGTAATCATCCATTATGATTATGATCAGTAAATATAATAACTTAATTAACCTTAAAAACAAAATAAATGCAAAGAAGACTAGGATGTCGTAACCTTTAGAAGATGAAGTGTGACTTCCCTCTTAAGGGTACTGTTCCGGGATGTAAGCCCCTCTGTCAGCTACGCTGACATCTCCCCTAAAGGGGCGAAAATACTCAGACATCTAGAAAGATTATACTAACACAGTAAGTATTTTTCCCTCCTTGGGGGTTGGGTGCAATATGGACAGAAAGTCATTTAGTGGGGTTAGGGGGCAATTATGGCAAAAAGTCATTTTTTATTCTGAGTAATCAAACACGGAGTGTAATTCTTCTGTTACTTTTGGAATTTATTTTTATTATGACGGAAAAAAGGAAATTATGGCATTGGTTGGTTCTTGTCCTTCTATCATTAATATGGGGAACCAGCTATATATTAATGAAAAAGGGGCTTGAATCATTTTCTGCTATTCAGGTGGGTTCACTGAGAATATTGATCACCTTTTTCTGTCTTTTGCCAATTGCTATAAGAAATCTGCCAAAGCTTAACCGAGGAAATATTTTTTCAGTATTAATTATCGGATTTTGCGGCAATGCTATTCCGGCGTACTTATTTCCTCTTTCTGAGACGCACATAAGCAGTTCACTTGCAGGGATGCTGAATTCCCTGAGCCCGGTTTTTACTCTTATAATTGGTATATTAATCTATAATAGAAAGGCAATAAAGTCGCAGGTTACAGGCGTATTCGTGGGATTAATAGGAGCAGCTGGATTGCTCTACAACGGATCTTTCACTTTTGCTTCCTATGGACTTTTTGTGGTTCTGGCTACTATACTTTATGCGTTCGCTTCAAATGAGGTCAGTAAAGTTAAAGGACTGAACGGAATACAAATTACCGCTCTTGCTTTTTTTGTAGTCAGCCCTGTTGCAATTGTACATCTGTTATTTTCAGATCATTCGGCAGCTCTGGCTACGGCTCATTGGAGCAGGAATCTTGCTTTTATTGCAATACTGGCAATTGTTGGGAGTGCCACTGCTCAGGCCATCTACTATGTTCTTATACGGGACACATCACCTATTTTTGCAGCAACCGTTACATATTTTATTCCGATTGTTGCTACCATGTGGGGACTAGCAGATAATGAATATTTTACATTTTCAATGCTGATTTCTGTTATTTTTGTTTTTGCAGGAGTATATGTAATTAACAAACCCGATTTTTTAAAAAAACTGAGGCCAAAATATAAATGAATAAATATACGCTTATCGGTCTTTCGGTTATGGGAGGAATTCTCTCGGGATTAGCCTGGACGGGTTGGTGTTCGGGGCTTATTCTGCTTATTGCATTTGTGCCATTTTTCCTGATTGAAAATTATGTATTTGAGAATCCCAAAAGGTTTACTCCTAATGCCTTTTTTATCTTCATACTGCCGGGTTTTGTGATCTTTAGCATCATTTCTCTTGCGTGGATGAGAGTGGCAAGTATTACAGGAGCAATTTGTGTAATAATGGGATTGTCATTTTTAATGTCATTCACAACATGGATGGCTCATATAGTTCGACTTAGGGCAGGTAACCTTGCCGGTTTCATATCGATAATAACACTCTGGCTGACCTACGAATTTATAAGCCTGAATGTAAATATTATTTCACCATGGATAAATCTGGGTAACGGGTTATCAAAAGATATCCTGTTCATTCAATGGTATGAGGTAACAGGAACAGCAGGTGGTTCGCTGTGGATTTTATCTTCCAATCTTTTCCTTACTATAATCCTGATAAAATCCCTGACAAAAAAAAGGAGTAATACATTTTATATCATGATCTGGTTATCTATAATAATTATACCGTCAGCTATTTCCATTTACAGGTATTATACTATAGAACAAAACTATCAGAAAGGGTCAGAAGTAGTAA
The DNA here is from genome assembly GCA_003141415.1 of Bacteroidales bacterium. Taxonomy (GTDB): domain Bacteria; phylum Bacteroidota; class Bacteroidia; order Bacteroidales; family VadinHA17; genus LD21. Next base: position 17,663 of record PLLX01000155.1, read on the forward strand.
TCGTACAGCCAAATACTGATCCTTATACTGAGAAGTTCACCATTCCTTTCGAAGATCAACTTAAAAAAGTGATCACAATGGCAAACTCGAAAATCACGGATAAAACCGACTGGGTCATTACTCCTGAAACCACTATTGACGATCCTGCTAATCTTGATGATCTGGCAAATGACAAATATGTGAAGATGATTAAGGTTATTGCAATACAACATCCTGGTATTAATGTAGTTACAGGACTAGTAACATACAGACTCTATCCACCTATGAAAGATCCGCCAACTGTGAGTGCAAGAAGGATTGACGCATCAGGCCTATTTTATGATCACTTCAATTCTGCTGTTCAGATCGACAGCGGAAAATCCTTCGGTATATATCATAAATCAAAACTCGTACCCGGCATTGAGATGCAATTTTCGAATGGTCCTGGTAGATTTATAACAAGGATACTGCCATATCTTGGTGGCACAAAATGGGGTTATGGTTTACAGAAAGACAGGATATACTTTGAACATAGTGCTACTTCCATGAAAATAGGTCCTGTTATTTGCTATGAATCTGTTTTTGGAAAATTCGTCACAGAATATGTAAAAAAAGGGGCTGAAGCCTTATTTATAATAACAAATGATGGCTGGTGGAAAAATACAAATGGCTACAAACAGCATCTTTACTTCGCTTCATTAAGAGCTATCGAAACCAGGCGACCGGTTGCAAGAGCTGCAAATACAGGAGTATCCTGCATAATTGATATCAGAGGTAAGAGAAATGTAGAGACAGTATGGTGGACAAAGGCACTTATAAAAGGGATTATCTACCCTGAGACCAGAATAACAACTTATGTAAAATATGGAGATTACCTGCTATGGATCTCTGTAATCATAAGCGGGATTATCCTTTTTATCGTCTTCATTGGTATCCCTCTCAGAAAAAAATTCAATCATTCAGGTTAATAGTGCAACTCTTATAATATCCTGTTGTCTTTATAACCAGGTAAGCTTATCAGGTGGATAATTTAAATGTACACATAAATGCCCCTCTGATTGAGGAGTGCAGAAAGGGCAATAGCAAGGCTCAGTTCAGGCTTTATGACCAATATTCAATAGCTATGTATAACCTGGCATACAGGATATTGAATAACAGGGAAGATGCCGAGGATATCCTTCAGGAGGCATTCGTTGAATGCTTCAGAAACATTGATTCATTCAGGTTTGAATCAACATTCGGCGCCTGGCTAAAAAAAATAATTATTAACAGATGTATAAATCACATCAAAAAGAGAAAGATAGACCTGACACTCTGTGAGACGCTGCCAACAACCAGTTATGAAGAAGAAGAGGAAATTGTATATGAAACTGAAAAAATATTTAATAGTATAGAAATGCTTCCCGATGGTTACAGAATTATTTTAACACTTTATCTGATTGAAGGTTATGACCATTCTGAAATATCACAGATCCTTGGAATATCTGAATCGACTTCGAAATCGCAATATTCGAGGGCTAAAGAAAAGTTAAGAAATATACTTTCAAAAAATAAATAATATGGACAAACTTGAAGAACATATCAGGCAGAACAGAGATGATCTGGACAGGTACACTCCACCCCCAGGTATATGGAGAAGGATCAGGAAGGAGTTGAAAAAGGAAAAGTCTACAATGAGATTATGGATCCCCATTGCAGCAATGATAGTTGTTATCCTTGGTACTGCAATAGTTTTATTCAGACCGGTATACAGATGGTCAGATTCGAACCGAAGAAAAATCAATGATGAAGTACTCATTCATCCCGATCCTCAATTGAAAGAGACAGAAATTTACTATAACAGCCTTGTTAACTCGCTTTATAAAGAAGCAACACCATTACTGACAAATAATCCTGAGATTAAAAAAGAGCTTAATATCGACTTATCGCATCTTGACAGTATTTGTGCGGACCTAAGAAAAGATTTGAAAGATAACATTTCGAACCAGGATGTTGTTGAAGCACTGATACAGAATTACAGGATAAAAATACATATTCTTGAAGATATGCTGACAGTGTTGAAAGCAAATGAAAAAAATCCTGAAAAAAAGAAAAACCATGAACTATAAAAACACTTTAACCATAAGTCTGATATTATTCATATTCAGTTCATTATCGGCACAAAACGATTCTGAAACGCGGAGTTTTATCAAAACCTTACCAGTAGGCAAAGAAACCACTATGGAAGTTCTCAACAAATACGGGACAATCCAGATCACACCATGGAATAAAGATTCTGCATATATAAGAGCTGAAGTCAAAGCTTATGCGAAAGACCGGTCTAAGATCGGGAAGATGTTCGATGGAATTACTGTAAATATTACTGGTACAAAATACCTTGTAAGTGCCCAGACAGAATTTACTTCGAATATAAATACACTGTTCGAGAGTTTTAAGGGGATGACAAGCAAGATAATTTCATACGATTCTCATGTTGAGATCAATTATTACATTAATATACCTGAATATCTGAATCTTAAGATCGAAAATAAATACGGTGATGTTTATATGGAGAATAATACCGGTGAATTTAATATTTCAATTTCCAACGGGTCATTTAAGGCTAATTCGCTCGGGAAAAAATCATCAATAACAATGGTTTTTTGCGATGCTAAAATAAAATCTATAGTCTCGGGGAATATTGACGCGTCATTTTCCGAGGTTTCAATAGGGGAAACTGAAGATTTGTCAATAAATTCTATCTCTTCAAAATATGATATCAAAAAAGCCTGGATGATCGGAGGTGAATCGCGGAGAGATAAATTTTTCATTGAGAATATCGGATCCCTTCAGGGTAATGCTTATTTCACCGATTACAAAGTGAACACCTTAAGGAAAAAGATAAACCTCACAATGAGGTATGGAAGCATAAGCGCAGGCCTTATAGAGAAGGGGTTTGAATCTATAAATATTAATTCAGGCTACTCCGATATATCATTAAATTTTGATGCCGGTTCTTCTTATAATTTGGATATCAGGCACATAAATGCCTTCCTGGTATTACCGGATAAGAATACTAAAACTGAAGAAAAAGCGCTGAATGAGGATAAGAAGGAATACGTCACATCTGGTACAGTCGGTAGAAATCCGGGAACAGCAAAAGTCAAGATAGATGCCACTCACGGGAATATATATCTAAAATAATTTCCCTCTGTGCAACTCCTTCTCATAGTGTAACACTGTGACAGTTCCTATGTTTTTAGTTACACAGAGAACCACAGATATAATTGATTAATACTATTTTGTATTCTGGGATTTAAATAAAGCCACTCCTTCGTCAAGCCAATTTTTATACTCTCCGACATTCAGATTTGTCGGTATTGGTTTATTCAATGGATTAGCCTCATAATCAGCTATAACATAAAGAGGTAGAGCATTAGTCTTAAACTTCGATATTTCCAGATCTTCGTATATTTTTCCAATTGTCTTTTTCTGTTTACCATCAATGGAGGAGACTATCCATTCATTTTCAGGCAACTGAGTTCTGTCATCAACATAAAGTTCAATTATCACAAAATTATCCCTGAGTCTGCTTAGTATTTCCGGGTCGGACCATACCTTAGCTTCCATACGTTTGCAGTTTGCACAGGCATGTCCCTTAAAATCTAACAGCACAGGTTTCTTCAGTTCCTTTGCACATGCAAGACCTTGTTTATAATCGAAGTAGCCTTTAAGACCAAGAGGCATTTGAAAGATATCATTATGTTTTGGCTCTGAACAAAGTACGTTTGTTTCAACAGGTTGTACTGCCTGACCTGAAAATGATTTGTTTTCCATAATAATTTTCGGAAGATTGAATTCTGAGGTTTCCATAGCTGGAAGGAAAGATGATAATCCGTTCAGCGGGGCTCCGAATAGTCCCGGTATCAGATATACGACGAGGGTAAATACAGATATAATCAGGAATAATCTGAATGTGCCAATATGCTTTAGATCACTGTCGTGTAAAAATTTGATTTTCCCCATGAGATATAAACCAAGAAGGGAAAACAGAACAATCCATATAGCAATAAATAAAGTTCTTGACAATATTCCCAATGAATAGACACTATCAATAGTCATCAGAAATTTCATGCTGAAAGCTAACATAATAAACCCGAGAACAACTTTTATAGAGTTTAGCCAACCACCGGATTTTGGAATACGGCTCATTATTGAGGGGAATAAGGCAAATATTGTAAACGGAAGTGCAAATGCAAATCCAAATCCTATCATCCCGAAGGTTGGTCTTAAAACGTCACCACTCGCTGCTTCGACAAGAAGAGCTCCGATGATAGGGCCAGTACATGAGAATGAGACAATTACTGTTGTTAACCCCATGAAAAATGCAGCAAGGATACCTCCTTTATCAACCTTAGAATCAGATTGTGTAACCCAACTGTTTGGAAGAAGAATTTCAAATGCACCAAAGAATGAAATTGCGAAGATAACAAACAATGCAAAGAATATTATATTAGGAATCCAGTGAGTACTCAATGTATTTGCGAATCCTGCGCCTGCACTTGTAAGCGAAACAATTATCCCAAGGGATGCATATATCAGAACTATTGAAATGCCAAAAATAAGAGCCTTAAAAACAGCCTTACTCCTATTTTCTGAACCTTGTGAGAAGAATGCTACCGTCATTGGGATCATTGGGAATACACAAGGTGTAAGAACACCTGCAAAACCTGCAAGGAGAGAGATAAGAAAAAATTTCAGTAATCCCCTGTCGGGTTTAATTGGTACAGATTTAGCACCGGGTACACTATTGCTTTTAATAACCTTATTTTCAGCCTTATCGGCTATTCTTATTGCAAATTCTACATCTTTGGGAGGAGAGCATGTGGCATTATTACAAGCCATATAATTCACGGCACCTTTAACTGTAAATGAGGGTTCCACTGCAGTTATTTTCTGGCGGAATTCCGCAGAATTACTGAATGTTTTGATCTTAAAACCAAACGCATCATCAAGAACTTCCACTGGTTTTGTAACTTCATAAGCATTGCCTGCGAGTTTGTAACCGGGCAGAGTGTCGAATCTGAAAGATGTCGGGATAGGACCTCCGGCAGGGATGGTCATCGAATAAATATGAGAATTCTTATCGATGGTGGCAGTAAAGATCAGTTCGTACTGTTTGTCTCCTTTCTTTTCAAAACTAAAATCCCATGTTACGGGATCATATATCTGAGCCGATGTAAATAAAGTAAAAAGTATGAAGGATATAATAAGCGTAAGTTTTTTCATCACAATGCCGGTTTATAATACCATTTCTAATTAAATACTAAAATCCCTCAACCGTAATGGTCACAAAGGAGTTGAGCCCCCTGGCCGCTTTGCGGCCTTCCACCTAAATGGGGAATAATTCTGTGCCTTCAAGGTGAATTATGCTTAAGCACAGAGGATTAGTCCCCCTTTAGGGGGGTTGGGAGGCCATTATAAATACAAAAGTAATAAATCATCTGCAGAAATGGATATTTGTTCCGGGTAGTACTTTGAGAGAAAGATGACTTAAGCCAGATCTATTTCATTATTAAAATGGTCGAAGAAATGATATTCCAGCATATAATAAGATGTGACTGCCTGTATCTTCAGGCTGATTTTATATTTAAAGTTCCATTTCCTGTAGATAGGAAACAGACCTTTTTTAAGATAAGATGCAACAAACGGATGAACATTAAGAATGAGTTTCCTGGTTTTAATCTTATCTACAATAAAGGATAGACCTCTCTCCAGTTCATCAGTAAATAGTATTGTGGGCTTTGATTCACCAGTTCCCTGGCATGAAGGGCATTTTTCATTTGTAACTATAGTCATTTCCGGTCTGACTCTTTGCCTGGTTATCTGCATCAGACCAAATTTGGTAAGCGGTAGGATATTATGCTTTGTCCTGTCGTTTGCCATTACATCCTTCACTTTATCATAAAGTTGCTGTTTGTTCTCCTGAGATTGCATATCAATGAAATCGACAACAATAATTCCACCCATATCCCTGAGTCTCAATTGCCTGGCGATTTCTGTTGCAGCTTCCATATTAACCTCAAGGGCGTTTGATTCCTGATCATTCCCCGACCTCGATCTGTTGCCGCTGTTAACATCAATTACATGAAGTGCCTCAGTATGTTCAATAATTAGATATGCCCCATGTTTGAAAGAGACTGTCTTTCCGAAGAGTCCTTTTATCTGTTTATTAATTCCAAAATAGTCAAATATTGGAAGAGTACCTTTGTAGTATTTGACTATTTTTTCTTTCTCAGGTGCAATTTCTCTTATGTAGGTCCTGATATCCTCGGCTAAAGAAGGTTCATTGATATGAATACTATTAAATGTAACATTAAGCATATCCCTGAGGATTGTTGAAGTTCTGTTCATTTCACCAATGAACAATTTTGGTGATTTTACCTCCTTCTTTACAGAAATGAAAGCAGATTCCCATTTCTGCACAAGTTCCCTTAGCTCAGCATCCAGTACAGCAACTTTTTTACCCTCGGCTACTGTCCGCACTATAACTCCATAATTCCGCGGCTTAATACTCTGAACCAAAGCTTTAAGACGGTTTTTTTCTTCGATGCTCTCAATTTTTGAAGAGATAGATACCTTATCAGAATATGGCATTAAGACAAGGTTTCTTCCTGCAAGTGAAATTTCAGATGCGAGACGCGGGCCTTTTGTTGAAATAGGTTCCTTGGTTATTTGAACAATCACAGTCTGACCACTGACTAAAACGTCTGTTATTTTGCCATCTTTGTCAATGTCAGGTTCGGGTTTGAACTTATGTACAGGAGGAACTTTACCTTGTTTCTGAAGAGCTGTCTGATAGTATTTGTGCTGTGTCCTGAATTGTGCACCCAGATCAAGATAATGGAGGAAAGCATCCCTTTCGTAACCTACATTTATAAATGCAGCATTTAGCCCGGGCATGATCTTTTTTACCTTACCAAGGTAAATATCCCCGACTGAAAATTTAACATTACGTTTTTCCTTGTTTAATTCAATTAACTGCTTGTCTTCCAACAACGCTAAAGAAACTTCGGAATCACCAACATCAATGATTAAATCCTTATTTACCACTTCACTATATTAATCTGAGTTAATATATTATCCGCCACATCCGATATACTAATATAATAAACCTAAAGACCATCAGATCTTTAGGTTTAATATATTGATGACCGACCACTTACTGATCTGCTACTTCTTTTTATGTCTATTCTTCCGCAAACGTTTTTTACGTTTGTGAGTGGCCATCTTATGTCTTTTTCTTTTTTTCCCGCTTGGCATAGAGAATTATTTCTTAGCGTGTGATTTTACCTTAGTTATAAAAGATTTTGCCGGCTTGAAAGCTGGAATATTATGAGCAGGAATAATTATTGTAGTATTCTTGGAAATATTCCTTGCAGTTTTCTTGGCTCTTTTCTTGACGATGAAGCTTCCAAAACCCCTAAGATAAACGTTACTACCTTTTACCATAGAATCTTTTACAGTTTCCATTAAGGCTTCAACAGTTTTTTGAACCGTTACCTTTTCAATACCAGTGTTCTTGGCAATTTCGTTAACAATGTCTGCTTTAGTCATTTTTCGTGAAGTTTAAAATTCAACAAATTATTTTGAGTATTCGTTTTTTCAATTGTGCAAATATAAAAATATTATTTGTTTAAATAGAAACACTTACATAATAAATTTTTTTTTGAGGTTTTATTAATGCCTTAAATACAATGAAATAGATAAAAGACGACATTAAATTGACATAACTTACCAACAAAAAACAAATTATTGCAAAATTCGTAAAATATTGACCGGCTGGATTTTAATCAATTAATAAGGACTATGGTTGCTGAAAACGGTTTTTTTATTAACTTTACAATCCGGAAATTGAATTAATAATAAATATATAACTATATGTCAATCAATAAAGTTATACTTGTCGGTAATGTCGGAAAAGATCCGGTAGTCAGGTATTTCGATAAGGGTGTTGCCAAGGCAACCTTTCCACTCGCTACTAGTGAAACCTATACAAATCAACAAGGCGAAACAATAACTTCAACCGAATGGCATAATATTGTTTTATGGCGAGCCCTTGCTGAGGTAGCCGAAAAAACCATCAAAAAAGGTTCCCAGGTATATATTGTCGGGAAAATCAAAACCCGGTCATATGTAGATAAAGATGGTGTTAACAAGTATATAACTGAAATTCTTGCAGATACGCTCCTCTTGCTTGAGAAGAAACAAGCATCAGGCTCTTCACCAGCTCATACCGATAGTCAAAAAAATGAAGCACACGAAAAAGGAATTTCCGGCACGGTGGTAAATGACCCTCCTGCTTCATATCAACCAACAAATGAAAATAATAATAAGAATTGGTCTGACAAAGCCAATACAACCGATGAGGATTTTGGTATTGAGAGCAAGTCAGGCAACGCTCAGAATGAAGATGATCTGCCTTTTTAGATAGTTTTATTAATAGAAACTTAGTTGGAACCTGATTATCCACTTTCATACTTAATACTACTTTCAGGTATTGGCGTTAATACTCCTGATTTTAAAATAGTTGTTGGCATTTTAGTGATCATAATCCTTCTGATTGGATCAGCTTTGATGTCGGCCTCTGAAGTCGCTTTTTTTTCTTTCAGACCTGAGGAAATTGAAAATCTTAAATCAAATAAGGATAAAAAATCAAAAGCAGTTCTGAAACTGTACAACAACCCTGAAAAACTGCTGAGCACTGTACTGGTTGCAAATAATACGATCAACATAGCAATAGTGCTTCTGGCTGCATTTCTAAGCCTGAGAATGTTTGATTTCAGTTCGGAACCTGTTTTGGGATTCATTATAAATGTTGTAGTAATAACTTTTCTGCTGCTTTTTTTTGGTGAAGTGATGCCAAAAGTTTACGCTTCAAGAAATCATATCACGATCGCCCTGTTAATGGCGTACCCATTAACTGTGCTGGAAAGGCTCTTCAAACCTGTTACAACTTTGCTTATTTTCTCTTCATCATTTGTAAAAAAGAGAACAGGCACCCGACGATCGAACATCAGTATGATCGACCTGTCTGATGCTCTTGAACTGACATCTGATGACTTTACTGAAGATGAAAAAATACTTAAAGGAATCGTCAATTTCGGGAATATCAATGTCAGCGCTATAATGTGCTCACGTATTGACGTAACAGCAATTGACATCAAATCGGGATTTGACAAAATAGTTCCCATAATAATCAGTTCGGGATTTTCGAGAATTCCCGTCTATTCAGGTTCGTTTGATACTGTTAAAGGAATTCTGTATGCGAAAGATGTTCTTCCATATACAAATAATCCAGGTAATTTTAAATGGCAGACTCTACTGAGGCCACCCTATTTCATACCTGAAACAAAAAAAATAAATGATCTTCTTAAGGAGTTTCAAACAAAGAAGATACATATGGCCGTAGTTATTGATGAATATGGAGGCACTTCGGGAATAATAACACTTGAAGATATCCTGGAAGAAATTGTCGGAGAAATAACCGATGAAAGCGACGAAGATCAGGTAATGTTCCGGAAACTGGATGAAAAAACTTATATATTTGAAGCCAAAATCTTACTTAATGATTTCTGTAAGGTGTTCGACATCGAAGAGGATCTTTTCGAAGAGGTCAGAGGAGAGTCTGAAACACTTGCAGGGCTCATCCTTGAGCTGACAGGAGAAATTCCACAGAAAGATCAGATAATCAAATATGGCGATTTCATTTTCAGGATCGAATCTGCCGACAGAAGAAGGATAAAGGAGATCCGTGTCGAAATAAATAAGAAAGATGGGGATACCGGGAAGGACTAAAATCTTAATTCTATTTATTTTCTTAAGTGCTTCTTATGGTTGCAGGCATGTTCCTGTACCAAAACCAAGGGGTCATTTCAGGATAGATCTCCCTGAACATCAATATGTTCAATTCAATGAACAGACCAGAAAGAACCTGAATATTCCTTTAATATTTGAATATCCTGCATATGGGCATCTTACTTTTCAGGGAGAGCACGGATCTGACCCGGGATGGTTCAATATCGAATTCCCACCTTATAAAGCTAAAATATATCTTACTTATAAAGATGTTAAAAATGATTTAGACAGCCTTCTTGAGCAAAGCTATGATCTTAATGTAAAATATCATGTAGCAAAGGCTGATGCAATTAAAGAACTGGTATTAAGCAATCGTGAAAATAAAGTTTATGGTATTTTATATGACTTAAAAGGGAATACCGCATCAGCAGTCGAATTTTATGTTACAGACAGCCTTAGTCATTACCTTAGAGGATCTCTTTATTTTGCTACTGAGCCAAATGCAGATTCATTGGCACCTGTGATTGATTTTTTCAGAGAGGATATCATACATCTGATAGAAACTCTGAAGTGGAGAAAATAACACCTTATAACTACCAATGGGTTGTATTACAAAACATTATCTTAACGAGTTCTCCATCCTGGGGGTGTGGAAAATAGAAGAAGATCTGAACGCTCTTCTGGACCTTGTTTTACTTGATAGTGATGAAAAAAAGAAATATAAAGGATTCAGCAGTAATTCACGGAAGCTTGAATTCCTGAGTGTCAGGGCATTACTTTCTGAGCTGATCGGAAGGGATGCAAAGATCGTTTATAATAAGAATAATAAACCATTCCTTAATGATGGATCGAGGTTTATCAGTATTTCCCACTCTCATAAACTTACAGCCATCCTTCTAAGCACAAATGAGAAGGTTGGAATAGACCTGGAGTATATGAGTACAAACATAGCAGCCTTCGCATTTAAATTCATTAACAGGAAGGAAAAAGTTACAAAAGAACTGGAAGAGCGCAGATATCACCTTTATATTCATTGGTGTGCAAAAGAAGCCCTTTATAAAATCTGCGACAAAGAGGGAATAAGCATAAGGAACAATATCACAATTGATCCTTTTGAAGTCGGTGAATCGGGAGAGATAAAGGGACATGTTCGAACCAATAAAATAAATGAGTCATTTGATCTGTACTATTCAAAGTACGATAATTATGCCATAGTATGGACTAAAAAAAACTATGAAACCCTTCAGGAAGAACCAAACCAAACCGAAAAGAAAAAATAAATCACCTGCCAGATATGTTTTTCCATTTTGTATTAGGTACTTCCTGATTTCGGTAATGGACTTTCCAATTTTAATTATGAAGAATAAGAGTGTATCAGGCAGCAATAAGACCGTAGCTTAAAAATATTGAGAAATGAAAACCTATAATTTCCCTCGTAAAAAGAGCATTGCTCTTCTTCTTGACCCTGACAAGGCGAAAGGAGATTCGCTTCAAAACATCCTCATAATAGCAAATGAGAGCAAGACTGACTATATATTTGCAGGCGGTAGTCTTACATTTACCAGTATTGACAATCTGATAATCGAAATCAGAAAACTTTGTTCAATTCCTGTAATTCTTTTCCCGGGCAACCTTCTTCAGCTTACTCTTAACGCAGATATGATCTTGCTTCTATCACTTATTTCAGGTCGCAATCCGGAATTACTCATTGGTAATCACGTAATTGCAGCGCCTCACCTGAAAGATATCAGGGAGAAACTTGTTTCGGTCGGATACATACTTATAAGTTGCGGGGAAAAAACATCTGTTGAATATATCAGTCAGACTGAAGCAATTCCATGCGATAAACCCGAAATTGCTATAGCGACTGCGATAGCCGGGGAAATGCTGGGTCTGCAGATGATCTATCTTGAGGCAGGTAGTGGTGCAACAAAACCTGTACCGGTGAATCTTGTAAAAGCAGTCAGACAAAATGTTTCAATTCCATTAGCTGTTGGTGGCGGGATAAAAAACAAGGAAGCGGTTGAAGCTATTTTTAATGCTGGCGCTGATCTGATTATTTTAGGTAATGCCTGTGAAAAAAATCCTGAGTTACTTATTGAGGCTTGCAGGATAAGGAATAAATTTATCTGAACAACTCAAACATCGGCTCCCCGGTACAGGCATTTGGATACGGGACTTTACAAAGTGTCGATAATGTGGCAGCTATATCAGTCATATTAACCTGTCGGGTTACTGTTGCCCTGTTCACTATCCATCCATACCAGATCAATGGTACATGTGAATCATACTCATAGGGTGAATTATAATTCGTCACATAGTCAGATTCTTTCTCAACCCAACCCGGGTTTAAGATAACAATAACATCTCCTGATCTCTGTGGGCTGAAATTATTTATGATCCTTTTAAGATTACCATTTCCGAAGTCGTTTGCCTCAAAGGCAGAATAGGGATAAGCAGCCTCTACACCTGTAAACTGAACAAGAAAACGGGCAACTTTCTTTTGTACATCATCGAGTGAAAGTCTTGCATCTTCAATCAGAGTCCTGTTCAGAAAGACCTGTCTTTCAGAATAACCTTTTACCCAGTCTCCCTCTCCATAAACTGCATTAAGATAGGTTCTCAGCAACTGTAAAGCCTGATTCTGCTGAAAATATCCTGAAGGGATCCGGTTCTTTTGCAGAACTGCCGGAATCTCCGATATTCCATGAGCTGCAGTAAAGTAGATCAGAACATTCTTCTTGCCGATACTATCATTCAAAAATGTAAGAAGATTCTTAATATCATCATCAAGTCGCAATATAGCATCCCCCATCTCCACTGATGAAGGTCCGAACCTGCGACCTATATAGTCGGTTGCAGAATAGCAGATTGAAAGATAATCTGTTACATTATCTTTACCCAAATGTTCATTTTGTATAAGCCTGATAGCAAAGTTTGTGGTAAGAGAATTACCGAAGGGTGTCTCTCTCAATAATGAATAATCATTTTTAGAACCAGATGTGTTCTTAGATCTTATTTTTTTAAGATCATACGGAAAATAATTTATACTATTGAACCCGGCTTCGAAACTGTTAGAATCAGGCAGGCAATCAACATAATCCTTTGCAGGTTTTAAGAGGTTCCAGGTAGAGTTCAGGTATGTATCTGAAAACTTCATGGCATTAAAATCATTTACCCAAACAGGAAGAGCATCAATATAATATGAACTTGACATCCAGGTTCCTGTGTTATTATCAAACCAATAAGCTGCATTTGCTGCATGGCCCGCGGAAAAAATTGCTGAACTCTCTTTTAAACCGACTCCAAATACTTTAGCCTTCTTGTTTGTTGACATTTCAAGTTCATCAGAAAATGTTGAAACCAGCAGGTTTGCCGGCGAGTGTAACCCTGACTCAAAACTTCCTCCTACTGAATTGACACTGACATCTTTAGTACAATTTATAAGTTCATTCTTAAGCGGAACATACCAGTCATTTGAAGTTATTCCATGAGACGAGGGCTCAGCTCCTGTTGCAATTGTTGCATGGCCAGGTGCGGATTGAGTGAGCAAATATTCATATGATGCATTTTTAAAGTATGTTCCCTCATTAATAAGTCTTTTTATACCATTTTCACCTAACCTGTCATGGAACTTTTCAAGCTGATCGAAATTCAGCTCCTCTACCACTATTCCTATAACAAGTCTGGGTTTATCAGGAGGAAGATACGCTCCCTGACCAGATAATTTTATAAAAACCAAAATCAAAAAAATTATTGTTGTATATCTTTTCATAATTTTCTACTGATTCTTAATGTTTTATAAACAGATGGACCAAAGCTTGAATAGAACGGGTCCTCATTATATCCAAGTAAGGTGCAAAAGTACTTGAATTAATAACAGAAGCAAATGATGAGGATTATTTAATAACCACGAACCTTCCATTGAAAGTGGTTCCTGAAAGTGTGTCTGTAAAAACAACGGTGTATGTTCCTGAAGATAATGATTTTACATCAATTAATAGCGGAATCCCCTGAATAACTTCAGTATTGTAATCTGACACCAGCATACCTGCCTGATTTATAATCCTGAGATTCATTCGACCAGCAATTTTATCGGGTAGCATTGCATTAATATTGTCTGTCGCCGGGTTGGGATAGAGGAGTAAGTGATTTGTCGAATTTGTTGGCTCAATACCATTCGAAATCAACGACATTTCAACAATTAAATCAGTCTTTTGTCCGGAAACCACAATTGTGTTAATAGTTGTATCATGGTAGCCGGCAGAAGAAAAAGTCAGGTTCCATGAACCGGGAGACAGGAATCTTACAAAACTCCCGGTAAGAGTATCGGAATAAACCTGAGAACTGTCTTTGTCATGACCCGAAATAAAAACTTTTGCCGGTACCGGGGCATGAGAATTAATATCGCGGACGATTCCATGAATGCCATATAAAGCATTTTCGAGGTAACCAAGTAACGAGTGCCAGTTATTCTGCCACAGAAGAGTTAATTGGGCTGCCGGAGTAATATACTGATCATCAATCTCAATAGTCACTTCCCTACCATGCAGCTCCCATGTTATAAAATCCTGTCTCCCTCCATAAACTATATACCAGACAGCACCACGTGTGACCCCGTTATCGAGAAAATTCATATACGCCGGTCCTGCATAGACATGTGCCGTATCTGCAAAAGAACGGCTGATGAAATTGAACCAGGAATCATCTGCATGTAAAATTGAGAGCCACCTGTCCCACGGATAATTAACAACCTCTGATCCTGAATGGAAATTTGCGGAGATAGCGAATTTGTGCTTCCTCATGAATTTAATCATATCAAGAGTTTCCTTCTGTTTCACAGTATTTGGAGTAATGGGATCGGGAAAATTCCGGTTAAGATCGTAACCATTTGCATTATAACGAGTGGGGGAACTAATTGTATTTCCTGTTCCGTATGTCCCATCGGGGTTTGCTAGAGGGTTTATCCAGATCTCAAGATTATCAACGAGGTTTTTCACCCTGTTATCAACAGCGTAATTTTTAAGCAGATAATCGGCTAAATGAAGCATCAGGACAAAGCCGCCTGTTTCGTCACCGTGCATCGTTGATGAATAAAAAACCGAAGGTTTAACCTCTTCATTGTCAGAGATTTTGAGCGCAAGAACCAATTTGCCGTCCACACTTGTTCCAATCGTATCGAGACGGCACAAGGAAGGGTAAAGTTTTGAAAAACTTTGCATTATGGAATCATACTGAGTGTATGTTGGATATGTATCCCAATCCATAGCCTGGTTTACATTATCTGCTGAGATAATAACCCTGGCGGCAACCCTTTCTACAATCTTATAATCATACTTTTGCAGGATAAACCATTCAACAGTCAGCCGTGACAAACTAACATGTACAACTTTATCTTTCACCGATAAGATTGAAACATTAGTTGTAAGTAATTCAACAGAATTTTTATCGGTATAGGGAAGTGTAACCTCTGCTTGTCCATACTCACTGATGATCTGACGGAGTCTGTCATCAGGGCTTATTATCTGTGAAATGCACCTAAGTGCTGATAAAACAGATATAAAAATAATTATAAGGAACCGCCTTGTCATAAGGACTTTATACATTAAACCTTATATGCAAGATATCACCGTCTTCTACTATATAATTCTTGCCTTCTATATAAAATTTCCCTGCTTCTTTGCAGGCATGCTCTGATCCGAGTGAAATAAAGTCGTGATATCTCATAACTTCAGCTCTGATAAATCCTCTTTCAAGGTCGCTATGAATGACGCCAGCTGCTTTAGGAGCCGTCATACCGGCTTTAATCGTCCATGCCCTGATCTCCATAGGTCCAACTGTAAAAAAGGTCTGAAGATTCAACATCTTGTATGCTGCTCTGACCAGCTTATCCACACCGGGTTCAGCCAGCCCTGCATCTTTAAGAAATGCCAGACGGTCTTCATTGTTTTCGAGTTCTGCAATTTCTGCTTCAGTTGCACCAGCTATTACCAGAATCTCAGCATCCCGGCCTTTAAAAAACTCCCTGACTTTTTCTACATACTTATTACCTGAAATGGCAGACTTTTCATCAACATTACATACGTACATTACAGGTTTCATAGTAAGAAGAAAGAGATCATCAACATGTTTTTTGTCTTCTTCCTTCACTTCAAGGGTTCTTGCATTTTTAAATTCTTCAAAATGCTCACGGTAAAGATGAAGGATCTCCATTCCGTGTTTTGCATTTTTGTCCCCAGCTTTTGCTGCTCGTCCCAGACGTTCAATTTTTTTTTCAACCGACTCCAGATCCTTTACCTGCAACTCAAGGTCAATAGTTTCAAGGTCACGTACCGGGTCAATAGAGCCGTCTATATGTGGAAGGGCTTCATTATCAAAGCATCGAAGAACATGAATTAATGCATCGGTGTTTCTTATATCGCCAAGGAATTTATTACCCACTCCTTCTCCTTTATTTGAACCTTTGGCTAACCCCGGTATATCGACGATTTCTACTGTAGTGTGAACGATCCTGTCAGTAACCTGATGTTTTTCAAGCTCATAAAGCCTGGGGTCGGGAACCTGAACGACTCCCATATTTGACTTAGTTGCGCTGAATGCAAAGGCATTTGTTTCTCCTTTGGTATTGGATATGCAATTGAAAATCGTTGTTTTTCCAACATTAGTTATCCCTATAATTCCACATTGAAGAGCCATCAGTAGTCCAGATTAATTGATTTGCAGCAAATTTATCATAATTCCGGGGATAATTCAATCTTTACAGCTTTTACATACCTGGTCAGGGACTAGAGTTTAAAGTGCCGGAGTGCCTGGATTCCTTAGAGATAATATAATATCTTCAACTTTTCAACCTTTTTAACCTTTTCAGCTTCAATTACTCCAAACACCAGCTCACTTTAAGTACTTATTTGTTCCTATCTTTAAACCTTTTAACGTTCTTTCCATCTAAGAAGAAAATCAGTATTGAAATTGAATATCATTAGGCCAGACGATAACATTTCAGAATTACTTAAAACAGATCTGAATAAAGGTTTCCGGCTTTTAGTTGAGACGTACAGCCAGAAACTCTATTGGCATATCCGCAGGCTGGTAATCCTTCATGAAGATGCTGATGATGCGCTTCAGAACACTTTTATCAATGTTTGGAAAAGCATCGGGAATTTCAGAAATGAAAGTTCACTTTATACATGGCTATATACAATTGCAACAAATGAAGCGCTTGCATTAATTAATAAAAGAAAAAGGAATGCTGCTGTTTCAATCGATGATTTAGGAAGCTATTTCGCCAATTCCCGGGAAGGCAGTACCTGGTTTGATGGTGATGAAGCACAATTGAAGCTCCAAAATGCAATATTGAAACTTCCTGAAAAACAGCGTATTGTTTTTAATCTGAAATATTTTGACGAAATGACTTATGAGGAGATGAGCAAAGTATTGAAGACATCAGAAGGTGCACTGAAAGCATCTTATCACCATGCAGTAAAGAAAATTGAAAAAATAATAGTCAATGATTAAACTTTCCTGATTCTTAACTATCTAATGAAATAATGAAAAAGTTAAATGACATACCGGGAAAAAATCCTTTTAAAGTACCCGACAACTACTTTGAAGAGGTAAACAGAAAAATAATTTCTGTCACATCGGGTATTGACCAGAAAGTCCGAAAGGTCAGCGTGTATAACCGATTCAGAACCAATCTTCTTATAGCAGCTTCTGTTGCAGGCTTAATTCTTATCAGTTATACCGCAATAAAGCTGTTAACTCCTGACAAAAGAAATTCACAGGTTTCAGAAGTACTGCAAGAGATAAACCCTGATTTATACATAAATGATATTGACATTTCATCACTTGAAGAAGATGTATCATCTCTTGTTCTTTCGGATGAAGTACCAGATGTCAGCAAAAAAGATATAATTGATTATCTTTTACTTAATAATGTTGAATTAAATGATATTTATGAACAACTATAAGTTCGAAGCTATGAAAAGAATAGTTATTTTTTTAATGATAATGTTAATATTCCCGGGTATAAGGTCCACAGGACAGAATTCAAATCTGGAAAAACTTAACAATTATAAAATCGGATTCTTTACCAGGAAACTGAATTTAACTACACAAGAGGCAGAAAAATTCTGGCCTGTATATAATGATTATCAGAATCAGAGGAATCAGATACAAATGGAAAAACTGAAACTCAACAGGAACTTTAATCAAAACGAAAGTTCGCTAAGCGATAATCAGCTGGAAGAAATGGGTGATAAATATGTTGATTGCCTCGTCCAGGAATCAAATCTTGCAGTTGTGTTTCATAAGAAACTCAAGGAGGTACTGCCTCCTGTAAAAGTAATATTGTATTACCAGGCAGAAAATCAGTATAAAGTTCAGCTTCTTAATGAGTTGCAGAGTGTTAAGCAACAACAAAAGCTCCGGCCCGGACGTAATTTTTAAGCCTTTGTTTTACCCCTCTAACTAAGGCTTAATTATGACCGTTGCAATCTAACATATTAACGTATTAAAAGTCCCCTCTGGGGGATTTAAGGGTGTAATATCAAAAGGAGACTCGCTAATGGGTGGTAGTTAATGCTGTTTATCCAACATTTGCTGCCAGTTAAGGGTTCTAATGAATTTAATTGATTTCTCAATTTCAGTATACATAACCTTATCATCATTAATAAAAGGTACAATTTCGCGAAATGATTTTACCACATCTTCCAATAGTTCCGATGATCTGAGAGGCCTTCTGAATTCCATGGCCTGGATAGCGGTAAATAGTTCAATTGCTAATATTTTTTCAAGGTTTTCTGCTACACGCAATAACTTTGTAGCCCCGTTTGCTCCCATGCTTACATGATCTTCCTGCTCATTTGATGAAGGTATAGAATCGACGGAGGATGGTGTGCAAAGTTGCTTATTCTGACTAACAATCGAAGCGGCAGTATACTGAGGTATCATAAAACCGCTGTTCAATCCCGGGTTTGCCACAAGGAATTCAGGGAGTTCTCTCTGACCGGCTATCAATCTGTAGACCCTTCTTTCTGAAATACTTCCCAGCTCTGCAAGAGCAATAGCAAGGTAGTCGAAGATGAGAGCAAGTGGCTGACCATGGAAATTTCCTCCTGAAACAATCAGATCTTCCTCTGGAAATATTGTAGGATTATCAGTTACCGAGTTGATCTCTGTTAGTATTACTGATTTTGCATAGGTTATCGCATCTTTGCTTGCTCCATGTACCTGGGGAATACACCGGAATGAGTAAGGATCCTGAATATGTGCCTTTTTGCGTGAAATGAGCTGGCTCCCCTTTAACATTTTTCTGAAAGCTTCTGCAGTAGCTATTTGTCCTTTATGCGGCCTGATTTTATGCACACACTCAAAAAACGGATCGGGCCGGCCATCATATGCTTCCAGCGAAATGGCGGAAGTGATATCCGCAAATGCAGATAGCCTGTCAGCCATGGTGATAATATAGACACCATAAGAACTCATGAATTGTGTCCCATTCAGAAGAGCAAGGCCCTCCTTCGATTGCAGTTCCACAGGAGCCCATCCATATTTTTTAAGAATCATGCCGGCTTCTGATATCTTACCTTTGTATATCACCTCACCCATACCCAGCAAGGGAAGAACAAGGTGTGCCAGGGGTGCAAGATCACCTGATGCGCCCAGAGATCCCTGCTCATAAACTACAGGGCTTACACCTTCATTGAAAAAATCTATCAAACGCTGAATTGTAGCAACCTGAACACCTGATTTTCCAAGACTTAAAGCATGGATTTTCAGAAGTAACATTAGTCTGACAATATCCTCTCTTACAACCGGTCCTGTACCACAGGCATGTGACTTAACCAGATTTTCCTGGAGCTTGTTGAGTTGATCTTTGCTGATTGTTTTATTATGAAGCGATCCAAAACCGGTTGTGATCCCATAAATGGGTGATGTATTATTCTCAAGTTTACGATCGAGGTAGTTCCTGCAAAGAGTAATAAGTTTTACAGATTCCTCCGAGAGAGATAATTTGGCATTCTTCTCAAGAATTTCGTCGATAGTTTCAAGATTAAGCTCTTCAGGTGATATCTTAAAATTCATTAGTCATTTTTTTAAAATCTATTTACACTTTCCGGAATCTTGATTACAAATCTTGATTTTCAAGCGATCCGGGAATTGATGGTATTATTAATTATCTTATAATATTTATATAAATGCATCAGGAATATTTTGAAGACTTAATCTCACTAATTATAAAGGAACCGAGATCTTTCAGCAGTAAACTTTTCTGTTCCCCCGAAGACATTATTTTAATTGTTACACTATTCTTATTAATCTCATCTTCCCCGGCAATTATAATATATGGTATCTTTTTTGAATCGGCATAAGAGATCTGTTTTTTGAGTTTCATAGCATCGGGGTACAGTTCACTGCGTACATTAAGGCTACGTAATAAATTAAGAATTTTAACTGCATATGATGTTTCTTTCTCTCCAAAATTAACAACCAGAGCCTCAGTTGAAGATACACTTATGTCATTAAAAAGGTTTAACTGATTCAGAACATCATATATCCTGTCGGCTCCGAAAGAAATTCCCACACCCGATATCCCTTCCATCCCAAAAACCCCCGTCAGATTATCATAACGTCCTCCGCCACAAATGCTTCCAATGCTGACATCTTTTGACTTTACTTCGATTATGGCACCAGTATAATAGTTTAGCCCACGTGCTAAAGTAAGATCTAACTCAACTTTGGAAGTTAATTTCGAATTTTTCAGATATTCAAAAAGTATTCTTAATTCATCTATTCCTTGTTTCCCAATTACAGAATGCATTAGTCTTCTCTCCAGGGTATTAAGTTTTATCCTATTAGACCCTTTGAGTTTTAGTATAGGTTGCAGTTTCTTAATAGCTGATGCAGAAACACCTTTCTCTTTTAGTTTTGAATTAACTGCATCAATACCAATCTTTTCTATTTTATCAATAGCTGTTGTTATATCAGTTATCCTATTTACTTCCCCAATAAATTCTGCAATTCCTGCAAGGACTTTTCGGTTATTAATTTTGATGACTGTTGAAATTCTGAATTTTTTAAAAATATCATCAATGATTCTGATCAGCTCATACTCATTTAATAATGAATCGCTTCCGATTACATCGGCATCGCATTGAAAAAACTCACGATATCTGCCTTTTTGTGGTCTGTCGGCTCTCCAGACAGGCTGTATCTGATATCTCTTGAAAGGAAAGACAATTTCATCACGATGTTGCACAACATAACGTGCGAATGGAACAGTAAGATCGTATCTTAACCCCTTTTCGCANNAAAAGAAGTTTATCTCCTTCCTCCCCATACTTACCCAACAGAGTAGAAAGATTCTCAATTGCCGGAGTCTCTATAGGTTGATAACCATATAACCTGAATATCTGTTTTATTGATTCAAAAATATATTCACGTCTCAGCATCTCCTCTGTTGAGAAATCTCGGGTTCCTTTCGGTATAGATGCNNAAAGAAAAAAGTAAAAAGTTGAGGAACGTAGTGACGAAATCCCTTAGAGCGGGAACAAAAGTATAAAAGTATACCGAGAATTTGAAATAACGAAAATCATTAACCGCAAAGGAAGAAAAAGCCCACTGCCCCCTAAAGGGGGTTTTATTCAGTATCATTCAGTTGAATTACACTTTAATGTAGAGTTTAAGCCCCCCTTTAGGGGAGTCGGGGGGGCAAATAATCCTTTAGTATTTTTCAGGAACAAATGTCTGCTCAGTTACTGGAGGTCTTACATAAGCCACATCATGTTTCAAGGGTGGCAGTTTCAATGGTTTATTGGTAAGATCCTCATAAGGAATGAGGGTAAGGAGATGGCTGATACAGTTCAGTCTTGCTCTCTTTTTATCATCTGCACGGACAACATACCATGGTGATTGTTTTGTATCGGTATATGAGAACATTTTATCTTTAGCCATGGAATACTCTACCCATTTATCACGTGAATCAATATCCATCGGGCTGATCTTCCATCGTTTTGTAGGGTCTTTAATTCTATCCTGAAATCGTTTTTCCTGTTCATGGTCACTAACAGAGAACCAATATTTTATAAGGATTGTGCCAGACCTGATAAGCATTTTTTCGAATTCCGGACATGATCTGAGAAACTCCTCATATTCATCATTGGTACAGTAACCCATCACCTGCTCTACGCCTGCCCTGTTATACCAGCTCCTGTCAAAAAGGACAATCTCACCTCCCGCCGGCAACTCGGAAACAAATCTTTGGAAATACCATTGAGATTTTTCCTTTTCAGTGGGTATGCCAAGAGCAACAATCCTGCATATTCTGGGATTCAGGCAGCCGCCAATGGTTTTAATTACTCCGCCTTTCCCAGCTGCATCCCTTCCTTCAAAAACAACAACTACTTTTAACTTATTCGCCTTTACCCATTCCTGCAGTTTTACCAGTTCAATCTCGAGAATCCTGAGCAACTCTTCGTATTCCCCTTCATCAAGTTTTTTCTTCTTTTCCTGTTCTATGTCATGATATAAATCTTTCTTTCCAACAGCTTTTACTTTAGATGAATCCTTTTCTCTGTTAGTTGGCATGATATGAGATTATTAGTGTATCAAAAAATTATCATTGTATAAACGGTATTACCAGTGGGTATCTGAAGAGTTCACCCTTTGGTGCTTTAACACTGGCAATAATTACACAGACTACTTTAAGAGTTCCCAGTACCATAATTATTGGAATCCCAATTAGGATGAAGCATAAAGGGATAGTCAGAACCATGTAAAGAAGCATAGATAACTGGAAGTTAAGAGATGCCTTCCCGTTTATGTTTACCCATGAAGATTCATCTCTTCGTGTCAGCCAGCAAATAAGAGGCCCGATTATACCGCCGAACGGGAAAAAGAACCCAGCAAAAGCTGAAAGGTGACATAGCATCGCCCAATTTCTTTCTGTTTCTGATAATACTTCGTTCTCTTCCATGATATTTAAGTATTTATTAAAAGACGGCATCGCCTGGTCATTGCTGCATGTTATCTTTCAAGCCGTTTCAAATCGTCGGGTAATAAACCATTCGGATTTGCCTTGTCAATCATATGCAGGTTATAATAGTACAATTCTGAATCATCGGCGCCGATAAGCATTATAAAGCAATAACCTGAATATCTGTCTCCCATAGGACCCACCATATGGAGGATCACAGTTTCAGAAGTTTTATTCTCAATTGCCTTAATAATCTCTTCATCTGTAACTATCTCAATTTTACTGGTATAAATTGCTTTGATCCTGTCGATTGTTGATATTTCAGGAGAAAGATCCTCCTGTTCCACAAGTATAGTTTTATTCTTAATACCAGGTATATTTTTATTATAATACTTAAGATATTTTCTCAGGGTAAGTGAAGGGTCTTCTAAAATCTTTTGCGCATGCTTCTGCATAAAAGATACAATACCACCAAGCTTCCAACTATATACAAGATCATTTACGCCGGCAAAAGAAAGAGGGACAGCACAAATTTCAGGCATCTCAGCAAGTTTATTGACATTTTTCCCCTGAAGAAGATTTAGAAAGTTATACAGGCCATGGGATTTGTCCTTATCAAAATTTGTCTGGGTAAGAACAAGGAACGAGTATGCAGGATTCAATCTCCTGACGTTAAAATCCTTTACTGTAATAAATTCAAAAGGAGTGATTTTCCAGCATGCGTTAACTGCATCTTTTATATATGAGTTATAGGATGAAAACGGATCATCTTCCAGTACAACACAGGTCTTTGATGCGTTAAATTGATTTATTTCATCATTACTCGGGAAAGGGGCTTGTCCAGTCAACAGTAGAGTGACAAAAAGCAGACTAAAGGTTAAAAATAATGTTCTCATGTTGCTGCAATTATTGGGCCGGGACAGGTATAAACAAGGGATTTTTTTCGTTGTATTTCCGAACATATACAAACATGAGGTCTTTCTTCTTTTTCCTTGACAGTTGAACATACTCATCATATAATTGATTATCCTTCATGAGAAGAAGTTCAGTATTTTCAACATCAAATTCCAATACTTTCCCACTCTCGAAATCAATCAGATACTGTTTTAATTCGCTACGGGTCATATTTGACCTGTAAGAATATGGGTTATAAGGATTATAATAATTACTATAGCTGTAAGGTGAATAATAGGGATCGTAATATCCGTAAGGCGAGTTATAGGATCGGGTATCATAAGTTGTTACATCCGCTACAAAGTGACAGATGCTACCTACGAAGGTGATCCTGTTGAAGTTATCCTGAACCTGAACATACAAAACTCCGTTTCGGGAGTAGCCCCAAAGGCTGTTTTTCGCAATTTCCTGTCTGACACCCATATTATCATAGAAATAGACCTTATCTCCTTCAAGGATTTTCTTAAAAAATTCTCTGTCGTTGTAATCGATTGAAGTTAGTAGCTTGGCTTTTGGTATAGGGCTATTCAGTTTAACCTGGTCAAAATTGATGTAAATTCCATCATTGAACCTGAAATCAGGAGTGTATTTTACCATTCCTTCTTTCTCTTGTCCGAACAATCGGTTAACGGGTATACCTTGTGAAAATAAACTGATTAAAAAAATTACCCTTAATATTTTCAACATTGCATTCGAAGTTTTTTCTTTTCAGTTCAAATTTCGTACCGGAAGTACAAATTTAACGATTTCCTTCAAAGGTTGTTAATTTCCGTTAATGTATATTTATTACTTAGTTTTATGTAAATTTACATAACCTCAAAATGATGGTTTATGGTCAGTGAAACTGAAAAAGGTTCCAAGAGCAATGGTTTAAATAAATCTACTGAGGAAATCTTCGAAAAGAAAAGGAAGATGATTGATTCTTACTCAATCATTATGATTCTTATTCTTATATCAGCTGTACTGTTAATCATTTTTAATCTTAAGCTTCCGGCAGGATGCATGATAATTGCAGGTGCAGGTCTTGGTGTATTAATTGTCAGAAAAGCAGCAGAGTTAAATAAGAGTTTTAAAGAATCACTAAATGAGTTTTCTTCTCTGAACGAAAGGAAAGATGATGTCATAATCGATTTCTCTCATAGGATAAGGGAGCCTTTGAACAACCTGGTTATTATCTCTGATATGCTGATGGAATCAGGTCTTCAGAAGAAGCAGAAGGAGCTTCTTGAGACATTCATCGCATCGACAAATAATATGGTGACTACTGTTAATGAATTAACAATGCAGTCTGCCGGAAACCTGAGTTACGAGCACAGAAAAGCTATAAGATTTAATTTGCTTTCAACTATTCAAAACACTATTGAGCTTTATAATCTTAAAGATAGAGCCAACATCGATTTTATTCTAAACAAAAAGGAATTCAGTGACTTTGAATGCTTTGGAGACCCAATAATTCTTAAACAGATATTTCTGGATCTCTTCAATACCATCGAGATTCAATCATCAGAAAGAGTTACCAAAGTAGCGATAAACCTGAAAAAAACGAAAGAAACAGGAACTGAAAGCACTATCGCATTAAGGATACAAACAGATAATCCAATCGTTCTGATAAATGATATCGGAGTTGAGAAAAGTCTGGCTGCCAGATTCATCTCATCAGGAGAGGGTACTTTCAGTCAGGAGTTTAGTGCTAATTCCACGGTTTTGAACATCTATCTTCCTTATGCCAATCCTGTTTCTGAAACAAAGCAGAACATTGCTTCTCAAAAGATTGAAGAGTTAATACAGAAAGACAAAATTCATAAAGATCTCAAAGATCTCAGGATCCTCCTTGTTGAAGATAATCTTATAAACCAGAAAATCACTTTACTTACTCTCAGGCCACTGGTTCATAGTATAGATACTGCTTCAAACGGGAAAGAGGCTCTAGACAGATTTGGAACTACCAGTTTTGATCTGATTCTTATGGATATTCAAATGCCCGTTATGAGTGGACTTGTTGCTGCTGAAAAGATCAGAGCGCTGGAATCGACAACCAATTCACATGTTCCGATAATTGCAATTACAGCTAATGCCATGATCGGGGATAAGGAAAAATGCCTTTCAGCCGGAATTGATGATTATATCAGTAAGCCTTTCCAGCCAGCTGCACTGATAGATAAGATAAAGAAAATCATTTAAGATCTCCTATTAAGGGTCTGAATCCTATTACCATCATATCGTCAATCTGTTCATGAACACCCATCCAGGTCTTGATATTCTCCTCAAGAATTGCTTTCTGATCATTAACAGGGAAATTGTGAATAGTCATCAACAGATACCTGAAGCGCCTGTACATGAATTTTTTATTTTCAGAACCACCGAACTGATCTACATATCCATCAGAGAAGATATAGAATATGTCATCATCTAACAGATCTATTTCATGATCGGTATAAGGTAGCTCTTCATGATTCATACCTATAATAAT
This sequence comes from Bacteroidales bacterium, assembly GCA_003141415.1. Classification (GTDB taxonomy): domain Bacteria; phylum Bacteroidota; class Bacteroidia; order Bacteroidales; family VadinHA17; genus LD21. Next base: position 43,879 of record PLLX01000155.1, read on the forward strand.
CTTATCAGCAGCAATTTCAATCAGATTACCCTCGCGGATAAGATAAAGAGGGAAAAAAGCTCCGGCGTATTCCAACTTTTTACTTTTTCTGTCGATGACACAAAGCCCAATGTCCATTCCATCCCTGATGATTGTTCCAATGTTTTTTTCCCTGCTGAAGGTTTTTTCCAATCCCTTATTCATTACAGCCAGTATCCTTGATGGAATTTCAATATTATCTTCATTAATGGTCTTTTCAATGATCTTCAGTCCAATCATCGACATAAGAGCTCCGGGTACTCCATGACCTGTACAATCAGCAGCTACAATAAAAACCTTTTCACCCTTTTCACCAATCCAGTAAAAATCACCACTTACAATATTTTTAGGTTTGAATAAAATGAATGAGTCTGCAAAGTGTTTTCTGAAATAGGTTTCAGAAGGCAGAAGTGCTTCTTGTATTCTTTGCGCATATATCAGACTATCAGTAATGTTTTTATCTTTTAATTCCAGTTCGAACTTCTGCACTTCAATAAACTCAAGAGCCTGCTCCTTTTCCTGGAGTAGTTTCCGGGTCCTAATAAGAGTCCTTGTTTGAGTCATAACAAGTAAAAAGACAATTAAAATCAATAGTGCGCTATAGAGTATAAAATGGTATGGAGGGGCAGTAGAGTCAGTTAAACCATCCATTAATATACCATTAATAGCTATTATAGAATTAATCATATATACATGAGAATATGTTAGATGCATGAGTTCCATCAGATAATGCAAAAATAGGTTAATTATCCGAATGTTATCTGTGTGTATTTAAAAATGCATCCCGATTAATCAATGAGAATTTCATCAGCGCCTTTCCGGCATAGTCGTATGTATCTGCTTGATGGAGAATTAATAAACTCTCCTATTCCGAGAGATTCCCATTTCTGATCTATTGTTGTAATAGTTTCAATATCGGAGCAGACTACATTCGGCCATTTCCTCGGAAATCCTCCCTTTCTGTAAGCCTTTATTGTTCCGTCAAACAAAACAGAGCGGGGGGAAATAAATTCATGATCCCGTTGAGGATCAGTATTCCCAAGAAGTTGCCAGGCTACCATAAACAGATCATTAACATCAACAGTATGATCAACTGCTATGATTAACCTGAAGGTACCATTGGAATCATTTGTGCGGAACATATTCTTTACCTTTTCAATTACATCGCGATCCTCTGAGCGGTTCACTGAAATTATAAGTATAGGAATTCCATTTGCGAAAAGGCTGAGGTTAAAATTTTTTATGATAATCGTGTTAAAGAAATCAACTTTAATATCTGAGATTTCCGCGGTATCAGATTTTGGTATTTTTCTTCTTCCGGAGCTTTCTTCAGTTTGTTTTATTGTAGCATCGACTCCTACCTTTCCACCGAACGAAAAGTTATCGGATGAATGATCCAGAACATCAAGCGGACCATGGCTGAATAATAGGTCCCGGCTGAAATCAATGTTATCAAAAACATGAGATAGTAATTCCTTATAGTTCCTGATATTAATATCTCCGCTCACTACAATCATGTACTTTGTAAACATCATCTGTCCAGCTCCTGACAATGAGCTTATAACTTTCATGCCCTGACCAGGATAGCTCTTTTTAATCTTTACAATTACCAGATTATGGGCTATGCCGGCATCGGGCATATGAAAATCTTCAATCTCAGGCTGTAGGGTCATTCTGACTGGTGAGAGGAATAATCTTTCTGTTACCCTGGTTATACATGCATCTTCCTGAGGGGGTATCCCTACTATTGTTGCCGGATAAACTGCTTTATTTGAATGTGTTATGCAGGTAATATGAAATTTAGGGTACCAGTCAGCCAAAGAATAGAACCCTGTATGGTCCCCGAACGGACCTTCCCATACCGGATCTTCGGCCGGATCAACAAATCCTTCAAGAATTATGTCGGCATCTTCCGGTACGAAAAGATCATTGGTGATACACCGTACCATATTAACCTTTTTTTTCCTGAGGAATCCGGCAAGAATATATTCATTTAAATTTTCGGGAAGAGGTGCAGTTGCTGCATATGTATAAACCGGGTCACCTCCCAGAGCAACAGATACCGGCATTTTTTTACCTGTTATTTTCCAGGCTTCAAAATGGCTGGCTCCCGTTTTATGACGCTGCCAGTGCATGGCAGTTGTGTTTTTATCAAGAATCTGCATCCTGTACATTCCGACATTTGTGCTGCCTGTTTCCGGATGCCGGGTGTGTACCATTGGAAGAGTAATAAACCGGCCTCCATCGTGCGGCCAGCATTTCAGTACAGGAAGAATATCAAGGTCGGGTATCATGTGAATTTGTTGCTGGCAGGTCCCTTTTCTTTTAATATGTGATGGAAGAAGGCCTGCTAGTTTTAAGAGAACCGGAAGGGTTGAAAGTCTCTGAAAAAGTGTCTCTGTATTATATGATACATTTTTGAATAAATTCTCCAATTCTGTTCCTGCCTCATCAAGGTTTTTCCTGCCAATTGCCATGGCCATCCTCGAATCGGAACCGAATGCATTTATAAGAACAGGAAAGCCGGTTCCGGTATTTTCGAACAGCAGGGCTTTTCCTCCTGATTTGGTTACCCTGTCTGTTATTTCAGTGATTTCTAGTACCGGATTAATAAATTGTTTGATCCGCAGGAGTTCATCATTTTTCTCAAGTTCATCAATAAAAGCTGTTAATCCTGAATAACTCATAAACAATTATCTTATTAAATCCAAAGATATTCATTAAGCCAATATGAGTTACAAAAACTTGTTAAAATGGATATGATGAGATAGTATTAAAACAATAATGGGAACTCATCGCTAGGATTAGTTCCCATTCACCGTTTACAACCAAGGCTGTTAACGATGTCAGATTACTGTTATTCTGACCGGTTGCGTCGTTGGGTACGAGACCCTTTCTGCAACCCTTGGCTATCGGGTTTTGCTTGTTACAGCAGAACCTTCCGGCTGTCCTTTTGTCCGTTTTAAGGCGGATTTCCGGGACGAAGTGTCATTCAGGCGCTGCTACATATTTCCCGAAGGATATTGCATCAGTTTCAGATAACCTGGGGCCGAAGCCCTTCATTTACTGAAGCCCTGTGACTCAATCACTGAAAAGAACGTTTCCGGTTTTCGTTGACTTACTGAACATTGTGAACGCGAGGTCCATCTGGTTCAGGCTTCGGCTCTCCTGGTGCGCAGACCCGAAGGTCTGACTGAATCGGATCTTGTTTCATTTAAGTAACCCTTTCCGTTTCCACATCTTTTGAGCAGTCTTTTATCGCTCACCTGATAAAATCAAAATTACATCAGGAATGCTGAAAAACAATGAAAATACCATTGTTGTTATAAACCCGATACAAACAGAGTTTATCAACAATTGTTAATAACGTCGGGAAGTGAGAATGGATAGGTACTTAACTCACACTCCCGTCCAAATTCCCTATGTTTTTTTGCCTCATCCTCAACAAAAAAAGGCCATCCTTTCAGACAGCCCTTTATTATCTATTTATTTCAATTTATTTCTTATATCCATATACAGTCAGATTTCCGAGAGTTTCCTCAATTCTCAGTAATTGATTGTATTTAGCAATCCTGTCTGTTCTTTGCTTTTGTACCATCGAGGTCGATCATTTTCTTATCGATTCCTGACTGGTCCATTACATCCATACCGATAACCTCCTCGGCTATAACGTTATTAACACTATGAACAGCTTTCAAAACACCTTTAACCAGATAACGATTCTTATCGCCATCTCTGAGTTCCAGTTCTTCGTTTTCTCCGGTTGATGCACCAGATGGTACTGCCGCCCTGCCAAAATAACCACTTGCCGTTGTTACTTCAACTTCAATTGTTGGATTGCCGCGGGAATCAAGAATCTCCCGGGCATGAACGCTAATTATCTGGCCCATAAAATTTTTATTTAATTATTAAACAATTATTAAATATAAAAAAAGGGATTGGTCGTTGTTGACTCATCCCTTTTAGTATTAATATTTTTAAACATCCTATTTTTCTTCCGGGACTGATTCTTCGCTGGTTTCTTCAGTCTTTGCAACTGGCTTTTCACTCTTTTTTGCTTTTACTTTAGCTGCTTTAGGAGCTTTCGTCTCAGCTACAGCTTCGTCTTTCTTCTTTGGAGCTCTCCTTCTTCTTGTTGTTTTGGTTTTTGCAGCTTCTCCTCCGAGCATAGCTTCATTGTAATCAACAAGTTCCATGACGCACATTTCTGCATTGTCTCCTATCCTGTTGCCGATCTTTAATATACGTGTATAGCCACCCGGACGCTCAGCGACTTTCGGGGATACTTCTCTGAACAATTCAGCTACAGCAGTCTTATCTTTCAGATAACTAAATACCACTCTCCTTGAGTGTGTTGAATCTTCCTTCGATTTAGTAATAAGCGGTTCTACGAAAGTACGAAGTGCTTTGGCTTTGGCAGTTGTAGTAGTAATCCTTTTGTGAAGGATAAGTGATGTTGCCATGTTCGAAAGCATCGCCTTCCTGTGTGAACTGGTTCTTCCTAAATGGTTAATAACTCTTAAATGTCGCATTTCTCTATTTCCTTAACCAGTTTTCAAATTAATCTTTCTCTAACTTGTATTTGCTTACATCCATACCAAATGACAGGCTCATCGATTCGAGCAATTCATCCAGCTCGGTGAGTGATTTCTTACCAAAGTTTCTGAATTTAAGAAGGTCGTTCTTATTAAACTTTACCAGGTCACCAAGTGTTTCAACTTCTGCAGCTTTAAGGCAGTTAAGTGCTCTGACAGAAAGATCGAGGTCGACCAGTTTTGTCTTAAGCAATTGTCTCATATGCAGTACTTCCTCATCAAACTCCTCGTTTGCCATTTTATCATCCGAATCGAGGGTGATTTTCTCATCGGAGAAGAGCATAAAGTGATAAATGAGAATTTTTGCTGCTTCTTTCAGAGCATCTTTAGGATGAATTGATCCATCTGTTTCGATCTCAAAAAGAAGTTTCTCATAGTCAGTTTTTTGCTCGACACGGTAGTTTTCAATGGTATATTTTACATTCCTTGTAGGAGTAAAAATAGCATCAATCGCTATAAGTCCGAATTCACTGTCAACCGGTTCATTTTCTTCTGCCGGGACATATCCTCTTCCTTTATTGATAGTAAGCTCAATTTGTATCTTAACATCCGGTTCCATTCTGAAGATAACCAATTCGGGGTTTAGTACCTCGAACCCGCTCAGAGCGCTGTTAATGTTCCCGGCCTTAAATACGTCCTGACCACTTACTTTGATCGTAACTTTCTCGTGATCAACATCCTCGACTGTTCTTTTAAAACGAACCTGTTTCAGGTTCAGGATGATCTCGGTAACATCCTCCATTACACCGGTTATGGTAGAGAACTCGTGGTCAATGCCCTCGATCTTAACCGTTGTTATGGCAAAACCCTCTAATGAAGAGAGAAGAATTCTTCTTAGTGCATTGCCTACAGTAATACCATAGCCAGGTTCAAGCGGACGGAATTCGAATTTTCCGTGTTTGTCGTCCGCTTCCAGCATTATTACTTTATCAGGCTTCTGGAATGATAAAATAGCCATAGAATTTTTCTTAATATTATTACTTAGAATACAATTCAACAATAAGTTGTTCCTTGATGTTTTCAGGAATATCAGTACGTTCAGGTACGTTCATAAATTTACCTGCCATTTGCGTGTCATCCCACTCCAGCCATGAAAGTTTTGAATACTTTTTGGTTGTCAATGAATCAACTATCGTCTCTAGAGATTTTGATTTCTCGCGAACACCGATAATATCACCGGGTTTAAGCTGAAATGATGGGATATTCACAACGGTTCCATTAACAGTTATGTGTCTGTGAGAAACGAGCTGTCTTGCGCTTGCCCTTGTAGGAGCAACACCCAGTCGGTAGACAACGTTATCGAGACGGGATTCAAGAAGCTGAAGCAATACTGCGCCCGTAACCCCTTTACTTCTTGAGGCTTTTTCAAAAGTATTCCGGAACTGACGTTCAAGCATACCATATGTATATTTAGCTTTCTGCTTTTCCCTGAGCTGAACACCATATTCTGACGTTTTTTTCCTCTTTTTGTTCATGCCATGCTGTCCGGGAGGAAAATTTTTCCTCTCCATGTGCTTATCGGGACCGAATATCGGTTCGCCGAATTTTCTTGCTATTCTTGTTCTTGGGCCAGTATATCTTGCCATTGTGCTATAAATTTATAACTTTCAAATAATCAATCATATAATTTTTTATACTCGTCTTCTTCCGGGAGCACGGCAGCCGTTATGAGGCATTGGAGTCACGTCAACAATTTCAGTGACTTCGATACCAACGTTGCTTATTGATCTGATAGCTGATTCGCGACCAGAACCCGGGCCTTTTACGAATACTTTCACTTTTCTTAATCCAAGATCATAAGCCACTTTACCACACTCTTCAGATGCCATCTGAGCAGCATAAGGGGTATTTTTTTTGGAACCCTTGAATCCCATCTTCCCTGCAGACGCCCATGAGATAACCTGACCTGAATTATTGGTCAGAGTAACTATAATATTATTGAATGATGAATGAACATGTGCCTGGCCTGAAGGTTCAACCTTAACGACCCTCTTTTTTAATGCTCCAGTCTTCTTTGCCATAGTCTANNATTTGTGTCTCTGAACGGAGTTCACCTTCAAGCTTATAGTTATCGTTCAGAATTCTACGGATGGCATTGATCTGATCATCGGTCCAATCCTGAACCTTAGCATTCCTGTCAACACCAGCCTCATCGAGTACTCTCTGTGCAATGCTCCTGCCTACTCCGTAGATGTAAGTCAAGCCAACTTCGCCTCTTTTGTTTCTTGGTAAATCCACACCAACAATACGTGCCATATAAAACTTTTCTTAAATGAGTTGCAAAATTAGTTAAAATTATCCCTGTCTCTGTTTGAACTTAGGATTTTTCTTATTAATAACGTAAATGCGACCTTTTCTTCTGACTATCTTACAGTCAGAACTGCGCTTTTTTACAGATGCTCTTACTTTCATTACCTTAATATTTCTTATTTATACCTGAATGTTATTCTTCCTTTTGTTAAATCGTATGGTGACATTTCAACTTTTACCTTATCGCCTGGCAAGATCTTAATATAGTGCATTCTCATCTTTCCCGAAATATGTGCAGTTATTACGTGTCCATTTTCGAGCTCCACCCTGAACATTGCATTCGAAAGGGCTTCGATGATAGTACCGTCTTGCTCAATTGATGGTTGTTTCGCCATACATTTACATTTTATTTAAAACTTTTTCTATAAATTCAAAAGTTGTTAATACCTCAGCTTTGCCCTTGTCAACAGCAACGGCATATTCAAAATGTGCCGAGGGTTTACCATCAACCGTTTTTATTGTCCACCCGTCACTCATCTGCAACGTCTCTCTTTTCCCCGCGTTAATCATGGGTTCAATACAGATTACAAGTCCTTTCTCCATTTTTGGACCTGTACCCTGCTTACCCCAGTTAGCCACTTCAGGCTGTTCATGAAGTTTTCTTCCAAGTCCATGACCAACAAGTTCTCTTACTACAGAGTACCCTCCGCTTTCTGCTTTGGTTTGAACTGCGTAAGAGATGTCTCCAACCCTGTTTCCGGCAACTGCTTCCTTTACTCCTTCCTCAAGAGAAGCTCTGGTATAATCGAGTAGCCGCCTTACTTCTTGCGATATCTCACCTACCGGGAATGTAAAAGCACTGTCGCCATACCATCCGTTTAATATCACTCCGCAATCAACTGATATAATGTCACCCTCTTTAAGAATATAACCGGACGGGATACCATGAACCACTTCGTCGTTAACAGATGTACAGAGTGTATTCGGAAAACCACCATATCCCTTGAAAGCCGGAGTTGCTCCATTGTCGCGGATAAACGATTCGGCTATACTATCGAGATAAAGAGTAGTAACCCCGGGTTTAACCAGAGAAGCCATCTCTGCAAGTGTTCTCGACACCAGCATATTGCTCTCTTTTAACAACCCGACCTCTTCATCAGTCTTTAAATACAACATCAAAGAACGCTAAACTTATTAGATAGATGTAACAGAGCCGGATCTTCCTTTAACCCGACCTGATTTCATCAGACCATCATAATGACGCATAAGCAAATGACTTTCAATCTGTTGAAGAGTATCAAGAATAACACCAACGAGAATGAGAAGTGATGTGCCTCCATAGAACTGTGCAAATTGTGGTGTCACACCCGCTTTCACTGCAAGAGAAGGCATAATAGCAACTATTGCGAGGAAAATTGACCCCGGGAATGTAATACGTGACATGATTGTATCAAGAAACTCAACAGTTTTTCTTCCAGGTTTAATCCCCGGAATAAAGCCACCGTTTTTCTTCATATCTTCTGCCATCTGCACCGGATTAATTGTAATAGCAGTATAAAAATAGGTAAAGACTACAATTAAAATTGCAGTCACCAGATTATACCAGAATCCGTACATATTTGAGAATGCAACAACAAAGCCTGAACCCGAATTAGTGTAACCAGCAATGATCATCGGGAGCATCATGATAGCCTGTGCAAAGATAATCGGCATTACTCCCGCAGCATTTACTTTAAGTGGTATATACTGACGTACGCCACCATATTGTTTGTTTCCGACAATCCTTCTTGCATACTGGACAGGAACACGGCGTGTACCCTGAACCAGAAGAATTACACCAAGGACAACAATAAACAAAAACAGAACCTCAACAATAAGAGCGATAGCACCTCCTGCACCATTCATCCTCGTTCCGGCTTCAAATATAAAATTTGAAGGCATCCTGGCAACGATACCAATCATAATAATGAGAGATATTCCATTTCCGATACCTTTATCAGTTATCTTTTCTCCCAGCCACATCACAAACATTGTACCTGCTGTAAGAATAATTACGGAGGATACCTGGAAGAATGTACCACCAAGAATAAATGCAGATGCTGGCAGCGTATGGGCAAGATTTATAAGATATGTGGGAGCCTGAAGCACAAGTACTGCTATTGTAAGATACCTTGTATACTGATTCATTTTACGTCTTCCGCTTTCACCCTCTTTCTGAAGTTTCTGGAAATAAGGGAAAACTATACCAAGTAACTGGACTACAATTGAAGCGGAGATATAAGGCATAATTCCAAGTGCGAATATTGAAGCCTGCGAAAACGCTCCACCCGAAAACATATCAAGCAGCCCCATTAGACCAGATGAAGTCTGATGCTTCAGTCCTGCCAGTTGTGAAGGGTCAATGCCCGGAAGGGTAACATACTTACCCAGTCTGTATAATAAAATGATCCCAAAAGTATAGATTAGTCTTGCACGAAGATCTTCTATCTTAAAGATATTTTTTATAGTCTGAATCAGTCTCATGAAATTACAGTATTACAGCGGTTCCCTCTTTAGCTTCGATTGCTTCAATAGCTGATTTGCTGAATGCGTGGGCATGAACTTCAAGTTTTCTTTCAAGAGTTCCTTTTCCAAGTATTTTAACCAAAGCATTTTTGGAAACCAGGCCGGCCATTACAAGCGCCTCAAAATCGATTTTTTCAATGTTATGTGTTTCCGCAAGGGTTTGAAGAGTACTTATGTTTATACCCTTATATTCTTTGCGGTTAATATTTTTAAAACCGTATTTCGGAACACGCCTCTGAAGTGGCATCTGACCGCCTTCAAATCCTATTTTCCTGCTGTAGCCTGATCTGGATTTTGCACCTTTATGTCCTCTTGTTGATGTTCCTCCTTTGCCGGAGCCTTGTCCGCGACCGAGACGCTTACTATTTTTGGTTGATCCTTTTGCAGGTCTTAAGTTACTCAAATCCATAACTTTATTTTGTAAATATGGTTAATATCTTAAATATTTTCAACTTTTACCAGGTGTCTCACCTTTACTACCATTCCTAATATCTGAGGAGTGGCTTCATGATCAACACTATGATTCAATTTGTGAATTCCCAGAGCTTCGAGAGTTCTTTTTTGTCTTTCAGGTTTCCCGTTTTTACTTTTCACCTGGGTGATACGAATTTTTGCCATCGTAATGTTCTTTACTAACCGTTAAAAACTTTTTCCATTGAGATACCTCTGTGTTCAGCAACTGTGTATGCATCTCTCATTTCGAGAAGGGCTGCAAAAGTTGCTTTTACAAGGTTGTGAGGGTTTGAAGAGCCTTTTGATTTCGCGAGTACGTTCTTCACTCCAACACTTTCGAGAACAGCGCGCATAGCACCACCTGCCTTAACACCCGTACCTTCGGAAGCCGGTTTGATAAAGACTTTGGCGCCACCGAATTTAGCAACCTGTTCGTGAGGAATTGTACCATTAATAACGGGTACTTTTATCAGATTCTTTTTTGCATCTTCGATACCTTTAGCAATAGCTGTTGTTACTTCACTGGCTTTACCAAGTCCGTGTCCGACTATACCATCTTCATTTCCAACAACAACAATCGCTGAAAAACTGAATGTACGTCCCCCTTTTGTCACTTTGGTTACTCTCTGGATGCTAACAAGCCTATCCTTGAGTTCGAGATCGCTGGTTTTAACTTTTCTTATACCGTTTCCCATAATTCATTAGAATTTTAATCCGCCTTCGCGGGCCGCATCAGCCAATGATTTTACTCTNNAGTTTAGCCTGTTCAATTTTTTTAATACCTGTTTGGGCTGCAATTTCTTTTTCTTTAGAGCCGGCCGACAGAAGTGTGACACCGTTCAGGTCGTCAACAACCTGAACATAGATCTGTTTATTGCTACGATACACTGCAAGCCTTGGTGTTTCGGCTGTACCGTTTATTTTCTTCCGGATCCTCATTTTGATCCTTGTTCTTCTTTCCAACTTAGTTAAGGCCATGATTTTTTACTTTTACAATTTTATCCCTAAACACTAGCAGATTTTCCAGCTTTCCTTCTGAGCTGTTCCCCAACAAACTTAATTCCTTTTCCTTTATAAGGTTCAGGCGGACGGAGAGATCTTATTTTTGCAGCAACATGCCCGATAAGTTGCTTGTCGATACATGTAAGGGTAATAATTGGATTCGCCCTTCTTTCTGTTTTTGTCTCGACTTTAACTTCATTCGGGAGCTGAAGAATTACTTCATGAGAAAAGCCAAGGCTCATCTCAAGATTCTGTCCTTTTGCTTCTGCACGGTAACCTACTCCGACAAGTTCAAGTTCTTTCTTATATCCTTCAGAAACTCCGACAACCATATTGTGAATCAGTGCACGGTAAAGACCATGCAACGATTTATGATTCTTTGATTCAGATGGTCTCGATAATATGACTTCGTTCCCCACCACTTCGACCTTCAGGTCTGTGTCAACTGCCTGAGTCAACTCTCCCAGGGGGCCTTTCACTCTAACCAAATTGGTGTCACTGACACTAACAGTAACGCCTTTTGGCAGGTTTACAGGTAATTTTCCTATTCGTGACATTAAGCTATCCTCCTATTAGTAAACGTAACATAATACTTCACCACCGATTTTTTCTTTTTTTGCCTCTTTGTCGGTCATTAAACCTTTCGAGGTAGAAATGATTGCAATACCCAATCCATTTAAAATTCTTGGCATTTCATCAATTCCGATATACTGACGGAGCCCTGGACGACTTACTCTTTGTATTTCTTTGATTGCTGGTTTCTTGCTCTTGGAATTATATTTAAGAGCAATTTTCAATACACCCTGAGGTCCTTCACCATCAATAACCTTNNTCTGCAATTGGATCAGTCATCTTCTATTATTTAATATAGTTTATAATTATTCTCATTTACCAGCTGGCTTTTTTTATACCGGGGATAAGCCCGAATGATGCCATCTCCCTGAAAGTTATCCTGCTTACTCCAAATTGTCTCATATACCCTCTTGAACGACCCGTTAATTTGCAACGGTTATGCATTCTGTTAGGGTTAGAATTTCTGGGCAGACGGCTTAGTCCGACATAATCGCCGGCGGCTTTAAGCTGGGCTCTTTTTGCAGCATATTTCTGGGTTAGTCTTGCGCGTTTTACTTCGCGGGCTATCATTGATTCTTTAGCCATATTACTAGTTTTTTATATTTTTAAAGGGTAATCCAAAGTGTTTAAGCAGTGCTAATGCTTCTTCATCAGTATCAGCCGAAGTTACGAAAGTAACCTGAAGGCCCATGATCTTTGCAATCTTATCCAGATCGATTTCAGGGAAAATAATCTGCTCGGTAATTCCGAGAGTATAATTACCACGGCCGTCGAGTTTGGAATTGATCCCCTTAAAGTCGCGGATACGCGGAAGAGCAACAGATATCAGTCTCTCGAGAAATTCAAACATCCTGTCTCTTCGTAATGTTACCATTATACCGATAGGCATGTTTTTTCTCAGTTTAAAATTAGAGATATCTTTTGTTGAGTTTGTCTGAACAGCTTTCTGACCAGCAATATCCGATAACTCCTTTACTCCGAATTCAAGCAGTTTCTTATCGGCTATAGCTTGTCCTACGCCCTGGTTGATAACTATCTTTTGCAACCTGGGGACCTGCATAATCGTTTTGTATCCGAATTCCTTCATTAATGCAGGGACGATCTCGTCTTTATACTTGGTTTGTAGCGCAGGTATGTACATTACTTGATCTCCTCTAATGATTTTTTTGAATAACGCACTAATTTATTTTTCTCATTAAGTTTTTTGCCAACACGCGTAGGTTTGCCGGTTGTAGGATCAATAAGCATCAGATTTGAAATATGCACCGGTGCTTCTTTCTTTAATATACCACCCTGTGGAGCTTTTGTGTTTGGTTTGGTATGTTTTGATACCATGTTTACACCTTCAACAATAGCTCTGTTTTTATCCCTGTCGACTTCCAGAACACGGCCTTTCTGACCTTTTGATTCACCGGTTATCACCATAACCGAGTCTCCTTTTTTAACATGTATTTTCTTCTGCATCGTTGTGTATTTAAATATATTACAACACTTCAGGTGCCAATGAAACAATCTTCATATACTT
>PLLX01000115.1 GCA_003141415.1 Bacteroidales bacterium
AATGGACTTGCCAGTGATCAGCAAACGCCTATAATCATCGGAAATTTTATTTGGAGCGTTTTACCTGAAAATGCCGGTGCATTGAAAAAACAGCTTGTCTGTTATAAAAAATCGGATCTGTTGACTGCTGTCTGGTCGAGTGGAAAAGAAAACAGATTTGGCCGCGGTCTAGGACCATATATTGTCAGCGGAAATAAGTTATATCTTCTTGATGATGATGGAAAACTTTACTTTTACAAAATACAGGACGATAAAGTTACGTTGATCTCCAGCCATAAGGTTATAAAAGGAACTGAGGCATGGGGACCGATGGCAATAGCAGGTAGATACCTGATTATGAGGGATTCGAGAAATTTACTTTGTCTGAATATTGGTAAATGACAAGATGATGAACAAGAAAATTGTAACAATTTTATCAGTTTTGATCGTACTCGTTTTTATCGGGTACATAATCTATGATTCTACCAGGCCTGCCGGGTCGGCTAAAAATGAAGACCAGAATTCACAAATTCAACAAATACCTGATGCCTGGAAGATTTCAAACGAATTCAAGGTGAATGAGGGTTCACTTAAGGCAGTTACCGTATCCCCTGCCGGTAAAATTTATCTCGGAGGTGATTCTTTTGTATCATGCTACGATAGTGACCTTAAGCTGATCTGGAGTACAAAAATATCTTCACCTGTGACATCACTTTCAAACTTTGGAGATACCGTTTTTGCGTCGACAGCAGAACAGATTCTTGTAATAAACCCGACAGGAAAAATCTTAAATGAATGGGGCCCGTTCGAGGATAACTGCATGATTACATCGGTGAGTTCAAATAGAAATTTTGTTGCCTTTGCTGATGCAGGAAACAAGATGGTTTTCATTCTTGATAAAGGTGGTGAAGTTAAAAAAATGATTGGTCAGAATGACAGACACTTTGTTATTCCAAGTCCATTTTTTGATGTGGCCCTTGATAATGACAATAATATATATGTGGCAAATACCGGTGAGCATCGTATTGAAACCTATTCAATTGATGGTGTTTTTAAAAGTCAGTTCGGGAAAGCCGGAACTGCACCCGGCGCTTTTTGCGGATGTTGTGCTCCACCACATTTTGCACTTATCCCTGAAGGATATGTAACCTCAGAAAAAGGAATTAACAGGATTAAGATCCTTAATAAACAGGGAGAATTTGTTGAGTTTGTTAATTCAAAGAATAACTTTATTAAATCCGTGCCTCTCGACCTTGCTTCTGCGGACGGAGTTACAATTTATGCGGCCTATCCGGGTGATTCAAAACTTTATGTATTTAACAGAAATAAAACCCCCTAAATCCCCACCTGGGGACTTTACTCTCCATCATTTTTTTAGCCCCCCATTTGGGGGGATGGGGGGTCGAAAACAAAGAAAAAATTAAGAACTGACACAGAGAACCATAGAGGAAATAAAAACGAGAAACGAAAAACGCGGAACACTGAGATATGACAAGAAATGAATTAATAAAAAAGCTGGGTAGGTATATTCTACTGATTTTTATTGCATTAATAGCCTTTTCTCTCGGAAGAAAGATTACCGCAGGGAGCGAATGTTCGTCCTGTCCCGGTAAAGGGATTTGTAACGGAAAAACTGACTGTAAAAAGTATTAAATCTACCAGATTTGAAAGAGAACAGGAATAAATATCAGTCGAGAAGAGATTTTGTAAAAACTGCCGGAAAGTTGCTGGTTGCTGCTCCGCTAGTGATTATTCCAGTTTTTCTTGCGGAAAAGACCAAAGCTACGGGTTATGTATGGCAGATAGATCCATTTAAGTGTACGCAATGCGGTCAGTGTAAAACTAACTGCGTCATGACTCCTTCAGCATCAAAATGTGTACATGCTTTCCGGATGTGTGGTTATTGTGACCTTTGCGGAGGCTATCTACGTCAGGGAGTAAAAACGATCAGTACCGGAGCAGAAAACCAGTTATGCCCAACCGGTGCAATAACAAGAAAATTTGTTGAAGAGCCTTATTTTGAATATACAATTAATGAGGAATTATGTGATGGATGTGCCAAGTGTGTGAAGGGATGCGGAGATTTCGGCAATGGGTCACTTTATATGCAGATCAGGCATGACCGGTGTACGAACTGCAATGAATGTTCTATCGCACGTACGTGTCCGTCAAATGCCATTTCCAGGATACCTGCAAACATCGCATATTTACCAAAAGATGCCGGGAAAAAGTAAAGACTAAATGCACTAATCACAAAGGTTGCAAAGATTGAAGAACTAAGGTCGCAAAGAAGCTCAAATAATATGCCCGAATTAATCCCGAATGAGCGGGAGAAGGGGGGTAAACGATTAACGAATAAATGAAAAAAGCACTTCCATATATATTGTTCATTTTGCTTTTATGCAGGCATGTGGCTGTTTTTGCCCAGGACCGGTTTCCCCGGCCCGAATTTGAATCTGGCCATGTATATCCAACAAACCAGATGCCGGCTCCCAGGGCTCAGGTCTGGGAATATATTGATGTCCTTGTGTTAATCGGAGCATTGCTGATGACGACCTGGCTGGCATTGAAAAAGCGATCTCGCCAGGGTTTAATCTGGATGTCGGTGTTTTCTCTTGCTTACTTTGGTTTTTACAGGCAAGGTTGTATATGTGCCGTTGGTTCGGTTCAAAATGTATCACTCGCACTTTTTAATACAGGCTATTCAATTCCTCTTACAGCACTCCTTTTCTTTATTATTCCCCTTCTGTTTGCACTTGCATTCGGACGTGTGTTTTGTGCCGGGGTTTGTCCTCTCGGAGCTATTCAGGAACTAACTGGTCTGAAGCCGGTCAAACTTCCAAAATCAGTTGAATTGACTTTGGCACTGGTACCTTTCATTTATCTTGCGATTGCTATATTGTTCGCTTCTACAAATAGCCAGTTTCTTATATGCAGATATGATCCTTTCGTCGGAATATTCAGGTTGGATGCACCTTACACAATGATAATATTCGGAGCCCTACTGCTTCTAGCCGGTATTTTTGTCAACAGGCCATATTGCAGGTTTCTCTGTCCATATGGAGTGCTTCTTAATATTTTTTCAAGGTTTGCAGGAAGACATCTGACAATAACACCTGCTGAATGTATAAATTGCAGGCTTTGCGAAGAGGTTTGTCCTTATGATGCAATAATTCCTTCAGATACCGATCAAAAAAACGTGGCGCCTGAAAAATCAAGGAAACGATTTATTCTCTATTTCCTTCTTGTTCCGCTGTTTGCAGCTACGGGAGCATTTTTGCTTTATAACCTTGCCCCCTCTTTGTCAGGTGCAAACAGCACAGTCAGGTTGGCAAGAGAGATAAGGACAGAAAAGAAAACCGGTATCGAATCAGAACTGAAAGATGTTGTAGCGTTCAAAGAATCAGGAAAAACAGAATCAGAATTATATAATGAAGAAGAAATGATCATCGGTCGATTCAGAAATGGGTCACCATGGGCCGGAGCATTCCTTGGTATTTCATTCGGAATAGGAATGATATCCCTAACAATAAGAACTAAAAGAAATGAATATAAACCACATCAGGGAAAGTGCTATAGTTGCGGTAGATGTTTTAAGTTTTGTCCTATTAAAGTGAAAGTTTAAATGAATTTTAAATTTACTGAAAAAGATATCAGTATTCTAAAAGTTGTAAGTCAGGTTTCAGGAGGATTTGCCTTTATTGTGGCAATGACTATGATCTTCAGCCTCGTGCAGTTAAAAATAGTGAACCCTCTAGATAATCCGGTATTGTTGTCAGTTAAAGAACAGTATGATAGAGATCCTTCAAATGCTGCAAAGGCTGAGCAGGTGCGGGCTATGGATCTGATGGCAAGGAAAGCCTATTTCAGCTCAAGATGGCAGGTTGAAACAGGTTCTTACCTTCTGATTGCAGGTGTCGCTATCTTCATTATTTGCCAGCGTCTTATAAGTGAAAATGAAAAACGTAACCCGATTCTTTCTGATGCAAAACCCGATTCATCATTAAAACGTGAAAAGAACAGAAGATACCTTGTTTCAACAATAATTGTTGTTTTTATTGCGGCAATTACAGCATCCTTTTTTCTTCGTGCGGATCTTCCTGATATATCGGGCAAAGCTACGGGGTCATCGAAGAATGTGCAAAGCAGCAATGATAAGTCACCCAAACCTGATAAAACTAACTGGCCGTTTTTTCGCGGACAGGATAGCAGAGGTGTTGCAGGAGGTTCAGGATATCCTACTGAATGGGATGCTGATGCAGGAAAAAACATTGATTGGAAAATTGAACTACCAAAAAAAGGAAAGAGCTCACCTGTTATTTGGGGTGATAAAATTTTTCTTACGGGAGCCCAGGAAAAGATGTGCGAGGTTTATGGTATTGATAAAAAAACAGGGAAAATACTTTGGACAGGATCTGCCTCCGACATAAACGGAGAACCAGCAATATTGCCGAAGATGGATCAGGAGGCCGGACTTGCTGTATCAACAGTGGCCACTAATGGTAATGAGGTCTGCGCTATTTTTGCAAATGGAAACCTGGCTTGCTTCGATATGGATGGCAAACGAAAATGGGCGAAAAATATCGGAGTTCCAGAAAGCAGTTATGGTTACGCATCTTCCCTGTTGATTTATAAAGATATTCTGCTCGTTCAATTCGACAGTAATGTAAAGATATCACTAATCGGATTTGATGTAAAAACGGGCGATCAGAAGTGGGAAACCCTGCGTCAGGGACATGCCGTGTGGTCATCACCTGTGTTGGCAAATTTTGCAGGAAAATCAGAACTGATAATAAACGGAAATCCTGCCGTCAGCGGTTATGATCCCCTGACAGGAAAAGAGCTATGGGAAGTAGAATGCATGAGTGGTGATGTTGCACCATCAGTGGCAGTGAACAGCACAATGACATATGCTGTAACTGATTATGCAAAACTTGTGGCAATAAAACCTGCCAATGGAGTTTCGGTTTTATGGGAAGACAACACTTATACTCCTGATGTTTCAAGTCCTGTTGCCACTGATCAGTTCTTATTCGTATCAACTGGAAACGGAGATGTTGCATGTTATAATGCGCTAAAAGGAGATACATTGTGGACACATTATTTTCAGAATCCTTTTTACGCCTCACCTGTAATAGCTGATGATATGGTTTATCTTCTTGATAGAAGTGGTATAATGCATATAGTAATGGCAGGAACTTCGTTCGGTCTTGTCGCTGAATCGTCACTTGGTGAAGCTACAGATTGTACCCCGGCCTTTTCAGACAAAAAAATTTATATACGGGGAAAGAAAAACCTTTATTGTATATCGAAGAATTGAATCAAGATAAGCCAGACATATTGATCAATGACTGCACATGTGAGCAGAGTTCTCAACAGAATATAACTTCAGTCGTGGACGAAGTTGTAGCATTGACAGGCAGAGATCCCGAGAAGGTTATTATAATACTGCAGGAGGTCCAGAAGAGGCTTAATTGGCTGCCCTCTGAAGCTCTTAAATATATTTGTAAAGTAACTGACATCACCCCCGGACAGATCTCCGGAGTTTCAACATTTTATTCTCAGTTCAGGCATCTTCCGGTTGGAAAGCATACAATAAAAATTTGTGCTGGAACGGCTTGCCATGTGAAAGGAAGCCCTTTGATATCCGAGGCATTTAAACGAGTTCTTATAACTGACAATACAAATAACACTTCACCCGATAACCTGTTTTCAATTGAAGAAGTTGCATGTCTTGGTTGCTGCACTCTTGCGCCGGTTGTTCAGATTGACGGTAAAACATATGGTCATGTTAAACCAACCCATGCAGATGAGATAATTCATGATTTTCTTAATTCAGGAAATAGAAGCATAAAGACAACTGAATCTGAATTGAGCCAGGATATTGATGCTGAAATCAGGATAGGGATTGGTTCATGTTGTGTTGCCGGAGGCAGTAAGGAGATCCTCTCTGAAATAATTGATGTAAAAGAGAGGTATAATCTGAATATAAGGTTGAAACCTGTAGGTTGCGTCGGGGTGTGTAACCAGACACCATTAATGGAAATAGTTACAAAAGAGAACATACATTCAAGATATACAAAAGTCAGCAAACCGCAGGTTGAAGAGATACTCCTTAAACACATCAGGCCAAGGACTTTAAACAAACGGATTAAATATAATATTAATGATCTTGTCGATACTTTTCTTTCAGATGATAAGCTTTCCGGGCAGGTTAATATTCCGGTTGAATTAAGAGAGAAATATCTTAATAACTTCCTTAATCATCAGGTGCATATTGCTACCGAGAACAGCGGTGTTCTTTCTCCCGAATCATATGAGGAGTATTGTTTATCAGGTGGTTTTGAGGCACTCAGGAAGTGTATTAAGGATTCGGCCCGGGAATCAATTATCAGAAGCATAACTGACAGCGGATTAAGAGGAAGAGGTGGTGCGGGATTTTCTACCGGGAAAAAATGGGGAATTTCATTACATACAGAAGGAAAGACAAAGTATGTTGTATGCAACGGAGATGAAGGAGACCCTGGGGCCTTCATGGACAGGATGCTTCTTGAGTCTTTCCCTTTCAGGGTAATTGAGGGGATGATCATTGCAGGATACGCAACGGGCGCTAACGAAGGGATTTTCTATATCAGGGCGGAATATCCGCTGGCAGTGACAAGAGTAAGGCTGGCTCTTAAATTATGCTATGATAATGGAGTATTGGGAAATAATATTTATGAAAGTACTTTTTCATTCGATATTAAAATATTTGAAGGTGCCGGGGCATTCGTATGCGGGGAAGAAACTGCTTTGATATCTTCACTCGAAGGTAAGCGTGGTACTCCGCATCTGAGGCCTCCCTATCCTGCGGTCAAAGGTTTCAGGGATATGCCAACACTGGTTAACAATGTCGAGACTCTCTCAGTAATTCCCTGGATTATAGCAAATGGTGCAGAAGCCTTCAACATCATTGGAACTGAAAAAAGCAAAGGAACAAAGGTATTTGCCCTTGCCGGAAAGATTTCCAAAGGTGGTCTCATTGAAGTTCCAATGGGAACAACAATTCGGGAAATAGTAGAAAACATTGGTAATGGTGTCGCTGATGGCAATACTTTTAAAGCAGTTCAGATTGGAGGTCCTTCTGGTGGATGTATTCCTGCAAGTAAAGCTGATACAACCATTGATTATGAAGAACTTACAAAGTTAGGTGCTATGATGGGTTCAGGTGGTATGGTTGTGCTGGACAATACAGATTGCATGGTTGATATGGCAAAATACTTTCTGACATTCACTCACAAACAGTCATGCGGGAAATGCACATTCTGCAGAATTGGCACGAAGCAGATGCTGAATATTATTACAGGCTTAACTGAGGGTAAAGCAACACTTGAAGATATAGAAGAACTTGAAAAGCTTTGCAAATTGGTTAAAGATGGAAGTTTATGCGGTCTTGGAAAAACTTCTCCTAATCCGGTTCTTACCGGCCTGTTATATTTCAGAGAGGAATATGAAGAACATACAAGAGGAATCTGCCGGGCTAACAAATGCAGGGATCTCATAAGATATAGTGTAAATGACAACTGTACAGGATGCACAAAATGTTCACAGGAGTGTCCGGTAAAAGCAATTCCTTTTAAACCTTATGAAAAACATGAGATAAACCAGCTAATTTGTACAAAATGCGATAATTGTAGAATTGTATGTCCTGAAAAGGCGATCGAAATTATTAATATAAATGGTTAAGCTGAAGATAAATAGTAACGATTATGAAGTCCAGGACGGATTAACCATTCTGGATGTTGCAAGAAGTGCCGGATTAGATATCCCTACTCTTTGTAATTGTGATGGACTTCCTCATTTCTCTTCATGCATGATTTGTATGGTTAAGGATAAAAGAACAGGAAATTTTTTACCATCATGTTCAGCTTTAGCCCGGGATGGCATGGACATTGATTGCATGTCAGAGGAGGTTATCTTCCTAAGGCGGAAAGCAATCGAACTACTTCTCTCGGAGCATCGTGCTGAATGTGAGGCTCCATGCAAAGTTGTATGTCCGGGTGGCTATGATATTCCTCTAATGAACAGGCTTTTAAGCGCAAAAGATTTTACTGGTGCAATAAAACTTTCAATTGGGCAGCTTCAATCCTCCGGCTTAATTTGTACTGATTGTCCGGGATATTGTGAGAATGCCTGCCGGAGGAAAAAAATTGACACTCCTGTTTCAATAAGAAATATGCAAATATTTATCTCGCAACAGATTAAACAGGAAAACAACACTCTAAATCAATACATTATCTCATTTAAGGAGAACAAGGAAAAATCTCCCAAACGGTTCTCATCCCATATCGGAAAACTTGATCCAAGCGAATTATCTGAATGGCTAAAAGAATGTTCTGATGATATAAATAGGGTCAGGGAAATATCCGATTCAGACTCTGCTGCTAATGAATCCGAGAGCTGTATGCACTGCGATTGCCGTGCTGCTGATAATTGCAGTCTCCGGGATATTGCTGAGAAGTTTTCTCTTAAAGATCCAAGAGGTAAACTTGTAAATTCACCTATACAGAAGAAAATAAATATTAATTCCGGACTTATTTTTGAAAATGCAAAATGTATTAAATGCGGGCTCTGTGTAAGGCTTTGTGAGGATTCAAAGAATGAACCTTCTCTATGTTTTATTAACAGGGGATTTGTAAGCATTATCTCTGAGCCTCTTACTGAGAATTTTAATAATATCCTTAAAACAAAAACCAAAGAAGTTATAGCAATATGTCCAACCGGAGCATTAAGTATGTTTTAATATATTATACCCCTAAATCCCCCAAGGGGGACTTTCAAAAGTCTTTGTTTGATTCTCTCCGCCAATTGGCGGAAGTCAGAATGGTAAAACAAAAGCGAAGAGTAATTGATCTTGATTTAAGATGATTGAATAATTTTTGATAAATGCGATATTTTTTCACAATTACGCTTCTTTTTCTTCTTATTTCTGCTTCTCAAGCTCAGAATAGCAACAATGAATGGCCCTTATTCAGAGGAAAGTCCGATCTGGCAGGAAAGATTGAATCAGAACTTCCGGTATCACCTAAGCTTTTATGGAGCATTAAAACCGGAGGAACCACAAAATCATCAACAGTAATAAGCGGGGGAATTGCATATTTTGGAAATGATAAAGGGTCCCTGATTGCTATTGACAACGATGGCAAAATAAAGTGGAAATATGAAGCCGGAGCATCAATCGATGCTGCTCCTATGGTATACGGCAATAAAGTTATTTTCGGTACAAGTGAAGGAATTCTAAAAGCCGTTGACAAAATTTCAGGTAAATTGCTCTGGTCTTATACTACCGATAACCAGATAGCAGGCTCGGCAAATGTGTGGGTTGCCGGTAACAAAGCCGGAATCGTTGCAGGAAGCTATGATTTTTTCCTGCACTGCGTTGATCCTGAAACAGGAAAATCTCTGTGGAAAGTTGAGACTGAAAATTACATCAATGGAACACCAGCAATACTCAACGGGAAAATTGTCTTCGGTGGATGTGATGGAATGATAAGGGTTGTAGATCCACTGACAGGGAAACAAAAAGATACTATTAATATTGGAGTTTATATTGCTTCCTCCCCTGCCCTTACACATGATTTGGCATATTTCGGAGATTATGACGGCACAAAATATTGTGTAAATATTAATACAAAAAAAATTCTATGGAAGATCCCTGGAAACGAGAAATCCGGTTCGATCCTGGCTATTCCTGCAATCGGAAATAATTCAGTTGTAATTGGAAGTGAAGATAAATATCTTTATTGTTATAACTCTAACGATGGAAAACTGAAGTGGAAATACCGAACCAATGGAAGAATAATTGGCTCAGCGGTATTATCATCGACAAAAGTTCTCTTTGCAGGTATGGATGGGTTTATTTATATTCTTGGACTAGCAGATGGCAAAAAACTATGGAGTTTCAATGCAGGAACTCCCGTGAGCAGTTCCCCGGCAGTTATTGACGGAAAGTTTTTCATTCTGACCGAAGATGGAAGGTTGCTGGCTTTCGGGGGAGAATGAACTGACCCCCCAGTCCCTGTCTATAAGGATTAGAGAGGGGCGCAATGCACTGAATATTAATTATTTCCCCCTCTTTACAAAGTAGAGAGGAGGACCAAGGGGTGAGTACATTTAGTTTCAAAGAGTTACAATGAGAAGAAATATAACAAAATGAAAATTGTTTATCTGATAACAGGTTCAGGAGGTTCATTTTATTGCGGTAATTGCTATCGCGATATGATTTACCTAAAGGCAATACGTAAAGTTCCTGGAATAACGGCTTCAGCTATACCGTTATATCTTCCTCCTGACGATACGAATATTGAAACAGGTCTTGATAAGAAGGTATTCTTCGGCGCTATTTCAATGTATCTGAGAGAAAAAGTACCTTTTCTCAGGAATATGCCTGTATTCATGGATAAACTGTTTGATTCTGCCCCAATGCTTAAGATAGCTGCACACAGGGCTGGATCAACACGTACTGAAGGGCTTGAAGAGATGACCCTGAACATGATTAAAGGAGAAAATGCTTTTCCTGAAAAGGAGCTGCAGCGACTAGTAGATTATCTTACCAGAGATGGGAAACCGGATATTATTCATTTGTCAAATGCTCTTATAATCGGACTTGCACGCCGGATTAAGAAAAAACTGGATGTTAAGATTGTTTGTTCCCTGCTAAATGAAGATGACTGGATAGATGAGATGGCTGAACCTTACCAGTCGCGAGCCTGGAAACTGATATCGAAGGAAGCATCCAATGTTGATGCATTTTTGACTCCAAGTAATTACTATAAAGAGATGTTCATTTCAAAAACCGGAATCTCAGGTGACAATTTTCAAGTTATTCCGCTGGGAATTGATCCCGGTGACCTGGCGAAAATTGAAAAAAGAGATAACTACCCGGCAATCGGATATTTCTGCCGGATAAATTTCCAGAACGGCTTTGACAAGCTGGTAGATGCTTTTATTGAACTGAAAACAGCTAATGATCTGCCCGGACTTACTCTTCATGTTTCAGGCGGGTATACAAGTGATGATAAACCATTTATTGCTGATCAGATAAGGAAAATAAAAACTAATGGACTTAAAAGCTTTGTAAGAATTTATCCTGAATTTCATGGGAACAGCAAACAGGAGTTTTTCAGCAATATAGATGTTATGAGTGTACCTGTCAGGAAACATGATGGTTATGGATTATATTTACTTGAAGCCAACGCTGCCGGGGTTCCAGTTGTTCAGCCAGCAACAGGGGCATTTCCGGAAATCGTTGCAAGAACAATGGGCGGAATCACTTATTCACCTGACAGTGTTACGGAGCTCTCGACGAGCCTTCTGCAATTATTAAAGGATAATGATTTTCGATCTGGCCTTGGCAAACAAGGAAAAGAAAAAGTCCTGACTGAACTTTCTCTTGAAAAAATGTCAGAAGGACTATCTAGAGTTTATAATTCTTTAATTTAATATGATAATTGATTAAATTGATTTTCTTCGCTATGCTTTCAATAAAAGAAATTTCAAAATCATTTATTCAACGAGGTTTAGTTCTTGACAATCTCTCGCTTGAAGTGGATGAAGGTGAAACAGTTGCTATCATGGGTCCATCGGGTTCAGGGAAAACGACTCTCATGAATATAATAGGTTTACTTGATAAACCTGATGCCGGAGAGATCATTTTCAGGGGAACTTCAATAGCAAGTTTTACTGAGAATGAGTCCGCCGATTATAGAAACATGAATATCGGTTTTGTATTCCAGGAGCATCTTTTGCTGCCATATCTAACAGTATCAGAAAATATACTTCTCCCTTTACTTGCCTCAAAGCATTCCCATGAAGAACTTTCTGTTAAAAAACAATACTTAAATGGATTGATGGAAAAAACAGGTATTTCTGATCTAATGGATAAATATCCGTTTCGTATTTCGGGTGGCGAAGCTCAAAGAGTTGCATTGGTGAGAGCCCTGGCTAATAATCCATCAATTCTTCTTGCGGACGAGCCAACAGGATCTCTTGATGCAAAGAATGCAGGAAATCTCGGGGAACTTCTTCTCGATATGAACAAAGAATATGGTATAACAATTATTCTGGCGACCCATTCTATTGACCTCGCCAAAAAAATGTCAAAAATCCTGCATCTTGAGGAAGGTAAACTCTTAGTCTGATGTGAATCAAAAACAGCTTATAATGCCGGGAATTTTCGGGATAATAATACAATCAATAAATTTCTATAAAAAGCCGGTTCTGTACCAGGTTCTTATAATTGTGTTGCTGTGTGCGGTAATAACAGGGTCGCTGCTTACTGGCAGATCTGTTAAAGAGAGTCTTAAAAGGTCGGCTTTAGAGCATCTTGGAAGTACAGGTATTCTCATAAGTTCAGGTATTCGATACTTTGATCCTGATCTTGTTCATAGAATTAAAGATAGCTCTGATATAAAATGCACGGGTATACTTGAAACAAACGGCTACAGCCAGAGTCTGAATTCTCAAAAAGGAGCATTCAATACTCATATTTTCGGTGTTAATAAGGACTTTTTTGTTTTTCAGGGCTTTGATTCAATGACTATCAGGCCCGGGGAAGTTGCTGTTAATAAAAGGCTAGCAGATTATCTTGGAGTTAAACAGGGTGACGATATTATAATTCGATTCAAAGCAATAAGCGACATACCCTCTGATGCTCCGTTTGCACTATCGGGTGATGCTGGAAAGTCAATTGTAATGAGGATTGGAAGCATTCTGGAACCAAATCATACCGGCAATTTTTCATTGTCAATCAGCCAGATAACACCAATGAATATATTCATAAACATTTCGGATATCGAAGATAGTCAGGGTAACCTTCATAAAATCAACAGGCTGCTTATTAACAGAAACAATATCAATTCATTAAAGAAGGTATCTCAAGCGTTAAAACATTTTTTGAAGCTTTCCGATATTGGACTAAAGCTAAAGATGGTAAAGAAGAATGAGCAATATGAACTGACATCTGACAGAATCTTTATTGATGAAGCAATAATAAAAGAAATTGATAACCTGCTACCTAACTCAGCCTCTGTCATAACATACCTTGGCAACAAGTTTAATGCAGGCACTAAATCAACTCCTTATTCATTTGTTTCAGCACTGCCTTCTTCACTTTATCCCGATATTACCCGAAGCAATGGAATGATAATAAACAGCTGGATGGCTCATGATCTTTCTGTAGATGTAGGGGACTCGATTCAAATGTATTGGTATTCACCTGATTCTTTGAATAAACTTATTGAAAAAAACAGCGGTTTTATTGTTAAACGTATTGTCGATTTGAAGGGTATCTGGTCAGATTCCCTATTGATGCCTGATTTTCCGGGAATCTCTGGAAAAGAATCATGTTCTGACTGGGATGCTGGTGTCCCTATAAAAATGCACGAAATTCGTACTAAAGATGAGGATTACTGGAAAAGATACAAGGGTACACCTAAAGCGTTTATAAGTTATGAGAAGGGCAAGGAGTTATGGGGAAATAATTTTGGTCCGGCTACAGCCATTCGTTATCCTGCGGGAGTAACCGAAAAAGAGATTGAGGATAAACTTGACGGATCCCTTGATCCTGAGAAAATGGGCTTCACAATAACAGATCTGTCAAAAGAATCTTTTAAAGCGGCCAATAAGAGTGTTGATTTCAGTACTCTTTTCCTGAGTCTTGGATTTTTCCTGATTCTTTCTTCTTTGGTTTTATTATCATTTGCTGCCTCTTCATATTTTGATTCTAAAAGAGGGCATATTAATACATTATTTGCCCTGGGATTTAAAAACCGGTGGATTGCACAACTATTATTTTTTGAATCCGGATTTATTGGTTTGACAGGCTGCTCGGTTGGCGTATTTGCCGGCTATTTGGTTAATATTTTCATAACCAGGGCTCTAAATACCGTTTGGAACGGGGCCGTACAGACTGATGCCCTTTATGCATACTTTAATATTGTACCAATGCTTACAGGATTCCTGCTGACATTCCTTACCATTATGATATTTATGCTGGTGAAAATTAAGCGTTACCTGAAAAGGTTGAATCAAAGGCAAAAGGAGATCTACACTGCTCCTTCAGCCCTTAAAAATCTTATTGGATTGTTTGTATCGGCCTTTTTAACAATTTTATTACTCGTTATTTCTGTTCTATTCAAGGATCAGCGACTCATTTTTTCATTTGCAGCAGGAACAATGCTTTTATTTACTCTGATTATCTTATGCAGGCAGCTTTATCTCGGCAGGTTTATTAATAGTTCCCATAGAATAATAAACAGGAAGCACTTATCGCACCTCTATTACTCTTTTAACCCGTCCAATGCAGTAACTCCAATCCTTTTTATAGCTGCAGGAATATTTACTGTCTTTATTACCGGTACAAATAAGATGAATTTTAATGAAAAACAGATGAGAAGATCAGGGGGGACCGGAGGATATCTTCTGTGGTGCGAGAACACAATCCCTGTAAAAGAGGATCTGAATACTGAATCCGGCAGAAAAACAATGGGTCTTGATAACGATCAGCTTTCGGAGATGAGCTTTGTTCAGATTAAAAGGTCATCAGGCAATGACGCGAGCTGTCTTAATCTTAACCATATAGCAGCACCTCCTTTGCTTGGCATTGATCCTGATGATTTTATAGTTAAAAAATCTTTCTCTTTTTCTAAAGTACTTGCTTCTGACAGTATTAAAAATCCATGGCAATGTTTAAATCTTAATTCAAAAACCAATACAATTTATGGTATTGCCGATCAGACTGTTCTGGATTGGGGCCTAAATCTAAAACCGGGAGATACTTTAATCGTCAGAGCTGAGAATGGACAACCGATGAATATAATTATTGCGGCAGGATTGCAGTCATCTGTTTTTCAGGGCAATGTATTGATTGGAAAGGAGAATTTCACAAAGTATTATCCTTCTGTTTCGGGAAGCCAGGTGCTCCTAGTTGATGGTAACAGAGCATTAACCGATGTATACAAAAGCACTTTGAATGAGAGGCTGGAAAATTATGGTATAAACATTGAAAAATCATCTGACCGCCTTGCATCTTTCTATAAAGTTACTAATACATATCTCTCAGTATTTGGGGTCTTTGGAGCAATGGGAATGATTATTGGTATTATTGGACTTGGATTTGTTCTTTTGCGGAACTATAATCAGCGAAAACATGAATATGCACTTATGATAGCCATGGGTTTTCATATAAAAAGAATCAGAAGAATGATTCTTTCAGAACAAGTTTTAATTCTTTTTGCCGGAGTATCTTCAGGCATTACTTCTGCTCTTGTTGCAACGTCACCGTCAATAAAAAATAGCCCCGATATACCATGGTTATTTATCATCCTGATGATTCTGGCAATAGTGATCACAGGTTTATTTACGCTTTTTCTGTCAGTGAGATCAGTAACAAAGAATTCATTAATTACCAGTCTGAAAAAAGAATAGAAAAAAATTATTTTTTACCTACTGCCACAAGATATTTTTGAGTCCTGAAGAAAATCATGCCGTCAGTTATTGCAGGAGCAGTTAAACAAATATCATTCAAAGGTATTTCAGCAAGTTGTTTGAAAGTGATACCATCCTGAATAATGTACACATTTCCTTGTTCATCAATAATGTAAAGCTTTCCATCCGAAGCAACCGGAGAGGCAATAAAGCTCTGGGCATTACCCAGTTTTGCATTATAGAGTACTTTCCCGGTACCGGCATCATAGCAGACTATAGAACCGTTCCAATTTACGTTATAAAGATGATCCCTGTAAAGAAGTAAAGTATGAATATATGAACCACCATGCGGAATACTCCATTTTACATATTCATTCAGAATGCCAGTCGGTTTAGTTGTAATATCCCCTGAAGCATTTGTTTTAATCGCATATATTGGTGAAGAGGGACCGTGGGCGCTGTTGAAATATATCAGGTCTTTGCCAATAACTGGAGTCGGAATTGGAACATCGCCCCCACCCGACATCCACCATATTTCTTTTCCTGTTTCAAAATCATATCCACCCCTGTGTTTGTATCCGTTTACGGCGATTAGAGTTTTATCTCCGTCTTTATAAATATTTGGCGTACACCATCCGGGATATTCGTCTCTTTTGGTTTTCCATAATTCTTTTCCTGTCTTCAGATCAAATGCGGCCAAAAATGAATTCTCCAGAACATCGCATTGAATGATCAGTACACCATTATATATTATAGGGGAACTGGCGAACTCCCATTCAGCAGCAACATAATCGTATGCGACAGATTTAAGCACACCAAAATTCTTTTTCCATATTAGTTTTCCTTCATAATCATAACAGTATAAACCTTCAGATCCGAAGAAGGCAACAGCATATTTGCCATCAGTTGCCACGGAAGTATTGGCGTGGGTAGATTTGGGATGACGCCTTATCTTGGGGATACCTGTGTATGCTGTCCTTTGCCAGATCGTTTTGCCTGAGTTTTTATCAATACAGAATACTTTCCAGTCATGAACCGAACTATCAGCAACCGGCATGCCATCTCCATAAATGCCAGTCTTGATCCCCTGGTTATCTGATTTGCTTACAGAAGTAGTGATGAATAACTTATCGCCCCAGATAACAGGACTTGACAGGCCCAGACCGGGGATCTCAGTTTTCCATCTCACATTAATCATTTTATGAAGGTCAAATGACTCTGGAAGTTTTGCATTATCGAGAACTCCCGATGCCATATACCCGCGAAATCCCGGCCATTGACGTTCCGGTTTTATTTGTCCTTTGAGAGTAAGTGAAAGAATGAATAAAGCAATAATTGTTCCGAGAGACTGAAGATGGAATTTCATATTCTTATTGAGGTTGTCAGACGTCAGGTTATTGCTTATTTGTCAGTTTTCCATTATTCATCCACAAAGTTATTCTGCCCATTCTGTCGAAAGGAGGATAAGCGTGCATTCCTCCGGTTACAAAATCCATTAATCCGTCATTATTGAAGTCACCTGACTCAAGTGTTAACAGGTGGGTAGGTGCATTGGCTATATTATGAAGAACAAATTGCATATTACCGGTGTTCTCTAACCATATAAAGCTCTGAGATTCAGGCTTATCCCATAAGTTAAAGGCGCTTACACAGAATATATCCAGATCACCGTCATTATCTATGTCAACCGGCCTGGCATTATACGCTCCAATAAAGTTGCAAATCCTATGGTATTCAAACTTAAGGTTACCCTTGTTTTCAAGCCATTGAACTCCGTGCCATGGTTTACCCTGGGGAGGAATATAATCAAAGGCATCTCCGTTTGTGTATAATATATCGTCATCTCCATCTTTGTCGAGATCACAGATGTAAATCCCGCTCGAACCAAAGTCCTCATTATTTGAGCCATAAATCAATTTAGATGTAAAATTTCCCTTTCCGTCATTAATGAAAACATAAATCTCCTCCCATTCCTGACTGACAAGTGAGATAATATCATTATCTCCATCCTTATCAATATCGTCTATTATAACATTAATTGGACCTGAGAGATTCTGCAGAACATGGCTTTTAAATTGCCAGTTTCCAAGATTCTCAATCCATCGGGTTTCTCCATCATCATAACCAAATTGCGCAACAGCAAGATCCAGATCCCCATCGTTATCCAGATCACCTGCCCTGACATCTGACACACGTGCAATATTCTCAGCAACAACATGTTTAGTGAAATGGTTTTTACCATCATTTTCGAGAATAATAACAGAGCCTATTTTATCATTACTCGGAAAAAGTAAACCTAGCACCGCTACAAGAATATCTTTGTCTCCGTCTTTGTCAAAATCAATGACCTGAACATGGGCTGGCGCATTCAGACCATCAGCTAAAACTGTTTCTGTATAAACACCTGCAGGAAACTGCCGGATCCAGTTAACTGAGTTGCTCCTGCAATCACATACAATAATATCCAGTAATCCGTCTCCGTCAAGGTCTACTGCCTGAACATTTGATATCAGAGGCGCTTCTGTAAAGGTCTGGCCTACAGGTTGAGGGTTTAGAAAATCTATCTTCGCTCCTACAGTATTATTTTTAAATTCTACTGATGTTTTATTTTTTGTCCCAGATTTATTAACGATCCGGGTAATAACCTCGCTTCTGGTCATCCCTTTTTGTTTCGCCTGATAACTTATTAAAAGAAACGGGATCCCAATGATCATGAAGAATACGATAATTAATAGTATAAAGGTTTTCAGCCCTTTTTTATGATTTACAGGTGGACGTTTATCTTTTGGCATAAAATCTTATTTAATACTTGCAGATAATAAAATATTAAACGCAAAAATAATCTAATTGTGCTTTATGACAGCACTGCATTGAAATAAATTAATTATCATTGAAAATTATAGAATCCTCTTTTTTTGAGTTGTGAAAATCAGAATATTTAATGATATTTTCTTCAGATGAAAGTTACCGCAAGGCATTTTCTTAATCTCTTAATAATCATTGGTTTTGGTTTGATCCCGGCTATTGTATGTCAGTTTCTTACTGAAAAACCAACCAACCGGCATATCCATATCAGGAGCTTTCGTTATGGTAAAGATCCATATGTTATCAGATGTAACAGAGGTGACACTCTTCATCTGACTTTTTCAACTGATGATACCGGACATTCCTTTTTTCTTCAAGAATTTGATCTCGATGTAAAGATAAGCCCTTCTAAGGATGAGGTTTCAGTATTTAAAACTAGTGACCCCACAATAAAGCCGCTTCTTACAAAAGAAGTTACGCTCATTACCAGGCATCCCGGAATATTTAACTACATAGTTTCAAAGAGTAACTATCGTTGCCATATCTGGTGTGGGCCAATGCATGCTTTTGAACAGGGTAAACTTATTATCTTACCTAATACCTTGCTGATCTTCAGTCTCGGAAGTCTTGTAGGAATATTATTCATCTGGTTAGTTAATATTTTCAGGAAAGTAAATCCTGATATTAAAAGTGTTAGTGAAAAGTCAGGTTATAGAGATTTACTAAAAAAATCAGCTTTTTTTAAAGGAATAGTAGTATCGAGGTATACCCAGGCAACTCTTACCCTTATTACTATGGTCATGATTTATATTGTTATTCTGACCTCTGTTTTTGGCACCAAAGTGTCTGGCAGGAACCTCGGCGTCCTTTTAATGTGGGCAATCTGGTTATTTGCCCTGGTTGCGATTATAACTCCATTTTTCGGAAGATTCTGGTGTACAATCTGCCCTCTTCCTTTTTTCGGAGATATGATCCAGCGAAAATCATTTTTTAATCCACTTAAAGGCAAAACAAAAAAATTTAACAATAAATTTTCAGGACTTTTTCTGAAATGGCCTGAAAGATTAAAAAACGACTGGTTAAGATTGATTGTCTTTTTGTTACTTGCGACTTTTTCCACTACGCTTGTCGCCACACCCTTTATTTCAGGTGTCACAGTTCTTATGTTGATGATTGTTCCAACAGTGATGTCAGGGATTTGGGAGCTCAGGGCATTTTGTCGTTATGTATGCCCGGTAAGTGTTTTTGTTGGACCATTTTCCAGGATGAGTACCTTGTCTCTCAGAAATAAATCACAGGATGTCTGTGATCAATGCAAACCTCACTATTGTGAGAATGGAAATACAAATGGATGGGCATGTCCATACGGTCTTAATGTTGGTGAAATAAATGAAAATTCAGATTGTGCGCTATGTCTTGAGTGTTTGAGAAGCTGTTCTTATAATAATATATCATTATATAAAAGAGCTTTCGCATCTGAAAAAGGAACACGTAATCTGAGTGAGGCCTGGATGACGATGGCAACATTCACAATTTCTATTATATATAGTATTTTATACCTTGGACCATGGCCCATTGTTCGTGACTACGTGAATATTCTTGATAAGCATAACTGGGGCTTATTTGGAATATATTCTCTGATAATGTGGTCATCTGTACTGATCGTTGTCCCGGGAATTATTTATCTTCTTTCTCTTCTTGGCGTCAGACTTTCAAAAACTAAATGTATACCCAGGGAAGTATTTCTTGAATATGCGGGATCTCTTTTACCCCTTGCCCTGTTTATCTGGATAGCTTTTGTAATACCAATGCTGTTCGTAAATGTCACATTTATAATTCAATCAATATCAGATCCGTTTGGATGGGGATGGGATTTCTTTGGGACAGCAAATACTCCGTGGCACCAGTTTTTGCCACAGTTTATTCCATGGTTTCAGGCAGTTGCCGTACTCACAGGGTTATTTTTAAGTTTAAGAAACATAAGAAAATCGGGGATAGTTAATGAATTGAATCCGTTACAGGTTTTAAACATTAGTTTACCTATCAGTCTGTTTCTCATGGGAGTTGCCGTAGCAATGCTGTTTTTCTTTACAAATTAATGATTATTTAGCAATCTTTAATTCCATCCCGGCTGTAAGCCTTTTTTCCCAATGGTTCCTGATTTATCCAAAGACAGTCAACAAAAAGTTTAAAAAACATCTAAGCTGATTAATTTATCATTAACCTGAGGTAAATAAACAAATTACTTCTGGTAAAAAATTAAAAATCATTTTATTCTGACCATTTGAACAAGATAGTCAGGCGGATTGTTATATTTGCATCTTTTTAATAAAATGAATACCACAAAATCCGGTTCAGATAAAAGCGAAAAGGTGCAGATGATAATTGAAGTCGCACAAAAGCGTTTCGGGTTATATGGACTTGAGAAGACATCAATGCGCGAAATCGCCGATGATCTTAACCTATCAAAAGCCTCTTTGTACTACTATTTTCCTGATAAAGAGAGCCTCTATAAAGCTGTTGTTGAAAAAGAACAGACAGAATTCATTGCAAAAATTTCAAAAAGAATTTTCAGTATTCATGAACCTGAGCAATTACTTCTGGAATATGCAAATGCGCGCCTGTCATATTTCCGTACATTATTGAATTTAAGAAGATTGAGACTTGAAGCTTATTCCGGGCTAAAACCGGTGTTCATGGAGACAATTCAGATATTCAAGGAAAAAGAAAAGGAAATTATAAAAAGAATATTCGAAAGGGGTATCAGCAGCGGCATATTCTTTATAAGCGATACAGATCAGACAGCCACTCTTTATCTTGACCTTCTTAAGGGATTGAGAACCACATTGGTTAATGAAAAGAAAACACTATTCATAGAACAGGAAGAATTCGATCTTCTACTTGAGAAAACTATTGCTTTTACAAACTTTTTCATTAAAGGGTTGAAATACAAATAATCTAATATATTGATAATTAGCGACATAATTTAATTCAGAACAATTCCATGAAAGAAGAATCAAAGAAAAACCGGCTCAGAGTCTACATTCCGCTTGCATTTGTTATTTTTATTGTACTGACAGGTGCATGGTACTGGTACAGAGATTATTCGATGTACATTA
This sequence comes from Bacteroidales bacterium, assembly GCA_003141415.1. Taxonomy (GTDB): domain Bacteria; phylum Bacteroidota; class Bacteroidia; order Bacteroidales; family VadinHA17; genus LD21. Next base: position 21,369 of record PLLX01000115.1, read on the forward strand.
CTACTGATGATGCACATGTGGACGCTGACAATGTAAGTGTCGGAGCAAAAATAATGGGGAGATTATCTTCTATTTATGCCAATGAAGGAGATCAGGTCAAACAAGGAACACTTTTGGCAGACATTGACAGCTCTGATTTTATAGCCCAGAGAAATCAGTCGATTGCCCTAAGAACTCAGGCATTGGCTAATTTATCACAATCGGAGGTCAAATATAGCTCCGATCAGAAGGGTATCAGGGTTTTGGAGATAAACTTAGATCGAGCAAATGAAGATATGACCAGAGCAAAAAGCCAGTCAGATGGTGGTGTTATTACAACTGAACAGTTTGACCATATTAAGAAAGCATTTGAGACAGCTTCGGCTCAGCTGGATGCAGCAAAAGCTCAACTCCTGGTTTCAAAATCGATGATTTCAACTGCTACGGCAGCAGTTGAAACGGCTAATGCACAGGTATATGTTCTTAATACCCAACTAAAGAATACCAGACTTTTTGCACCTGCTGACGGAATCTTAGCAAAAAGATGGCTTCTTCAGGGGGATGTGGTTCAGCCAAGCCAATCTGTTTTTACACTGACTATGAGTAAGAATCTTTGGATAGTGGCATTCCTCGAAGAGACTAAAATTTCAGAAATTCATATCGGGCAGAATGTAAAATTCAATATTGACGCATTTCCAGGAATCAGATTCAGAGGCAAAGTATTCCTTGTTGGATCAACAACTGCATCAGTGTTCTCATTGATACCGGCGAATAATGCTTCTGGTAATTTCACCAAGGTTACTCAGCGTATTCCTGTCAGGATTTCAATTGAAAGTGCTGATAATCACAAAGACATCTCCCAATTCAATATTTTTTCCGGAATGTCTGCTGTTGTAAAGATTATAAAATAATAGGATGGAAAGACGAAGAACGCCATCTCACCGGATCAGGTATTTTGTCAGGAACAGCAATTCAGCCTTTCATCCTAAACATCTGTCGTACAAATGGTTCTTGCTTGCAAATATCATGCTTGGAACATTTATGGCTGTCCTTGACGCCACTATTGTAAATGTTGGATTACCTAAAATCATGGCATCATTTGGTGTCGGGCTTGATAAAATTGAATGGGTTGTAACTGCATATATGCTCGCAATGGCTGTGGCCCTTCCTACTTCGGGGTGGCTTGCAGACAAATTTGGTTACAAACGGTTGTATTTTATCGGATTATTTCTTTTTACGTTAGGATCAATGTTGTGCGGCAGGTCCTCAGATGAGAATATGCTGATCGCATCGAGGGTAATCCAGGGTCTGGGAGCCGGTACAATCCAGCCGCTGGGAATGGCTATAATAACCAGGGAATTTCCACCTAACCAAAGAGGTATAGCGCTTGGATTCTGGGGTATTTCTGCCGCAGCATCAGTTTCATTCGGTCCGCTGATTGGAGGTTTCCTGATCGACCGTTTCAGCTGGCCTCTGATTTTTGATGTTAATATACCAATTGGGATGTTAGCAATGCTGTTCACTATAATAATTCAGAGCGAATATATAAACAGTAGCATAAGAAAATTCGATATTGTAGGATTCATTTCCGTGACTATTTTTCTTCCATTGACACTGTATATACTATCTCAGGGAAATGCAGCTACAAACTCAGCAGGTTGGCATGCACCTTTTATATTGGCTTACGGTGCAATTGCCTTAATTGCGCTTGCGGTTTTTATAACCGCTGAATTAACAGTTAAAGACCCGCTTCTGGATCTCAGGCTTCTTAAGAATCATAATTTCGGTATCGCTAATATTATTCTGATTATATTCAGTCTCGGAATGTTCGGCAGTACATTTTTATTGCCCATTTATCTGCAGAACTCTTTAGGTTATACAGCGCTGCAAGCCGGTTCAGTTTTTCTTCCTGTAGGTATTATACAGGGAATAATTGCTCCCATCTCAGGAAGGATTTCGGATAAATTGAATCCAAAGCTTCCCCTATTTATTGGAGTTGTCCTTTTTGCTTTTAGTTTCTATCTCAACTCGAATCTTTCATGGCTCACTGAGCTGAATTTCATCATGCTCTCATTATATCTTAGAGGACTTGCGATGGGGCTGATGTTCACTGCGCTAACAACAGTATCCCTTTCTGAAATACCACGTGAAAAGATGGCGCAGGCATCAGCTATAACGAATTCTATCCGGCAACTTGGAGGTAGCCTGGGGGTTGCATTACTTGCCACATTGCTGACAACAAGAGTTAATTATCATGCTCAGGTTTTTGGTGGCGCGATCAGACCCGGTACTGAAATTTATCAGCAGACAACAACTAAAATAAAATATCATCTTCAAAATGAAGCTGGCAGCTCTCCGGCAAACGCTACGAGGCAAAGCCAGGCTTTTCTTCTTTCAAATCTTAACAAACAGGCTTATATACAAGGTATTGATGATGATTTTCTATTGGCAGGTCTTATAACCCTTTTGGGGGGGATCCCTATAATTTTTCTGCATACAAAAAAATTAAAAAATAAAAATATTCCGGCAAATGAATAGTCAAATAAATAAAAAATCAATTTTTTCTCTCCTGATGCTGATTATATCTCTTAACAGCATTGTTTTTGGTCAGAGTGCAACTGATAACCTGAAATCTTCAGTTGATTCCTTATCGCTTACGAGTATTATTAAACAGGTCATTGCAACTTATCCGTCAGTTAAAGTCGCAGAAGAAGCAATCAGGAACGCTGATTCAAGGATAGGGTTAGCTAAGACGGGATATAATCCGGTAGTAGATTTTACAGCTAGTTTTGCCAATCTGGCGCCAGTGACTAAACTTACTTTTCCATCGCTTGGAACATTTCAGCTTTACCCGGCAAACAATTATTCTGCCTCAATTAATTATGAGCAGCTTGTATATGATTTTGGCAGGACACATCAGAACATAGAACTTGAAAATGAAAACAAGGCAATTGGTGAACAGACACTTGAACAGGTTAAGCAGAAACTGTCGCTTTACACAATAAATAATTTTTATACGCTCCTTTTTCTGCAAGCTGCAATAAAAATTAAAGACGAACAGTTGACAACATTAAATGAACATCTTCAGTATATTGAAAAAGTAATGGCTACCGGATCAGCTACAGAATACCAGGTTCTTACAACAAAAGTCAAAATATCTACGGTTGAGAGTCAAAAGGTTGATCTTGTTGCTACTCTGACAGCGCAACAGGCCGCTCTTAACTCGTTGCTTGGAAATGAACAGGTCAGTTATCCTGTTGTCAGGAACGAACTCATTGTAGAGCCTCCTGTTGTTCCTTCTGATTCAATCTTGTCATATGCATTTCATAACAGGGATGAAGTTCTTATAAATGAGAAAAGAACTTCACTGGCCGAACTAAGATTGGGAATGACGAAGTTGCAGAATAAACCATTATTAAGCTTTGAGGCATCCGGTGGGGCAAAAAACGGTTATATCCCGGATCTCGCCAAATTCACACCAAATTATATTGTAGGCTTGGGCCTCAAAGTTCCTCTCTTCGACGGTATGAAAAACAAGTATAATCTTGCCCAGGCTCAATCCGGGATAACATCGATATCATATGAATCTGAACTTACAAAACGAAATATTTCAAATGAAGTTTATGAATCAGAGGCACTTATGTTTGCAGCCTACAAAAAAGTCAACCAGTCGGAACTTCAATTAAAACAGGCATTAAAAGCTTATTCGCTCGCTGAAACAAGCTTTAAGTCAGGCATTATAACAAATCTTGATTTACTTGATGCCAATACTTCAGTTTCGGAAAGCAGTTTAATGCTACTTAAAGCCAGAATCGATTATGCTGCAAGCGTTTATAAGCTTAAAGCAGCATTAGGCGAAAGAATTTATTGATAAGGAAACTATGTTTTTAATCAAATTTGACATCTGGTAAGTCCAAGGTTCAGGGAAGATTTTGAACCAGAAACGACCAGAGCGGCTCCCAGCGCTGATCCATTGGCAATTTCCGAGGTGTATACGAATTTTGAGGGATAGGCTTTTGAGATTAAATTCTGGAAAAGTTCATTTTTGGAAAATCCTCCTGTTATATAAATATTTTCAGTATCATCAATTAGTGGAAGGACCAAATTGACTGCTTCTATTGTAAGATCACCTAATTCATTCATTAATTGATGATAAGCCTCCTCGAAAGTACTGAATTCATACATATCAATAAAATCTTTCAAATCACGTGAATATGGACCGTTTTGAAAGAATACTTTTTTCCCGGTGAATTTTGATTGTAAAAATGTTGATAATTGATTATCGGCTTTGACTTTTTTATAATAATCTTCTGCCTTCCTGAAATGATCACATACTCGCTTCAATGCTGTTTCGTGCAAATAACCCAGGAATAACCTCGAAGATTTTACCGGTTGCCTGGTTATGCTCATATAGCAGAGGCAATCTTTGTCGAGCTGATCTGCCGTCAGTTTTTCAATATTAAACGGATTCATGTTAATACACCATGTTCCTGTAGAAATTAAAATGAACTTACCTTTTCTGCCTGAGAAATAGGGTGCCAGTGAGGCTGAACTATCGTGAATTCCTATGCCAATCTGAAGTTTTTTCCCATCAACAACTGTTTCATTCAATGTTTCAACCGGAACCGGATCAGGAAGGTTCAACCCATGAATTTTAATCCATGGATGATAATTCATGCTATCAAAATCCCATAATGCAGTGTGACATCCAATAGAAGTATGTTCTGAATAAATCTTTCCAGTGATTATATATGATAGATATTGCGGGAAGTGAAGGATATACTTTATTTTAGCAAATACTTTCGGTTTAGCTGTCTTGAGCCATAATGGCTGTAAACCGGAATTGAGCATTCCCAGGGCAGGAGAAGCAGTTCTTCTGCAAAACTCATCTCTCCCGCCATGCCTCTTGTACAAGCTTTCAGCGATTTTCTCGTCTAAAGGTTTAAGATAATTATAAACAGGAGTCAGTCTGTTTCCATTTTCATCAAGATAGACCAGAGTTGCCCCATAAGTAGTAAAATTAACAGCCTTAAGTTCATATTTATCTGAATGAACTAATCTGGTCAACGACTCCTTAACCCAACGTTCAATATGTTCAATATCATCACATTCAAAGCCATCGTCATCCTGAACTTCAGCAAATTTCTCCTCGATTTCTGAGACTATTTTAAAGTCTTCATTAAAAAGAATTATCTTTTTGTTTGTTTTCCCAATGTCATAAATTGCTATAACTGTCTCTTTCATAAAATTTCTACCTCTTTAGAAGCACCTCTTTTTCGTACTTCACAATCTCATCTATATAATCATGCCCCACCGGAACTTTATTCTTTATACAATAGTAATCATAAACAGCTCCGAAAGGTTTTGTTTTAAGAAGCTCAAGTAATGCGAGCCTTTCAAAATTTTTACCTTCTTCTTCATACTTAACAAGTGTTTTAAAAGGCTCAAGCAGAGCATACATAAACGCCATCTGGGCAGATCGTGTTCCAATAACATAAGCGCCAATACGGTTGAGACTTGCATCAAAGAAATCGAGACCAACATTCACCCTGTTCAGTGCTTTTGCCCGTACTATTTCCTGTGTTATAAGTAAAAGTTCTTCGTTAAATGTAAGAACATGATCACTGTCCCAGCGAACACCACGTGTTAAGTGCAATAATATCTCATCTACAAAATGCAAAATAGAAGAAATCTTATCCCCTACCTGTTCAGTCGGATGAAAATGACCATTATCGAGAGTTATCAAAGTATTATTTTTTATTGCATATCCAAGATAGAAGTCATGTGATCCTACTACCATCGCCTCAGAACCGATGCCAAATAACTTACTTTCAACCGAATCCTTAAGATGTTTTTTTGGGTACTTAACAGCGAAGATCTCATCCAAAGATTTTTTTAATTGTTTTCGCAGGGTGTTTCTGTCAACAGGAGTGTCTTTCATCCCGTCTGGTATCCAGATATTATGAACTGCAGGAGTTCCCAGTTGTTTTCCCATTTCAGCTCCAATAGCCCTGCATCTTTTTGTATGCTCAACCCAGAACTTCCTGATCTTTTCATTTTTGCTTGAAAGAGTAAATCCGTCATCAGCTAAAGGATGGGAGAAACATGTACAGTTGAAATCAAGGCCAATACCTCTTTTCTTGGCCCAGTCGATCCATCCCTGAAAATGTTTTGGCTCAATCTGATCACGGTCAACAAGCTTTCCACCGAATTCACCATAAATTGCATGCAGATTTAATCTTTGTTTTCCGGGAAGAAGTGACATTACTTTATCAAGATCAGATCTCATCTGTTCAATAGTTTTTGCTTTTCCGGGAAAGTTTCCGGTAGCCTGAATACCTCCTCCGCCAAGTACGGATCCGGGTTTTTCAAAACCACCTACATCATCAGTTTGCCAGCAGTGCAAGCTGATATTTATATTGTCCATTTCGGAAAGTACTTTGTCTGTATCAATTCCTAAAGCAGCATATTGCTCCTTTGCCAACTGATATGATTTTTCAATAAGTTCTTTTTTCATATTTGTTAGTTTTTAAAGTAGTTCTTTTATTGATTTTCTTCGTTTACCCCGCCCCCAAGGGGAGCGAAGAAAATCAATTCACTGCCCTTGGGGATGAGGTAAATAAATTGATTTTTGAGCCAAAGGGATGTTCTCATTTAAAATGTCATATTTAAGTCGCCCGATCATTCCATGTAGAATACCTCTTCCAATTGGATTGTAACCGGAGAATTATCAGGATTTGTTTCCATAATATCAGCCATATATTTCCACCACTTTTTAACAACCTCTGTATTTCCGAGGTCCTGCGAAGAGTTCTCTCCTGATTGTTCCTGATAAGCAAAGAGGGTATTAGTTTCTTCATCGAGAAAGATAGAATAATTTCCAATACCTTCATTTTTCAATAACCCTACGAGTTCAGGCCATATTTCACTATGACGTTTTTTATACTCCTCCTTGAAACCGGGGAGCATTTTCATTTTAAAGCCAAATCTTTTTGTCTCCATATCACTTAACCTAATTTAACAACAAATGTTGATAGTATAAGAATGATAATTCCGATTGACAGGACAATAAGGGTTTTTCTTTTGGCTCCCTTCCACTCATTCAGGAAGATACCCCAGATATTGCTTATTGCGATGTTTAGGGCCATTAAAATACTCCAGCCAAAAACGGCCATACCCTGCGGAAGTTTACTAGAGCCCATCCCGAAGAAATGAAACTGCAGGAACCAAAGGAAACCTGCAAGGAAGGTAAAAAACAGGTTATTAAGCAATACACTCCCGGATACAGTAAAATAATCCTTGTAAGTTTTATTTTTGATGTTCAGGTAACCGCAATAAATAAGGTTCGTAATAAATCCTCCAAAGAGGATGAATATGAGCGAAGGGTTTTTTTGGAAAAGAGGATTTGTACCATGGGCCAGAGCTACGGATTCAATGGGTTTACCCGATTCGAATCCGAAATTAAAACAAGCGCTCATCACCCCTGCGAAGACGGCAATAAAAATTCCTTTTTTCAAAGCAAATTCTTTAACTGCCGCTCTTTTTTCCTTCTCGGTCATCTCTTTGCTTTTAAGTGAGCCTGCATAACCAATAATTGCAATACCAACTACCGTAATTGAAACTCCAACGATAGTTAATATTCCGGCAGTTGACGAAAAAAGGTTATCTCCGGCAATAACCGGAGGAATTAATGTTCCAAAAGCTGCACAAAGTCCTAATGCAATACTCTGGCCCAGAGCTACCCCCAGATATCGTATACTTAAGCCAAATGTAAGTCCTCCAAAGCCCCATAAAGCTCCAAAAAACATTGCCATCAATTTAGCAGAGGATGGTGCTTCGTGAATAATCGGCATGAGCTCTCCCTTTGGAACAAATATAAATGCGAATAATACCGGTGCTATAAGCCAGGCAGCAACACCCTGACTTAGCCAATAAGATTCCCATGCCCACAGTCTTACTTTTTTAAACGGCACATAAAAGCTTGCTGCGCCGATGCTTCCCAATGCTATCAGTAAGATACCTGCTAATGGATTCATGTAAAATTATTTAATTAGAATGATGTGCAATTTATAAACTTTCGGCCATGAAAAAGAGTTTAAAGATATTTTTTTATTCAGACAATTTTTTATAACCTTGATTCTAAATATCAAATATTTCCAAATCATGAAATCACTCAAACTAACACTTATTTTTCTTTGTCTTTTCGGTGTCACCTTTGCCCAGGATCTTTACTTTAAAGATCTGACTGTGGATCATAAGGTAAATCCAATAGGTATCGACAATAAACAACCAAGATTTTCATGGAAGATAAGCGCAACCGGAAATAATATCATGCAAACTGCTTATATAATAAAGGTAGCAACAGATGAAAAATTTACACCCTTAAAAATTATCTGGCAATCTGGTAAGGTTGAATCGGATGAATCTATTCTTCAGTCCTATAAAGGCCCTGATCTTAAGTCAGGACAAAGATATTTCTGGCAGGTAAAAATATGGGACAATAACGGAAAAGAATCAAAATGGAGTTCAGTAGCTTACTGGGAAATGGGACTTCTGTCACTATCTGACTGGAAAGCAAAATGGATTGAAATGGAAAGCGATACTTCAAGATATTCTCCTTCACCCCACTTCAGAAAAGAATTCCTGTTAACCAAAGCTATTACCTCTGCAAGAGTATATATTACAGCGCATGGATTTTATGAGTTACAGTTGAATGGAAAGAAAATTGGGGACCAGGTACTTACCCCGGGCTGGACTTCATATGGGAAAAGACTTCAATATCAGGTATATGATATAACTAATATGTTATCAAAAGGTAATAATGCCATTGGGGCTGTTCTTGGCGACGGCTGGTACAGGGGAACGCTTGCCTGGGGAAATAACTGGGCAATTTATGGTAAAAGACTTGGTATTCTTCTTCAGTTAAAAATCACCTTTACAGATGGTTCCGAATCAATGATTGTTAGTGATGAAACATGGAAATCTACCAATGACGGAGCTATCAGGATGAATGATATTTATAATGGCGAAACATACGATGCAACTAAAAAACTCACGGGTTGGAACAACCCAGGATACGATGATAAAAACTGGCAGAGTGTAAAAACTGGCAATTATAATAATGGCAACCTGATCGCTTCTGAAGGATCCCCTATAAAAAAGATTCAGGAAATAAAACCCGTTAAAATATTCAGGACTCCAAAAGGAAATCTGATTGTGGATATGGGTCAGAACATGGTTGGCTGGTTAAGATTAAAGGTCAGTGGAAATAAAGGAACAGTCATCACATTGCGACATGCTGAAGTGCTCGATAAATCCGGAGAGTTCTATACAACAAATCTTCGTGCTGCAAAATGTCAGTTAACATATACTCTTGCGGGTACAGGCGAAGAGATTTATGAGCCAAGGTTTACTTTTATGGGATTCAGGTTTGTTGAGGTCAGCGGGTTCCCGGGAGAACTTACAACCGATAATCTGACAGGTGTAGTTGTCCATTCCGACATGTCCGTAACCGGGCACTATGAATGTTCCAATCCGCTTATCAATCAGTTACAGCATAATATTCAATGGGGTCAGAAGGGCAATTTTGTAGATATTCCGACCGACTGTCCACAAAGAGACGAACGACTCGGCTGGACCGGAGATGCCCAGGCATTTTGCAGGACAGCTGCATTTAATATGGATGTATCCTCTTTTTTTACAAAATGGCTGAAGGATATAGCCGCTGACCAGAAACCAGGCGGAGAAGTACCTGATGTTATTCCCGATATTCTGAACAAACAAGGTTCTACTACGGCCCAACCGTCGGCTGGCTGGGGTGATGTTTCCGTAATTGCTCCGTGGACCATGTATCTTGTTTATGGAGACAAAAATTTTCTGGAAAATCAATACAAGAGCATGAAAGCATGGGTAGAATATATACGAAAAAAAGCTGGAGACAGCTATATCTGGAAAGGCGGGAGCAAATACGGGGATTGGTTGTTTTATCATCCTCCCGTTAATAATCATACAGAAGCTGATGGTTATACTGAGCATGATTTTATAGCTACAGCATTTTATGCATATTCGACCAGTATACTTGCTGAAGCTGCAAAAGCTCTTGGTAAAACAGATGATGCAAAAATATATGCCGATTTGTTTAATAAGATTAAAGAAGTATTTATTAATGAATATGTTACAAAAGCCGGGAGAGTGGGAACCAATTCTCAGACATCTTATGTTCTAGCTCTAAAATTCAAACTTTTACCTGATAGCCTTCGTAGTAAAGCCGCAGAGTTTTTGGCTACTGACATTAAAGAGAGGGATAATCACCTTTCTACAGGTTTCCTGGGAACACCCTATCTATGCCACGTGTTATCGGATAATGGATATACAGATATTGCCTATGATCTTTTACTTCAGGAATCTTATCCTTCATGGTTATATCCTGTTAAAATGGGTGCCACCACAATATGGGAGCGATGGGACGGAGAGAAAACTGACAGCACTTTCGAGGATCCTGGCATGAATTCATTCAATCATTATGCATATGGCGCTATCGGCGATTGGATGTATAGAGTATCAGCAGGGATTGAAACGATGGGACCCGGATATAAACATATAATTATTCAGCCACATCCAACCAATAAGCTTGCATATTCCAGAGCTTCTTTTGAAAGTTCGTATGGTACAATTGCTTCCGGATGGGAAAAAAAGGATGGGAAAGTTATAATAAAGGTAAAGGTACCTGTAAATACTTCAGCTATAATTATTCTTCCGGCCACTGGTCAGGACAAGGTTACCGAGGGAGGTAAAGCATTGTCCCAAAACATCTATTTAAAAGATATAAAGACCGCGGATAAAAAACTTACTATGCAAGCCGGTTCAGGAGAATATACTTTTGAGATTGCAGAATAAACCAGGAAATACATGACTAAGTAGTCCGAAGCCCGAAGCCGGAAGAGTTTGAATATTTCTGACTTCGGACTTTCTCAAATAATTCTATTCTGAACTTTTTTCCAGGAATCAGTTATGAGAAAACTTTCATCCATATAGCTGATCATTTTGGTGAACTTGACAACCGGAACCGAAAAAGTCAATACTCCTTCCTGCACACATGGCCTGGCTGATACATCGAACATTCCGATGACTGCTCTGGGCCGCCCGGAATCTTTTTCGATATACGGGAAATAGACTAAAGACCCACATCCTGCGGCAAACGGAGTAATAGTACTGTCAGGTTCAGACTGGTCATAGTTTGCCAGGGTAAAAAGTCCGGAAAGGATATCAGGTGGAGCAAAGAATATTACGACCTCAGGGTTATCATCTTCGTTGAGATTGTCCCATCTTTTAAATACTATGAATCTCCCGGGAATATTTAGTTTCTTCTGGTTTTTCATCAACTCTTTAACGAGTTGAGGAGTTCGAATGTACCTCTCACCTTCCATTTCGTTTTCAATCCCGCATGAAAGGAAATACTCAAAATTCGGTCGTATTTTATCGGCAAATCCCAGGTAACGTTTTGCTCCTCCGCATTTCAGTGACTCGGAGTTAAAAGCCAGGGATTGACCCGATCTTACCTTTTGAAGCTGACAAATAAGACATTTCCACTTCCCTGTGGATGACATGACAGAAGCATTACCAGGATAATCGGTATAATAAAATGTAATAGGAAGATCAGCATTGTTAAAGTACTTCTTCCATTGCTGAATGAAATGATCTCTAATTTCAAGGTTCATGATACATTTTTTAAGTAAAATTTATCAATCAATTCATTAACAAAATCTTACGGTCTGTTGAAAATTCCAGGTAAATTCTAGACAAATAGTTATAATTTTACCGGCTTTAAAGATAATTAAGACTTTATTATTATACTGGTATTGCAATGAGTTTTTTTAATAATCATCTTGGTGAATTTGCTGCACTGCTGACTGCAATTTTCTGGACAGTTACTTCGCTCTCATTTGAGTCCGCCAGTCACAAAATCGGATCGGTGGCAGTCAATATTCTTCGACTTATAATTGGTTTTGCCTTTCTCAGTGTATTCACATTTATCAGGAGAGGGTTAGTATTACCTGTTGATGCGAGTATGGAGAACTGGTTGTGGCTTTCGTTGTCGGGGCTGGTTGGATTTGTCTTTGGAGATCTGTTCCTCTTCAAATCATACACAATGATAGGATCCAGATTCTCTATGCTGATCATGACGCTGGTTCCTCCTATTACTGCCTTTTTCAGCTTTGCAATTCTTGGTGAACGCCTTACTTTGTTTCATTATCTGGGTATGACTTTAACATTTTCTGGCATAGCTATGGCAATATTCAGCCGTCCGGCCAAAGGAGAAAAACTTTCTTTAAAACTCGCACCAAAAGGGATTCTTTTTGCGTTCGGAGGTGCGGTCGGGCAAGCTCTCGGACTAGTATTGAGTAAATTTGGAATGAAGAACTATGATCCTTTTGCAGCCACCCAGATAAGAATAATAGCAGGGATCTTCGGATACACAATTCTTGTTACATTTATGGCACGTTGGAAGAATGTAATAAGTGCAACTCATAATAAGTCAGGTATGATGTTAACAAGTCTGGGTGCCTTCTTTGGCCCGTTTCTGGGAGTCTCATTTTCACTTATAGCTGTTAAGTTTACTGAGACTGGAATTGCTTCAACTATTATGGCTCTCGTCCCGGTATTCATCATCCTTCCGGCTGTTGTATTCTTTAAGCAGAAAGTCACACTTTCTGAAATATTAGGAGCAATAATCAGTGTTGCAGGTGTTGCGCTCTTTTTCCTGTAGATCAAATTAGAAGTTATGAATCCTGAAGAACTAAAAAGCCGGAATCTTGAAAGTGAATTCATCTTTTCAACTTCCAGAAGTAGCGGACCAGGAGGCCAGAATGTCAATAAAGTAAACACCAAAGTGGAGTTAAGATTTAACCTGCTTCTGACTTCAGTATTCTCAGAAAATGAAAAAGAAATTATTTTCACCAGGCTGAAGAATAAGATTAATAAAGAAAGTGAAATAATACTTGTCTCACAATCGGAAAGGACCCAGTTAATGAATAAAGTGGATGTAACTGAAAAGTTCTATGATCTTGTTTCAAACGCGCTTACAATACCTGTGAAAAGAAGATCAACAAGACCCACCCTAAATTCGAAGTTAAAACGTCTGGATTTGAAACGGAGCCGGGGTTATCTAAAAAAACTAAGAAAGCAAACTGGTGAATCTTAAAATGAATGAAATCTTCTGCTGAAAGATTGTAATATTTCCAACACTTTCAGAAACATCTGTTTTTGAATATATTAGAGTAACCACTTAAAAAAGTATGTTTATATAAACACATAAATGTTAATAACTTATTTGAATAACTATTGACAGAGATATTTAAATTTGCTTTATAATAGTTTATAGTTTGCGAATGGTAAAAAAATGCGGATAATTTTAGATTTAACAGAATACAATGAAAAATATCCTGTCTGTAATATTTTTCGCTATTAATTCAACTTTTATATCTGCTCAGATCACACTTTCAATAGAAGGAACCATTGTAAATAATAAAGAACCTGGAACATGGTCAGGAGTTATAGTACCACGGTGTCAACCAACTAAATTTGCATATCAAAATAACACTATAACATCAATAAATACTGGTGGCTATATGTTGCAGGCCGGTGATGAAGGGCCCGCGTCTGATAATAATGATCTTGACGGAAGTGTAATAACCGGAAATAAATTTAATTGGAACGGTTCAAATAATCCTGCTGTAATTACTCATGGATTATTTACAGGTTATAATAAAAACTGTGTGGTAAAATATAATTACCTGAATAATGCACCATACGGAATAGTTTTTAAATCGGGAACTGATGATGGGATAAATATGACATTTACCTCCGGAGGATGCGCATATAATATTTGCAAAAATGAAAAATATGCTATAAGAATAAAGGGAATGAATGGAGTAAATGTTTATAATAATACATTTTATAGTGGAGATGGCCTTGGATGGAATCTTTTATTAATTACTTCCAACGGAGACAGAGTTATTCCGGCTCCATCAACCGATTCAAGATTATTTAATAATATATTTTATTCCACAATTCAAATACCAATGATCGATATAGAATCTGGTTGCTTGACTAATTTTAAGAGCGATTATAATATTTTCTGGTGCGAATCTGGAAAGCCAACATTTGTCATAAATGGTGCGACAAAAACATTCTGTCAATGGCAGGCATTGGGTTATGATACACACTCAATCGTTATTAATCCTGATTTTATAGATTATACTGATTTCGTTCCACGAGTACGTCTTGACTATGGAACTAATTTAGGCTCTAAATGGCAGACGGGACTTTCCGTTGATGCAATATGGGACGGAACAGATCCTGAGATGGCAGATCAAAATGGTACATGGCAGGTTGGCGCGCGTATATATTCTTCCGATAAAGAAATCATAACAGGTATTCCGGGTAGTCTGGCAAAGTCTGAACCCCTGCAAATAATTGTCACTTGCAATGAAATAAAAATTGACTTAACCGATGAATTTATTTCGTGGAAAGCTGGTTTGTACAACTTCGAGGGTAGTTTAGTTTCAAGCAAAATTTTAGAAAGTAATGTTACCATATTTGATATTTCATCAGATCATTCAGGAATATATTTTGTAGTCTTATCAAAAGGAGAGAAGAGAAGGGTGGCAAAAGTAATTAAGCCGTGAGCAACTAATTTTATCATTTCAGATTTAATTTATTTACATGTATTTCGCTTGTCAAATAAAGTTAGTTATCGGGTGAATTATAATAAGTTACACTTCTTTAAGTTTCCATTTCCCTCTCCTGAATACAAGCCAGGCAATAAGAGTCATTAGTGATTCGGCAACTACAATGGCAATAAATACCCCTTCTTCTTTGAACCCGGCTTTTATTGCCAGTAACCAGGCAAGAGGAATTTCGACTAACCAGAATGCAAAAATATTGATTTTCAAAGGTGTAGATGTATCTCCGGCCCCGTTAAAGGAATTTACAAGCACCATACCAAGACCATAGGCTATAAAACCAATACTTATAATCCTAAGACCAGGAACTCCTGACTTTATTACGTTTTCATTAGTTATAAAAAAACGTATAAAAGTCTCAGGAAAAAGAACAAGAACTAATCCTATCATACTAAGCAATATCATGTTTATCCATCCGGTCACCCATACTGCTCTTTCAGCCCTGTCAGGTTTTTTTGCACCAAGGTTTTGCCCTACAAGAGTTGAAGCAGCATTGCTGATTCCCCATGATGGTAATAGTGTAAAACCTATTATCCTGATTGCTATTGTATAGCCTGCAACCACCTCGCTTCCGAAGATTGAAAGAATCCTGACAAGAGCAATCCAGCTTGTTGTACCGATAAGGTTTTGTCCTATACTGCCAAAAGACAATTTGAGCAATTTAACCATTATCTTGAAGTCGACTAAAAGGTGTTTAATTGAAAGTCTGATTCGCTTCTTTCCGAAGAAGAGCAGATAAAATTGAACAAGAACAGCGGTGCCTCTTCCAATATTTGTAGCTACAGCTGCTCCTGTAACACCCATATGAGGAAATGGTCCGAGCCCAAAGATCAGACATGGATCAAGTATTATATTTATTATGTTGCCAATCCAGAGAACCTTCATCGCAATAGCAGCATCACCTGCACTTCTGAATATGGCATTAATAATAAAAAGCATCATAATAACCATATTGCCACCAAGCATTATCCTGGTATAACCTGACATGCTGTCTACAATTGGTTTTGACGCACCCATCAAACCAAGAAGCTTTTTAGAAAAAAGTGCACCAGGTAATCCAATTAGAATAGAAACAACCATACCGGTCAGAATCGCCTGAAATGCTGCAACGGAAGCAGCGTCAGGATTTTTTTCGCCAATCCTTCGTGAAACTATTGATGTTGTAGCTGTTCCCAGACCAATTGCAATTGCGTAAATGATAGTCACCATCGATTCGGTAATGCCAACTGTTGCAACCGCATTGGCACCTAACTTAGAAACAAAATATATATCAACAATGACGAAAACAGATTCCATTACCATTTCAAGAACTGCGGGAATAGAAAGCAATAGAATTGCTCGACTAAGTTTTCCCTCAGTAAAATCCTGCTCTGTTCCGGAAATAGCCTCAGTTACGTCTTTGAAAAATGATCTTAATCTTCTCACTTTTTTAATGCTTGTCTTTTCGATATTCATTTATAATATTCTACTGAGCGCAATAAGAAATAATTTATTTTATATAACCTACTGGAATACTTAATGTTTAATTTATAGGGTTGAAAATAAAAATATTTCAAATTAACAAAATGGCTATATTATATTCAGAGAAATTAAGATTTAATTATCAGCATTGTCCGGCGTTTAAAGTGGACGAGCAAAACACGTTGATCCATGTTTATGCTTCGTAAACGAAGCTTAATAATATTCAATATTGGACTATCTGATATTATGGTATGATTGTTCTTAATATTAGTCACAGGAATTTCAATATAAAAAAACAGCCTTTAAAATGAACTTTTAAATGTATTTCAGGATGATTCGAAATATTTATATCAAAAAATTACCAAATTTATTTTTAATTTAGATTTGTTTAGTCTTCAGCATAAAATATTATCAATCAATACTATACAGCAAACAAAATCAGAGTAAAAAATATCGATTGTTAATAAAATGCTAATAGTGTTAATATTTCTGGGGGTCGAATGATACAATGTATTTATAGATTATATATTTTCGTGGCTAATTATTTTAAATAAACAGTATTAATTTAAAACAATCAAACTTAAAAGAAAAAGGTGAAAATTTTCATCATC
>PLLX01000254.1:0-2074 GCA_003141415.1 Bacteroidales bacterium
CCTAGAAAATCAATTTTGCACATGGCATAATGACGGCAATTTCTTGCTGTTTCGTATGGTGTTTTTGAATCAGGTTTGTCAGTATTATTTTGCATTACAGATAATTATAAAGGTAAATTTAATAACAAAATCGTTTTGGATTAATATGGTACGATTCCATAATTGGCATCCATATCAAAATAGACAGTAATCAACTAGTAGCTGAGAGAATCAGGAACAAGATAAAAATTATTAATTAATTCAAGTTGCTATCTATAAAAACTTTTCATTTATGGTAAAAACGAATATAAAGAGGATCACTTTCATCAAGAATCCGTCAACAGTTACTGCATGAATTCTCTTTGGGAACATACTGGATATCTGACTAAATGTAGTCTCGATTCTTTTTCTGGAATCAGAGATCAAAAAGTTCTGCCAAGGTTCATGAGGCTGCTTGGTGTTACTTTTTCTGGCAATCAAAATGGCTTTCAGCTTATTATATTGAATTTCTCTTTCAATATCCAAATTGATTAAATACTTCACTTCATTACAAAATCCGTCTTTTTTTGACCCCCTCAAAATCCGGTCAGATTAAAATAAACATACATTACAATACGATATGTGAATCATGTAACTTTTTTCAAAAGTTATGTAAGATCTATCAGGTTAAAGTTGCGCAACTTTAAAACTTAAATTTCATAAAAACATAAATAGCAATAACCATTGTTGGATTTCTTGGTTTGCAATACACTTTTATTGGGCAGCCACAAGATCCAACAAAAGATCAGATGAAAAATAATCAAACAAACAATGACACTTATTAAACAAAAAACCATGAAGCCGATAAATAAATTCGAATTTAAACCATTGCCTTATTCTTATGATGCTCTTGAACCTTTTATAGATAAAATGACAGTAGAGATCCATTATAGTAAACATCATAAAGCATATTATGACAATTTCATAAATGCAATAAAAGGTACTGAGATGGAATCAATGGATATAAAGGATATTTTCAAGAATACAAGCAAATATCCCATGGCAGTCAGAAACAATAGTGGTGGATATTTCAATCACACAATTTATTGGGAAAACATGAAAGCCCATGGAGGTGGTTTGCCAACCGATAAATTATCAAAAGCCATTACTAAATCATTTACCTCTTTTGATGAGTTCAAAAAACAATTTTCAGATGCAGGCAAAACCAGATTTGGCAGCGGCTGGGCATGGCTATGCCTCGATGATAAAGGCAACCTGTTTATTTGTTCTACACCAAATCAGGATAATCCGTTGATGGATATAGCTGAAAAAAAGGGAATACCTTTGCTTACAATGGATGTATGGGAACACGCTTATTATTTAAAATATCAGAACAAAAGACCAGATTATATAGATGCATTCTGGAACGTTATGAACTGGGAAGAGGTAACAAGGNNAAAAATTTTAACATACTATCTGTTTTGAAATTTATTTATGGAATGGCTCAACATATTGTAAAAATAAATTCGATTAAGCACATCACACATGATGTACTGCGAATTGTTACTGAAAAGCCGCAAAAGCACACCTTCACTCCCGGGCAGGCTAACGAAATTTCCATAAACAAAAGCGGTTGGAAGGATGAAAAAAGACCTTTCACCTTCACATGTCTTCCAGATAGTGACTATCTCGAATTTACTATCAAAACATATCCTTCGCATAAAGGTGTTACCAATGAACTTCTTCAGCTGAAAAAAAATGATATGTTGATTCTGCATGATGTGTTTGGCGCAATCAACTATAAGGGTGAGGGTGTATTTATTGCCGGAGGCGCTGGAGTTACCCCTTTTATTTGCATCTTCAGGTATCTTCAGTCAAAAAATGAAACAGGTAATAACAAACTCATTTTTGCCAATAAAACCAAAGGTGATATCATACTCGCACATGAATTTAAAAAATTATTAGGCAGAAATTTCGTCAACATTTTATCTGACGAAAAAGCAGATGGGTATGCTCATGGTCAAATCACAGAAGGTTTTCTCAAAGCTCACATTAGCGACTCAACCAAAAATGTTTATATCTGCGGACCTCCGCCAATGATGAATGCAATAGAAAA
>PLLX01000254.1:2118-2823 GCA_003141415.1 Bacteroidales bacterium
TGAGAAATCAAAGTCTGACATGAACCGAGCAGAATATATTGAAGTAGAACCCAATGTTCGTCTTCATATTACTGATGCAGGAGAAGGCAGACCTATTGTGTTAATACACGGGTGGCCGTTAAGTGATGAAATGTATGAATACCAATACAACGATCTGCTAAATAAAAATTTCCGTGTAATTGGTATAACATTAAGAGGATTTGGCAAATCTGATAAACCTTACAGGGCGTGTAATTACGATATACACGCATCGGATATAAAAAAGGTTCTAAGTAAACTTGACATAAAAGATGCTGTTTTAGTTGGCTTTTCCATGGGCGGAGCTATTGCGATCCGTTATGTGTCAGCATATAAGGGAGCTCATGTTTCTAAGCTGGTTTTATGCGGAGCAGCAGCCCCGATCTGGACACAACGTAAAGATTTTCCATACAATCTTCCACAGAGCGCTGTTGATGACTTAATTAAATTGAATTATAAGGACAGGCCAAAGCTTTTATCTGATTTCGCAAAGATATTCTCCGCTACAGAAACCTCACTAAATGAAGGGATAGGTAGTTGGTTAAATGGAATTTGTTTGAGCGCTTCTTCTTATGCAACGGCTCAATGTTTAATCGCTCTGCGCGATACGGACCTGAGAGCTGATCTAGCAAAAATAACCATCCCAACTTTAATTATGCATGGTAAAAAAGACAAAATATGTTCTTT
>PLLX01000060.1 GCA_003141415.1 Bacteroidales bacterium
AGTAAAAAGTAAAAAGGTAAAAGGCAAAAGTTTTCTTAAAGATAAAAGACAAAAGGCAAAAGACAAAAGTATCGATCAAGACAAAAGTAAAAAGATAAAAGTAAAAAAGGAGAGTTGAGTTTATTCCCGTGATTTTTGGACAATGGAACCGAGGATATTCTTAAGCTCACCTGATTCTTTAATTAAATAGTCAAGCTCTGACCCATTTATTTCTTTTACAGTTCTTCTAATTATTCTTAGCCAATAGTTTGATTCTCTCATTTCTCGAAGTGAGATTCTAACTTTATTTGAAAAATCTGCTTTTGATGATCCAGATTGAGACTCCTCGTAATTAGCCCCAGCAGAGCAAGCACTTTTTGACAATTGAGTACGAATAGTTTTGTTTTCAGGTGAGTATGGTAGCGTTTTCAAAAATTCAATAACTCTAACCGCAAATTCAAAGAGCCTTTCACATAAATCATTCTTCTTTTCTTCCACTTTTGTCTTTTTACTTTTGTCTTTTGTCTTTTATTTCATAAATGACACTCATTTCAGCCAGTTCCTGTCCGATCTTGTTAATACCATACAGAATCCTTCGGCTTTGTTGCTCGGATGGTCTTTTATGACCTCTCACATATTGAGATAAAAGGGTAGGATTCATGCCGATCTTCTCAGCAAGTGCTTTGGAGTTTATCACCTTATAGTATTGAAAGAACTGCTTAAAATCTATTTCATAGTAAATCTGTTGCGTACCATGATTTTTATCCTCAAAGTAAAGGGTGAAAGCTTCATTGGTATTTTCAAGCAATTCATTCACTGTTGCTCCTGTTGTAAATACCGGATAGTCTTCTGAATAGACAGAAAATCCGGTATCTGTCTTTTCAATTATAACTACTATCCTCTTTTTTGTTATCATATCTGACTATCTCTATTTCAAACCGGCATCTTTACGGATTTTCTTTCCCATTCCCTTACCCATTTCCCGTGCTCCATGATCAGGGAAAATTATGATCCCTTGCTTTTGCGGGTGTTTCATCTTCAAATGTGACCCTTTTGTTGACACAACCACCCACCCGTCTTTTAAAAGTAGTCTTAATAGTTCAGAACACTTCATATTTTGATCTGGCAAAAGTAAATAATTATTTACTTAAAATCAACAAAGGAGAAAGTTAAAAGTAAAAAGGCAAAAGGAGAAAGTAAAGAAGTATATTTTCTAAATGGTTGTTATGGGTTGCTTCGTCGCCCGATTTCATCGGGATTCTCGCAATGACCAATTTTTTGAAGTAAAAATTTTTTCGCTCGTTTGGATTACATGGACAATCTATCTTACATGTAATGACCGGTTTTTTGAAGTAAAATTTGTTACGCTCGTTTGGATCACATGGACAATCTATCTTACATGCACTGTCATTGCGAGTCCCGCCCTGCGGGACGAAGCAATCCTTATCACCCTTCCACAATACCAACTTTACATCATTGGTAATCCCTACGCAGTCTGGATGAAGCAACCCTTCAATCACTATGCAAATTAAAGTAAAGATCCCTCCACTCAGGATTACTGCCGTTTATTAAGTCCAATTTCTTCTTTCTTGATCCTGCTTTAATTTGCTTCTCTCTTTTTATAGCTTCTACAATGCTATCAAAACTCTCGTAATATACTAATTTTCTAATATTATACCGTGCAGTGAAACTCTCTGGATGCAGGTTTTCCTTATGTTCTTTGACTCTCCCTCTAAGATTGCTCGTAACACCTGTGTAAAGTACCGTATCATTATCATTTGTTATAATATATACGAATCTCCTCATTTGATGTAACAAATTGTGTTTCTTTTTGTCTGCAGCTTGCCGCTTTCCAAACTTCCGTCTGGTCAGTCACATCCTCTTAAGTGCCTGACAAGCCCAATTAATCTAAGTTTGCAGCGGTTTCAGTTATACCCGAAACATATTGTCAATATCTTCAACATCAGGTTCCGGTCGAAACGGAATGATGTAATAATAATTTACTTTCCTCGCTGTTCCATAAGGGAAGCAGATCTGCCGGTTTTACTTTCAATAGATGATTTTCAGACTCATCAGGGTGAAGCACAACATAACTTACCTTTCTTCCAACCAGTTCCTCAGCCTGCATAACTTTCCTGGCAAGATACTCGCGGTCAATATTCTCTCCCACAAGGATAAGATCTATAACGGGACTATCTTTGCCACGGGCAAAATCACCGGTGAGATAAACGCAGATAAGATTCCCTATACGATGAATCACTTTATCAATTACCCGGTCGATACCGGCCTCTTTCATTATAATGCTATGTATATCTCCAAATAAGGGATGATTCTGGTTTGCCTGGTAAACCTTTTTATTGCCGTCACGCAGGGAATGCAGGAGACCTGCCTTTTCAAATCTATTTAACTCAAGACGGATTGCATTTGAGGATTCTCCAAATTCAGACTCCAGTCCCCGGAGATGAGCTTTGGTGCTGCTGTTAAGGAAAAACTTCCTNNGTAACAAATTTACTCGTTATTTCCAATTATACAAACGTATATTGATTTTTGTGATGGAAATTTGTTCTGTTTAAATGACTGGCAAGCGGTGTGCGGTGTGCGGTGCGCGGGGTGGCGCCGTTTATGGTCTGGATGTATTTTTTATTAATTTCCCGGTTGTCCGGTGGGTTTGCTTCGTCATCCCGCCAGGGCGGGATTCCTCGCAATGACCTCTTACTTTATCATGTGCACTACAATCCCAAAACGAATTAACCTTGCTTGCAATGTCATTGCGAGCCCGACGCA
>PLLX01000132.1 GCA_003141415.1 Bacteroidales bacterium
TACTTCATTTTACAGCATCTTTATAATCATCCTTTACGCTTTTATCTCCGAGCTTGATCCCAAAATGATATGTTCCCCTGATAAGCGCATGAGCTGCAACAGTCGATCCAAAGAATAGTATTGGTATTGCAATCAGAGCTTTTGTACCCGCATCGCTCAGTCCGAAATGGAAAACTACTCCAAGCAGTATGCTGCAGCATCCTAGTGTTACAGCTTTTGTTGCAGCCTGTAGTCTGTTGTAAGTATCAGGAAGTCTTATAATCCCAACGCAACCAAGAAGGTTGAAGATAATTCCGATTGTTATGAAAATCAGACTGATCATACTATTCATTTAGTTTTTTGCCCGTGAGATATTTTGCAAGTGTCAACGTACCGATGAAACTCAAAATGATCCATGCAATCCCGATGTCGAGAATAAATGACTTCTCAGTTTGAATGGATATAATAGCACAAACCCCGACTACCAGTATTCCGAAAATATCTGCTCCTACCATCCTGTCGGGGATTGTAGGTCCTCTTATAATCCTGTACATGCAGATCCCGCTCAGAGCAATCTGAACGTAAAGCAGTATATTAAGCCAGTTATTCATTCTATTATTCTTTTAATATATTTTTCAAATGCTCCGGTTATGATTCCTGTGTAAACTTCAGGATCATCTGAGCTTATATAGATCCAATGGATATAGAGGTAATCATCTATAATGTCCACAGAAATAGTTCCTGGTGTCATAGTAATCGAATTTGCAAGCAACATTTTAGCCATATCAGACTTTAATGTGGTCTTTACTTTAACAATGCCTGGCCTTATCGGCATCGCCGGATGAAGCACCCTGTAAGCAACATCTATATTGGCTTTAATACACTCCCAAATAAAAACAACCAGATAAACAAGAAACCAGAAATACCGGTGAGGTTGAATAAGTTTATATACATTTTTAATAAAAAATCTTGTGAATGCCGCAGAAGTAATAAGAGAAGCTACTGCCCCGACAACAAGATTTGGAATTGTAAAGTCGAAGGTTAACATTATCCAGAAGATCATCGATAATATAAAGACTGTAATGTATCGCATATCATTGAACTAATATTGAGTTTGAATATTTTAAATGATCTGTCAGAACATCTATCGCCGGGCTAAGGATTGTATGTCTGATTTCAGGTATGACAAGAAGACTGAGAAGAATGCAGATAATACTCAGGATAACCATACTGAATACCATTGGAAACGGAACTTCTCTGATATTCTGATTCTTAGGATTAGCTGATTTGTTGAAGAAAGCATATCGCTGGAATTTAAGAAACGATGCCAGCGTAATTATACTGACTAAAACTGCAAGTGCGGCTAGAAGATAAAACTTAGCCATAATGGCGGCAATTATAATTATCAGCTTACTGAAAAATCCGTTAAAAGGCGGTACACCAGATATTGACATCGATGCAATAAAAGAAGTTGCAGAAGTTACAGGCATCGACTTCGCCAGTCCCCCCATCTCTTTAAGATTGCGGGTACCGGTAGTGTACTCAATTGCCCCGGCGTTAAGAAACAAAAGTCCTTTGAAAGCTGCATGATTAATGAGATGGAAAAGTCCACCGGCAATAGCAAGTGAAACTATCTCTGATTTTGCTCCTCTGGAAAGAAGTATCATTCCGATGCCGACTGACATTACCACATAACCCATCTGGCTGATACTGTGGTAGGCAAGAAGTCTTTTAATGTCCCATTGCCCGATCGCCAGAAATACTCCAATTACCATTGAAATTGTTCCAAGAGTTGTGATCAGCACTGCCATGCCTTCACTTACGGCGAACATGTTAAAAAATAATCTGATAATTACATATATTCCAACAGCTTTAATAAATATACCTGATAGCATTGCTGAAATTGGTGAAGGTGCCGATGAGTGAGCGTCGGGCAGCCAGGCATGAAAAGGAATTATTGCAGCTTTCAGACCGAATCCGCTTAAAATCAGAATCTGAATGAATAGATAGGTTGTTTTATTATAACCGCTACTGAATGCTTGTTTTATATCGGCAATATTCAGAGTTTTGGTTTCCCAGTAGATGAATCCAATACCGAAAAGGATTAAAAATGAAGCAAGTCCGCCAAGTATCTGATATTTAAAGGAGGCCTCAAGTTCATTACTTTCAACTCCGAATGCCACTAAAGCATAGGAAGATATAACTGAAATCTCAAGAAATACAAAAATGTTAAAAAGGTCACCACTTAAAACTACTCCGTTCATTCCACCAATCATCAGACAGAATAAGGCGTAGAAATAGTTACCGGCTGTATATCTTTTAATATAAGAGATTGAATAAATGGCTGATAAGAAACCAATCAGGTTTATTATACAAACTACGATTACAGTGAACCCATCCATAACCATATAGATGCCGATAGGGACACTGTTTATTGGTTCCCATCCACCAACTTTATA
This sequence comes from Bacteroidales bacterium, assembly GCA_003141415.1. Classification (GTDB taxonomy): domain Bacteria; phylum Bacteroidota; class Bacteroidia; order Bacteroidales; family VadinHA17; genus LD21. The sequence goes on from PLLX01000132.1 coordinate 2,439, forward strand.
AACAAATATATTTTCTCCGGTTATAAAAAGGAAATAGAAACTGATACAGGTCAGGAAGAGAAGGACAAGGGAGGTGAAGTATTTGTTAAACTCTTCTATAAATCTTCCGATAATCATTATCAGGAAAGCTCCTGCCAGGGGAATAACAACAAATAGTGGTATCAGCGGATTCATATTTTATCCTCTTAAGTTTTTTATCTCTCTGATATCGAAAGTCCCATACTTTCTGTAAAGCCTGATTATGACGGCCATCAGCATAGCAGTTGTTGCCAGTCCGATAACAATGGCTGTAAGCACCAGCGCCTGCGGCAAAGGGTCGACGTATATTTTTGCAGGATTAGCCGGATCGACTATTGGTGCAACTCCACCATCGATATAACCCACAAGCGCAAAAAACAAGAAAGTACTTATCTCCATTATCGATAGGGAAACCGCAATCTTGACAAGGTTTCTCCTTGTTATTACGCCGTACAATCCGACCAGAAACAATATGAAACACATTATATAAGCAATCATTCTTTAGACTCCTCCTTAAAGATTATAAGTGATAGAAATATTATAAATATTGATGCAGCAACCTCTGTTCCGACAAAAATGTTGTAAAGAGGCAATACGCCGGCGCTTATCAGATGTCCAACTATCCCTTTAGGAAGAAAATTGTTGAAAAAGATTTTTGTTCCAAATAAAAAACCTGAAACAGCTATTGTTATAACCAGTATTGTGGCTAAACTTTCAATGATTGTTGTCCCTGATTCTTCTTTTATGAGTTTCAGGAAATCGCCTCCATTGACAAGTGTGATCAGTATCAGAGAACCTGCCATAATCACTCCTCCTGCGAATCCTCCTCCGGGTGTCAGATGGCCATGTACTATTACATATATTCCATACATGAAAACCATTCCCGCAATAAGCTGAGTGGTCTTTTTTACTATTATTGTCATTCCTTTCATAAGTGTCGTTTCATGTTGTTCGATACTCGTTGCTCGTTGCTTGTTGCTTGTTACTTGTTGCTTGTTACTACTTATTACTTTTATTTTTTGTCTTTTGCAACCTGAGCCCTGTGCCCAGTGCCCTATGCCTTCTATTTCTTACCCTTTATCCTTAATATCGTTAATACTCCCAGTACCGCTGTTACAAGAACAACTGCCTCACCCATAGTATCATAACCCCTGAAATCAAAAACAACACCTGTAACAAGGTTTGCACTGCCGGTTTTTTGTGCGGCACCTTCAATATAATGTTTTGCCATTCTTAACGAACTTTTCCCAAGAACATCCAAAGACTGAATTGAAACAGTATAAAAATAAAGAAGCATCAAACCAAGGAAAATAGCAGTTAATGCAGAAATATATCCCTGGGTATCAAATTTTGAAAATGATTCCTCCCTCGAACTATCCAGAACAACGGCAACCATTATTATCAGGGTTATTGTATCAACCACAATCTGAACAATCGCAAGGTCGGGAGCTTTCAGAAGTAAAAAGCATATTACCAGACTATATCCTACCAGGCTACAAGCTATAACAGATGAGAGCAGATCCCTGGCATGGATAGCATACAAAGCCCCTAAAATCATAAATCCTACTATTACAGATATGGTAAGGTCCATTTCAGCTTTAATTATTTATATCATAATCAGTAGCATAACAATAAGTCCTGCAAAAACCCAGATAATATAAGCAGGCAACACACCTGTATGAGCTTCACTCAACTGATGACTAAGCCATAATACAAACTGTTTTGACTGGTCATAAATGTCGAACCATCGTTCTTCAGCTTTTTTATAGATCCATGAAAAAAAGCGGAATTCACCAATAGTTTTATAGAATTCAGGAGTAGAATAACTTGTCTGATCCTGAATTTTTTCTCCCCCGATAAAGCTATCTTCAGTCCTGAATTTTTTAAGATTGAATGCCAGATAGAGAATCAGTCCAAGGACAATTGAGATTAAAACAAGTAACGATACAAATGAAGAATTCCAGAATCCTTTGAACAGAAATGCACCTGAAACAGGCATAAAAAGTTTTGGCACAATGAAATTTGTGGAAAAGACTCCAAAAAAGATGCACAATAGTGCAAGTAAAATAAGAGGAATCCACATCATTACGGGCACTTCTCTCACCTTCTCAAACTCTGATCTGCGACGACCAAGGAATATACCGCCTACCAGTTTAATGAAGCTTGCAAGCGTAAGTGCTGATCCCAATACCGCCAATCCCAACCAAACCACCCAGAGTTTGTTTGCGATTCCGGTTCCACTGCCAAAATCTATTATCCCCTGGTATATCATCCATTTTGAAGCAAATCCATTGAAGGGAGGTATACCGGATATTGACATCGCAAAAATCAGGGACGCAAAAAATGTAAAAGGCATTGATTTCGACAGACCTCCAAGGTCGTCAATATCTTCTTTCCCTGTACGATATTCCACACATCCTGCAGAGAGAAAAAGTCCGCTTTTATACAATGTATTATTTATCATATGAAAAAGGCCTGCTGCCACTCCAATTATCGAACCAAGTCCGAATCCGAGAATCATATAACCCACCTGTGAGACAGCATGAAATCCGAGTAACCGTTTGTAATTATGCTGGACAAGAGCCATCATAACAGCAGTTATTATTGAGATCACTCCGGCTGATAATAGAAGAAGTGTCAGCCATTCATTCAGAATGAACATTCTTGTGGTTATCCTCGCAAGAAAATATATACCCAGAAGTTTATCAAGTGAGGCAGGAAGATAAGCAGATGAAGAGGCCGGAGCACTTTTTGCATAATCGGGAACCCACGTATGAAAAGGAAAAGCGCCGGCTTTTGTAAAGCTGCCAGTTAGTAATGCCAGGAAAGAAACAACCGACAAAGCATTTGTAGTGGGTAAAGATATACCTCCCATGCTCAGCGAACCGGTAATTTTCCAGATAATTGCAATACCTATTATCATAATACTATCGGAAGCTCCGATCAGAATGAGTGTTTTCTTGGCAGTTGCAGAGCTCTCTTCATCAGCGCCTTGTATTAATTTATATAGGGTTATTCCGAGTATACCCCAGAATAAAAGGAATAAAAGCAGGTTGTCAGATACCACGGCACCATATGCACAACCTAGAGTAATAAGAAAATAGGGATAATAGTTTCTGACTCTTTTATCTTTAATATAAACCAGTGAATATAATAGAATTAATATAGTAAAAAGACTGATAAACAAGATAATAAGTTTGCTCAGGTTATCGCAATTGAATGCCATATACCTTCCGGCATCATGGAGAAAGTCAAAACCAAAAACAAACAAAGTTGAACCGTTTGATAGCTCATTAAGCTGGTGAAGCTGATTGCCTGAACTGTAAATTACAATTGTAAGATAACCCGTAATGATACTTACCAGCAGAGCAATAATACCCTTGATTGTCCTGAATTTTTCCGGAACAAAAAAAAGTAAAAGACCGATAAGAACAGGTAGAGATATTATGCTGATGATCTCTTTCATAGCTGATTTTTAATAGTTTTCTTTATCTCATTAGTCTTCTTTACTGATTCATTGATCAGTTCATTAGCGTTCATTATTTTTTCTCCCGAGTTCAAATCGTAAGCCACAGCCATCCGTTCGGTACAACAGTAACAAGGATCAACCGCTGCCAATGAAATTGTGGCATCGGCAATTGTCTGACCAATACACGATTTTTTAAATGTTGCAATGTTGACATAGCTGGGAGCCCTTATTTTATGTCTTACAGGAGAATTAGAACCATCCGATTGCACAAAATGAAAAACTTCGCCCCGGGGCGCTTCAGCCCGGCCATTTCCGATTCCTTCGGGTATCTCTTTAACTTTTAATGTAATGTCTCCCATTTTCCCCTTTTTAAGACCATCGAGACATTGCTCAATTATTGAGATTGATTCGTACATCTCTAGTAATCTGACCTCTGCTTTAGCAAAAACATCACCGGCTTCTGCTGTTATCACTTTCCAGTTAACAAGAGGATAAGCTGCATAGGGATCGTCCTTTCGCACATCAATAGCCACACCTGAAGCCCTGGCAGTTGGACCAACTGCTCCATAATCAATAATATCCTGCTTTGTAAGAATACCAACCCCTTTGGTTCTGGCATGAATTACAGGATCATCCATTACTGCTCCTGTCAGTAAATCGGTCTTTTTCTTAATATCATCCAGAACCTTAAGAATAACAGGAATTTTGTTCTCTTCAATGTCTCTTCTGACACCACCCACCTTGAACATTGCATAGCTGTTCCTGTTCCCTGATATCATTTCAAAAAGGTCGAGTACAGGTTCGCGATATTTCCATGCCCACATGAAAACAGTATTATAACCAAGGAAATGTCCAGCAAGGCCAACCCAAAGGAGATGACTATGTATTCGCTCGAGTTCACCGATTATTGATCTGATATATTTTGCCCTGTCTGTAATTTCGATATCTGCAATTTCTTCAACAGCATTTGCAAAAGCAAAAGGATGTGAGTTTGAACAGATACCGCATATTCGTTCAACAAGGAAAAAAATTTGCTCGTAAGTCTTTGATTCACTTAGTTTCTCAATCCCACGGTGATTATATCCGGTCTCCCATTTGATGTCTTTTACAATCTCACCGTCACAATATAGCTTGAATAATTCAGGCTCCTCCTGAAGGGGATGATATGGTCCAATCGGTATGAGTGTTTTTTTGCTCATCGCAGTTAATCTCAGTTTATTACTTAAACTCCTTCCGTAATGGATAAACACCTTCGGCCCAGTTGCCTTCCGATATCAGTTTCTCCTGGTTGGGNNGGGTGATTCAGGAAATTGATACCAAGAAGCTCGTGCATCTCCCTTTCTATCCAGTTTGAGGCATTGAACATGTTCGAAAGTGATTCGATTTGTGGATTATCCTTATCCAGAATTACGTGTATGTTAAGTATCAGTCCTATAGAATCTTTACTAAAATGATAGTGAATTTCAAATCCTTTTTTAGTGTGCAAAGCAGAAGCAATAATGAACCTGAATCCTTCTTTCCTGTATAAAAAAGCTGCAATATTAATTATTGAATCAGGCGTTACCGTAATAATAATTCGTTTCTGATTTTTTATAGTTATCTCAAGAACGTCAGTCTTGAATTTTTCTTTGAAATTTTCTATGATCAATTCTGTATTCATTTAGCTTTTATGAGTTCTGAACAAGTTTAATGATCCCGGCAATTATTGCTTCGGGTTTAGGAGGGCAACCCGGAACATAGACATTGACCGGAATTATTTTATCGACCGGACCAGCAAATGTGTAGCTTTCGGTGAAGTATCCTCCGGTACAACCGCACGCACCAATTGCTACAACCAGTAAAGGTTTTGGAGCCTGATTGTAAATCTCTATCAGCCTCTCCCTGTCATGTATATTTATGGAGCCGTTAACAAGAAGTACATCGGCATGCCTAATACTGCCGACCAGAAGAATACCAAATCGTTCAAGATCGTGTCGTGGTGTGAGGCAATCAAGTATCTCAATATCACAATTATTGCATGAGGCTCCTCCAAAATGGAAGACCCATAGCGACTTTTTAAAGCAATAACTTTTAAACCCCACGTTGACAAGTATTTAATAACCAAATGCAATCAATACAAGAGCAATTATGGCAACCAGGTTCATCCATAGGAAAAAGAATCTGACAGCCTGTTTGATCTTTACCCTTGGATTAGTATTCCTTATCAGAGTTAAGAGAAGTACAACTGAAAGGACCTTTAGTATTGCCCATAAAATATTAATTCCTTCAAGTCTGAAGCCATTCATTAACAGCGCAACCAGAAAAGCAGGAAGTATAAAAAACATGATATATTTTGTAAGTTTTATCATTGCATAAGCAGCACCGGAATATTCAATAAAAATTCCTTCAGTTATCTCTGCTTCAGCTTCAGGCATATCAAATGGGACCAGTGCCAGTTTTGCCTGGATACAAAAGATACCTGCAATGAATAAAAGCACTCCTGAAATACTTCCGATAAACGGAGATCCGGCCTGCTGTGCATGTATAATTGAGTATAGATCAAAGTGTTGCCCGCATTTCATAATAATCCCGGATATTACCAGGAGAAAAGTCAGCTCATAACTCAGGATAAGTTTCATCTCCCTCGATCCGCCAACTGCAGCAAGTGGATTTCCTGAAGCAAGTGCACCAATAATGTATGAGAATGATGGGATTGTAAGCAGATAAAAGATAACAATCAGATCTCCGCGGAAACCTGTAGTTATATTTAATAAGGGCAGCAGAATGAAAACCCCTGCCATGGTAGCACCAAAAACAGCAAAGATTGGTGCAATGAGAAATATTAAGGGAGATCCATACCTAGGCAGTATTGTTTCCTTGACCAGTAACAATTTGAAGAAATCATAAAATGGCTGCAAAAAAGGTGGTCCCTTGCGAAACTGTACCCTGGCGGTAATTTTCCTGTCGAACCATGAAAGGAATGCTCCGGTTACTGCGGCAAAAAGCAGACCGGGGAAGACAAGAAAATAAAAGAGGTTAACCACCATAGTATTGGAATTTACTGTTTTTCAGTGATATATAAACAATCTTTTATAAGCACTTTTTCATTAAGGCTATATATATTCTTATCCGGCGACTCATCCTCATAAGTAAAAGTTGCCGTTCCCTCGGGACAAGCCATGATGAATTCTTCCATCTCTTTTTCATCGTTCAGATCATACAAGAGGTCTTTGTTCCTGTGGTGCTTAAAGAAATCCGTCATCATGGTTCCGAAAGGACATATTGTAACACATGATTTGCATGAAACACATAGATTTGTATAGCGTACAACAACCCCATTTTCATCTTTTTCCAGGGCATCAGCAGGACAAACGTTGATGCATGGAGCATCCTCGCATTTTCTGCAGGTGAACCTGAATGCAGCAAGCTCACGGATAGTCTTTAAACCGTTATTATTAATTGACGGATAGAAATATGCCTCAGGTAGTACCATCTTTGAGTCTTCAATCATGGCAGTACGAAGCTTAATTATATCTATCAGGATCTTCCGGGTCATTTTATATTAAACATTTAAGAAATCAATTAATTCTAGATAGTTTTTTACCCCCTTTCCTGTTTCCCCCAAGGGGGAAATGATTAACTCCTTCCCCCGTGAGGGAAGATTGGGAAGGGGGTCTGAAAGATAATTTTGAAAGCATAAAACTGTTATGTAAAACTAAAAACCTTATATTATGATAGTCATAAAGTCAACTGGTTCATTAACTGGAACCTTGTATCGCTCAAACGGTGAGAAATTGTCTGGGCAATTTTTGACATTGTTTTAAATCCGAATTCACAATTTTTTTCAAACTCATGAGTGAGTTTTTTGGCATCAATGGCCAGAACTTTAGTAGGACAAGTGGCCATTACCCATGCTGTAGAGATGTATGGGCTGAACACTGCAGACCATGAGAATAACTGTCCATCCTCTAGTGTGCCAAGACGAATTCTCTTTTCCTTTGCAATGCTTATTCCAAGAGATAAGCATCCGGAAAGCAGTATATAAATCTCTTTAAGCTCGTCATACTGTTCAAACAATACATCTTTTACTTTGAATTCTTTTATGGAGCTTATACCAATAAATATTTTCAACTGATCATCTGTGTAATCGTCAAAAAACCGGACATTTTTCAAATCTTCAATTGTAATTTTCATGATCTGTCAACTTTAATTTTAAACAGGACAAGATAATTCTCTGAATTCTAATCTTCTTATTTCCATATTTCAGGATTATGTTTTATCTCATCATAAGTAAAAACAGGACCGTCCCTGCAAACAAAAAATTCTCCCATCATGCAATGCCCACATTTCCCTAAACCACACGACATATTTTTTTCCATCGAGAGGTAAATCTGATCATCTTTATATCCCATTTCAAGTAACCTTATAGTTCCAAATTTCATCATGATCGGTGGGCCGCATACTACTGCGACAGAATTCTTTATATTAATTTTAATTTTATTCAGCAGAGTTGTGGCAACTCCCACTGAACCATCCCAGTCTTCATCGGCTTTATCTACCGTACGATAAGCTTCAAACTTTTCAATGCTGTTTAACCTGTCAAAAAGAGGTTTGTAGATACAATCGGCAGGAGTTTTGGATCCATAGCAAAGGATGACTTTAACCAACTTATCTTTAATACTTTCGAGTGTATATAGAAGCGATCTGATGGGAGCAAGGCCACAACCACCACCCAGTATGAGCACTTCTTTGCCAAAGAATGCTTCGACAGGATAACCTCTTCCATACGGACCTCTTATTCCCATAAGAACTCCGGGTTTAAGCATATGCATATACTCTGTTACATATCCTGTTTTCATTACTGTCACTTCAAGCTTTTCTGTAATCAGGGGTGAAGAAGAGGGTGTAAACGGAGCCTCTCCTACTCCATCTACAGATAATTCGATAAACTGGCCAGTTTTAAAAGAGAACTTATCTTCAGGTACCACTACAAATGTTTTAATAGAGGGTGATTCCTCAATAACATCTGTCAGTCTGGCCCTTATCGGAGTATATATGTTCCTGTTATCCTGCATTAATTACTATTTTACAAGTTCCATAAATATTTCATTTTTATTGATCTTTCCTATACAGGCATCGATACATCTGCCACACCCGGTGCAGGCAAGGGAACTGAACTTTTCAGGTTTCCATACATATTTGCACATATACCTGTTTCTGAATCGGTTGTGAAGTTCAAACAAGGCATCTTCTCCTCCTGCAACCCTTTCAAATCCAGGATACTGGCATGCATCCAGTTGTTTTACCTTTTCAAGACCTGGTTTGTCGATAAGAAGAAAACATGTACATGTCGGACAGATAGTCGTACATGCGCCACATGAGACACAATGTGCTGCATACTTTTCCCAGATATTTTCTTTTGCTTTAATGATAAGTTCCCCGGTATTTTTATAATCAGGTAATCCAACGTTTGAGGTCATAAGCAAAGTTTCTGTTGCATGTTGTTCTTTCTCAATGGCTGAAACTAAATTTTTATCTTCAAGAGATTGCATCATCGGGATTTTTTTAACAAAATCTTCTCCCTTTGCGGATAATATTCTCAGAACAATTATTCCATTGAGATTAATCACTGCCAGATCAGCATTAGTTTCTGAATATGGCTTAATGTTATAAGACAAACAGTGGCAATTTTCCTGTATTCCAAAACAGTCGGACGCTATCAGAATAGTGTTCTCACGACGGTTCCTGTAGAAAACATCATTAAACTCAATATCGAGATATATCTCATCCAGAAGACCTAATCCTTCAATGTCGCAGTTTGGGATACCCAGAATTATTCTTGGCTTTTCATCAATCCTTTCTAATGTTACATTTTCCTTAACCGGAAGAAAGAAACTTTTCAGAGGGGTTGCAGGTTTAGGTTTATTATATGAGATTTTTAGGATATCTCTTGGTTTGATTAATTCATAATCAAGACCATATTCATTTTCGACACTTGCAAAAATGGTGTAGGATAATAACAATCGTTCAATAGTTTTATCCCATTCTTCCTTTGGTATGCATTTATATTGCATTTTATGTGAGAAGATTCACATATAAAGTTAAAATCTACGTATATAAAAGTCAATAAAATAATGTTTATTTTTATTGTTAAAAATCATAATATATCATAAAATGCAGATTATCTGATATATAAAAATATTTTTCTTTTTAGAAAGGATTATTTAACTTGCGTAATGAAATAAATAAAAAAAATTGATGTGAAACGATTCACAAAAAACATTATGAAGAACAGCCTGAAAAGGATTTTTCTTTATCGGGCATGTCTTGTAAGACTCAAATTGATGGGAGTCGAAAAAGTCTTCTCCTTAACTTTAGCAAATGAAACAGGAGTCACCCCTGACCAGGTCAGAAAAGATTTTTCCGAATTCAATATCAGGGGAAACAAACGAGGAGGATATTATATAAATGATCTGCTTGAAAAGATGGAAAAATTGTTCCATGCCAATAAAGACAATAACATTGTGCTTATAGGGATGGGGAATATGGGTCTTGCATTATCGAAGTATAGTAAATTTGTTCAACGAAATATGAATATTGTTGCCACTTTCGATATCGATCCTTTCAAGCAGAAAATTAGATCCGGAATCCCTGTATATTCAATGAGCAGGTTACAAGAAATCATCGACAGGTTCAGAGTCAAAGTGGCTATTCTTGCTGTGCCGGAGATTTCTGCCCAGGAAGTTGCTGATGAACTGACTAGGTACGGTATAACAGGGATAGTGAATTTTGCCCCCGTACTGTTGAAAGTGACCCAGGAGGTGATCATTAATAATGTAAATCTTTGCGATGAACTTGAAAGTGTAATATATTATGTTCACAAACAGATGAATGCAAATGGATCTAAAAACCTAGAGCTATTATACAAGGATATGAAATACTGATTAAGGGGTTAGTCCAGGGAGTCGGATTCCGACCTTATATCTGCAGGATAGCCGCTAAATACGGTCTGTTTGGAGAAGTAGATAATAGAACCGATGGCGTTGCTGTAATTGTACAGGGGGACATTCAAACAATCGATCAGTTCGGTAATGACATCCTTCAGTATGCACCTCCGGCATCAAAGATTAAATCAATCGAGAGAACAGCTATTCAAATCAAACGTTATAACAGTTTTAAAATAGTCAGTAGTAAAACAACTATTAACCAGATTACTGAAATAAGTCCGGATATCGCTGTCTGCAGTGACTGCCTGGATGATATGGAAAATGATCCTGAAAGAATTGATTACCCTTTTATTAATTGTACCAATTGTGGTCCCCGGTTTACAATTATTGAAGGATTACCCTACGATCGGCCAAAAACCAGCATGAAAAGCTTCAGGATGTGCGAAAATTGTAATTCAGAATATTATGAAATTCTGAATCGTCGTTTTCATGCACAACCCATCGCATGTAATTCTTGTGGACCTGTCTACAAGTACAAAGATTTCGGGAAAAGCTTAAGCGATATAAAACAGATGCTTGAAGAAGTTTCTAAGCAGATAGTTTCAGGCAAAACAGTTGCAATTAAAAGCCTGGGGGGTTATCACCTGATGTGTGATGCACTGAATAACAATGCTGTAAGCGACCTGAGATATAAAAAGCAACGGGATTCAAAGCCTTTTGCCGTCATGTTCCGGGACATTCCGGCTGTAAGAAAATATTGTTACCTTAATGAAATTGAAAAGAAAGAGCTGCAAAGTTGGAGAAGACCAATTCTTATTCTGAAACAGAAAGATATTTTATCTTATTCTGTCACCAATGGTTTGAATACAACCGGAGCAATGCTCCCTTATATGCCTGTACACTATATGCTTTTCAGAAACCTTAAAACACCCGCTGTGGTTCTGACCAGTGGAAATATTTCTGACGAGCCGATAATCATTGACGATCTTAGTGCGGAAAAACAATTGATGCCGATCTCTGACTCTATATTGAGCTATAACAGGCAGATACTTAACAGAACCGATGATTCGGTTATAAGAATAATTGACAAGAAGACAAGTATTTTCCGTCGTTCAAGAGGATTTGTTCCACAACCAGTTGATCTGAAATACAATGTTGAGGGTATTCTTGCTCTCGGTGCTGAACAGAAAAACAGTATCTGCATCGGAAAAGGTGACCAGGCAATAATGAGCCAGTATATAGGTGATCTGAAAAATCCTTTAACATATGATTTTTTTAATGAGACAATTGATAGGTTTTCAGATCTTTTCAGGTTTAAACCTGAATTTGTTGCTTGTGATCTCCATCCTGATTACTTCTCAACTCGTCATGCTGAACTTCTTGAAGATGAATTAAATATACCTCTCCTCAGGGTGCAGCATCACCATGCTCACATTGCATCATGTATGGCTGAACATGGATTAGATGAGGAGGTAATTGGAATTAGCCTCGATGGAACAGGTCTGGGTACGGATGAGAATATATGGGGTGGTGAGTTCATGATTGCTGATCTGAAAGGATTCAGACGTTTTACCCATTTCGATTATGTACCTATGCCTGGTGGTGAGAAAGCAATCGATGAGCCATGGAGAATGGCATTCTCCTATATTTACCAGTATTTCGGAGAAAGTTTTGATTATACATCTGTACCCCTTTTTAATTCCATTGAAAAAAAGAAGTTAATGCTAGTTAAAGAGATGATAGTCAAAAAGATAAATTCCCCCATGACTTCAGGTGCCGGTCGTCTTTTTGATGCAGTTTCTGCAATTCTGGGATTTTGTTCTGTTGCAACATTCGACTCTGAAGCACCCATGCGGCTTGAATCTGCTATTGATGGTAATACAAATGATTATTATCCTTTCATGACAGATAAAACCATCGTTTTTGCAGATACAATAAAGGCAATTTTGGAAGATTTGCCAAAAGTAAATTTTTCTGTCATCTCAGCAAAATTTCACAATACAATTGCCCGGGTTATACTTGAAGTTTCAAAGCAGATCAGGAAAGAAACAGCATTGAACAATGTTGTTTTGTCGGGAGGAGTTTTTCAGAATAAATATCTTCTGGAAAAATCAGTGTACCTTTTAAACTTTAGCAGGTTTAAGGTCTTTACAAATCACGTCGTCCCGGCTAATGACGGAGGTATATCCCTGGGACAGTTAGTAATTGCTTCAAAAACAAGAAGATAATGTGCCTTAGTATTCCAGCGAGGATCGTGTCCATTGATGGCTGTATGGCAGAAGTGTCTGCCGGAGGTGCTATATTTAAGGCAGGTCTGCACATGATTGAAAATGCAGAGGTCGGAGACTATATCCTGCTTCATGCCGGATTTGCAATCAAGAAGATAAGCGAAAAGGAGGCTGAAGAAACATTAAGATTATTTGAAGAGATAAATGATTCTCTGAATGAATGATATAGAATGAAGTACATTGATGAATACAGAAATAAAGATTTGATCATTAAACTCACGGCTCTGATAAATACTTCGGTACGACGTGATTATACCTTTATGGAAGTATGCGGAGGTCATACAGCTGCTATACACAGGTTTGGTATTCCATTTTTGCTTCCCGATAGTATTAAGTTGATCTCAGGTCCGGGCTGCCCGGTTTGTGTTACAGGAACAGATTTTATTGATAAGTCTATCGCTTATTCAAAAATTAAAGAGGTTATCATATGCACTTTCGGAGATCTTTTAAGAGTTCCCGGATCAACCTCATCTCTGGAAAAAGAGAAGACAGAAGGAGCGGATATCAGGATCGTTTTTTCAGGGCTTGAGGCTCTTGAGATAGCAAGGTTCAACTCTGAAAAAAAAGTTATTTTCCTGGGAATAGGATTTGAAACAACTGCACCCGGGACTGCAGTTACAATCAAACTCGCTAAAAAGGATATTATAAAGAATTTCTTTCTATTATGTGCACATAAGATTATGCCTCCGGCAATGGAAGCTATTATAAAAGAAGGGGTTAATATTGACGGGTTTATCTGCCCCGGACATGTTGCCTCAATCACCGGCTCAGCAATATTTGACTTCATTCCGAGGAAATATAACCTGAGCTGTGTCGTCACTGGATTCGAACCAGCCGATATTTTGCAATCAATTCTGATGCTGGTAAGGCAGGTTAACCATGATGTTCCTAAAGTAGAAATTCAATATAGCCGTGCAGTTACGCGCAACGGCAATATTATAGCACAAAAAAATCTATCCCAAATCTTTGAGCATTGTGATGAAATCTGGCGTGGCTTTGGTATAATTCCCGGCAGTGGACTTAAACTACGAAAAGAATATGAAGAATTTAATATAGAGAAAATAATACCGTTACATATTAAATCAAAGGTGGAAGATGTTTTATGTATTTGCGGAGACATACTGAGGGGATTAAAGACACCTGAAGACTGTGCTCTTTTTGCAAAAAAATGTGTTCCTGAAGATCCTACAGGAGCATGTATGGTTTCAAATGAAGGAGCTTGTAATACATGGTATAAATATAGAATTGATGAATGATTTTATCTCTTTGAACCATGGAAGTGGCGGTAAGTTATCACGCGATCTGATTGAAAAGGTGTTTATGAGAAGTTTCGGTATGGCTGAACCATTGACCGATTCTGCTGTTCTTGGTAATTCAGGATATAAACTTGCCTTTACAACTGATTCATACGTTGTTGATCCAATATTTTTCCCTGGGGGCAATATAGGTAAACTGGCTGTATGTGGTACTGTAAATGACCTTGCAGTATCCGGAGCTGATCCGAAGTATCTTGCCGCTTCATTTATCATTGAAGAGGGTTTTCCAGTGAATGATCTTAAAATAATTGCTGAGTCGATGGCCAAAGAAGCTATCAATGCCGGAATTAAGATCGTTACAGGTGATACAAAAGTTGTTGAAAAGGGGAAATGCGATAAACTGTTTATTACAACTTCCGGGATCGGCATTCTTAATCCTGATATGGAACACATCAGTACAGGTAAACGAATTAAACCTGGCGATAAATTGATTATCAATGGTCCTCTTGGGAATCATGCCATTGCAGTACTTGGCGCCCGTAACAAGCTAGGCTTCACCACACCTGTTAATTCAGATTGTTCATCATTAAATCATATGATATACAATGTGCTGCAAAGCTGTAAAGAGATTCGCTTCATGCGCGACCTGACAAGGGGCGGGCTTGCTACTGTATTAAATGAGCTCGCCTCAATGATTGGGTTTGGTATAACTATTGATGAGGATTCCATTCCCTTGGATGATCCTGTTAAGGGATTATGTGAAATGCTGGGTTTTGATCCGTTGTATCTTGCAAATGAAGGGAAAGTCCTGATAGTTGCAGGTGCCGGGGAAGAAACAAGAGTTCTTGAAATTCTCAGGTCCGATCCTTTTGGAAAAGATTCAGAAATAATCGGCGAGATTATTGCTGCTAAAAGAAACTATGTCGTCTTAAATACATCTATAGGAGGTAAACGTATTCTTGATATGCTATCAGGACAACAGCTTCCGAGGATTTGTTAGATTATAAATATGCATGAATTAAAGATAGCAGAAGATCTCTCAGTGATAGTGCTTGATACGGCACTTGATAATAATCTGTCAAAGGTTACTAAGGTGAATGTAATTTTCGGACAGATGATACAGATCGTGCCTGATATCTTTGAATTTGCTTTCAGGGAAATCGTAAGAAATTCCATTGCCGGGGACGCTGAAATAAATATCGAGATTTTACCGGTGAAAATGAAATGTACGACTTGCGGAAGTGCGTTTCAGGTAAAAGAAAACAGGTTTGCATGCAATATTTGCAGTTCAACTGATCTTGGAATTATACAAGGTAAAGAATTATTTATTAAAAGTATAGAAGGGGAATAGATATGGAAATAAAAATAATGAAGAATATCCTTGACAGGAACCAGAATAAGGCCAATGAGATTAGGAATTTACTCATATTGAAGAAAATATTGATGGTGAATATAATAAGCTCACCTGGTGCTGGAAAAACGACTCTGCTGGAACGCACATGCGATGCTCTTGGAGCAAAGTTCAGGATTGGAGTTATTGAAGGTGACATAACAACAGACAGGGATGCTCAACGTCTGAAAAAATATAATATTCCAATTGTTGTTATAAATACTGAAGGAGGTTGCCATCTTGATTCTAACAGCATCTCAAAAGTCCTTGATTGTTTTGATCTTGATAACCTTGATGTTCTGTTTGTCGAAAATGTTGGTAACCTGATTTGCCCGTCACAATTCGATCTTGGTGAAACCTTTAAACTGGCAATAGTAAGCACAACTGAGGGTGACGATAAGCCTGGTAAATACCCTATGCTTTTCAGGGAAGCAATAGCTGTTCTGCTCAATAAGATTGACCTGATCCCTTATACAAATTTCAATTTCGAAAGCTTTAATTCTGATTTAATAAAAATCAATTCTCAAATACCTCTTTTCCAAATCTCATGTACAAGAGGAGATGGCTTGACAGACTGGTATAAGTGGATAGCGGATCAGATTATTTTTTCGCAATTATAATGCGTTAGCAACCTTGCAAAGAACACATCTTTGCATAGGTAAGAAAGATTTTCAATCAAAAGAAATTTACTAGATATTAAACTAGTGTCATGTCAATTATGATATGACACTAGTATTCTTTCCTAAACAATTAATTGAGAAAATAAATGGAAATTATTTCAGTGTTTCTATATCCAAAATTACAAATGAGTTGGGTTTTACAGGTGGTCTATGGTTAGCAGCAGTAGGTGCTGACTCATACTCGGCTGTAGTCAAATAAAAGTGGTGAGTAGTCTTGTCAATAGCTATGGTTTTCGCTCCTGGTTGCGTTGTTATGGTTTCAAGAACTTTAAAGCTATTTTTGGTCTCTTCCTGAACAACAGTTATTGAGCCTTCTCCATTAGAAGCGTATGCACGTTTCTTTTCAGGGTCAAATACCACACCATCGCAACGGTCGCCAATAGGCAAGGTAGTGATTACCTTGCCCGTTTCAGCATCAATAACTACCATTAATTTGTTGCCACATACGCTAAATAAACGATGATTTTGATTGTCCAAAGCTAATCCGCTGGGTTCTTCTCCGGGGGCAATTGGCCAATTTTGCTCAACTTTTAACGTCGCTGAATTTATAACATTAATAACACTTTTGTCTTCTATGTTTACAAAAATTTTCCCTTTACCATCAGTAGTCGAAAATTCAGGTCTCCCATCAAGAGGTATAGTGCCTATTACCTTATTATCTTTAGCGTCGATAACAGTGGAATTGTTACTTCTGCCATTGCAAGTAAAAACCTTTTGAGAAAATGGATCATATAAAATAGCATCAGGGTTTTGACCTGTTACCTGTATTTTTGTAATAACTTCAAGAGTCTTAAGATTAAAAACGGTTACAGATGAGTCCCGTCCATTGCTCGTAAAACCTTTATTCAGATCATTAGCAATTGCAATTCCATGAATACCTTTTGTATCTGGAATAGTGCCAATCAATGTCCCGGTTTTGATGTCTATGGCTTGCGCAACAGTTGCATGCGATACAAATATTCTGCCATTGACTTCATCAACGTTAAGATAGTCCCAACCTCCTTCACCCTCTACATGGATTTTATTCCCAATTTTGTAGTTCGTTTGACCGATCAGGTAAGAGCTGCTCATAATCAAAGCAGCACAGCTAATTATAAAAAATGCTTTTTTCATAAAATAAAGTATAATGGATTAACTTGGTAAATTAAATACTATGTATAAAAGTACTATTCAATTATGTTTTAAATCTGTGGAATCAAAAAATACTTTCTCAACCAAACATTTGTTTTGTAATCTGAATCTTATAGTTTCATAATTTAATCGTTTCTAGATGTTAATATCCGTACGCCAGATTAATGATTATAGGTTTTTGATTTTAGAGAGTGACGGAACAACCCCTTAATTATTTTATTTAATAAGTCTAATAAAAATGAAGATATTTTTAAGGAAAACCATACTTACAGATTAATTACAGAATTAGGATCTAACTTTACGGCAAGATTCATTAGAAATGAAGATCCTGATAATTGAAGATGAAAAAGAACTGGTAGGAACAATTAAAAGCTTCCTAGAGCCAGAAGGATTCCTTTGTGAAACAGCCTTAACATATTTTGAAGCAGAAGATTCTTTATCAACTTACATTTATGATATTATCATTCTTGATCTTACTCTTCCGGGTGGTGATGGGCTTGACCTGATAAAGCTTATAAAGGACAAAAACAGGCAAGCCGGCTTACTTATAGTGTCTGCGAAGAACTCCCTTGATGACAAGATCAGGGGACTCGATATGGGAGCGGATGATTATATCACCAAACCTTTCCATCTTGCTGAGCTTAATTCACGTATTAAATCACTTGCGCGAAGGCGACATTTTGATGGAGCAAATGAATTAATATTCAACGAGATAAAAATAAATACAGATTCAAATGAGGTGTTTATTAATGAAACAATACTTGACCTGACAAAGAAAGAATTCGAGATTCTGCTTTATTTCATTGTTAACAAGAATAAAGTAATTACGCGTGAATCAATTGCCGAGCATGTCTGGGGAGATAATATCTCATACTCTGATAATTATGACTTCATCTATAGCCATATTAAAAATATCAGAAAAAAAATTGAGCTTAATAATGGCAGAAACTATCTTCACAACATGTATGGAATCGGATATAAGTTTTCAGAAAGATGAGACTCCTTCAAAAAACGAACAGAACCTATTTCCTGATTTCAGGTACAGCCTTTATAATTGCCGGAGTTATATTCTTCTTTGTTATCAGCTTTTTTTTCAAAGACCAGCTTAATGAAAAGCTATTTCATGACATAAAAAACATAACAAGGTCCATTAAAAAAAATGGGACTTTGCCAAATTATTATCCGTTTATCGATATAAGAGAAGTCCCGGCACAATCAGAACGGTCATTTAAAATCATCGATACTCTTATTTTTAATGAATTCGAAAAAAGAGAAATCCTTTTTCGGCAAATATGCCTGATACGGGTTATTAATGGAAAGGAATACTTCATTGCAGCCAGGGATACTTCGATTGAAGAAGATGATCTACTGGAGGTAATTGCGATAGTAACAGGTTTGGTTTTTGTACTTCTTCTGGTCAGCCTTTATTTCATCAATCGGAAACTTTCTATGAAAATTTGGCAGCCATTTTATAAAACATTAGACGAACTTAAAGAATTTTCTCATGACAAACCGGGATTCAGACTCTCATCCGAAAGTGAGCTTTTTGAGTTCACAGAACTCAATAAAACACTTGAAAAGCTAACCAAGAAAGTGATTTCTGATTATCAGTCACTAAAAAGGTTTACAGAAGATGCCTCTCATGAAATACAGACTCCTCTTGCAGTCATTCAATCAAAACTCGAGACACTCATGCAATATCCCGATTTAAAAAAAGAGCAGGCTGAGCTTATCAATTCTGCATATGTTTACACTCTTCGGATTTCGAAACTTACTCAGACTCTTTTGCTTTTAACTAAAATAGCCAATGATCAGTTTCCGGATAAAAAGGCAATAAACATGGCTGAACTTATCGGGGAGAAAATAAAGATGTTTGAAGATCATATTTTAGAAAAATCATTGACACTTAATGAAGATATTAAACCCGATTGCTTTCTTGAAACAAACTTTTTTCTTGCAGAATCGCTTGTAATCAATCTTATTGGCAATGCGGTAAAACACAATATCAAAGGAGGAATAATCAAAATCAAACTAGATAAAACTCATCTTGAAATTTCTAATAGCGGGGAAATACTCCCCATACCTAGTTCGAAGCTATTCGAAAGGTTTTATAAAACCGACAAGTCATCTGATTCATCAGGGCTTGGTCTCGCTATAGTCAGGGAGATCTGCAGACTTAATAAATGGGAGATTAAGTATGTGTATGAAAACAATCTCCATACAGTGATTGTAAATTTTTAGATACAAAATCTTTACAGATTCTCATTATACCTTTACAGCATAAAACCAAAAAATAAATTATATGAAAAATTTTGTTATTCTGATCATCGCATTTTCAATGATCTCTTTTTCAGCATTCAGTCAAAAGAATCCTCCGGAAAATGTTAAAAAGGAGTTCTCTAAAAAATACTCTTCTGCTCAATCAGTAAAATGGGAAAATGAAGAGAAAAATGAATGGGAAGCTGAATTTAAGATGGATGGAAAAAAAATGTCCGCCAGCTTCGACAATTCAGCTAAATGGATTGA
>PLLX01000249.1 GCA_003141415.1 Bacteroidales bacterium
TCAATGTTTTCGCCTTCTTTTAATGGTACAATGATCATAATTAATATTTCAGTTTTTAAACGAGGCGCAAAGTTAGAAATAGAAAAAGTCTTTTCAAAACATTTAAGGAAATAATTTATCCCGACAACTTAAATTTTGGCATATGGAGTATCTAAATTGAATTAACATACCAGTTACAATTCTATAAAATTACGAGTTTTTAACGCTTATTGCAAATAAATAAACCGGAAACCTACCATATCTGGATAAAACCCAATACCAATACCGCAAAAATTCCCCCCTTCAAAGGGGGAGGTACGCGGTGGATAATCCCTAATCATCGTACTTTAGATATGGCCCCACCCTCTTAGCCTTATCAGTAGTAATCAGTTTATTCTCTGTCAGGTCATCTATCCAATTGATTCTGCCTTTAAGCTCCCTGTACTTCATTATTGCACTTACCTCATGTTTTTCGAAATAAGGAAAACGCAATAATTCTTTATAAGTTGCTGAATTAATATTAATTCTTGTAATCACGGTTGAATCTGCAAAAACCCTCCCCTTTATCGACTCAAATGTCTCCTCCGGCAATCCATAAACCTCTTTTAACTGTTCAATCCTGGCAAAGCCTCCAAGTAAATGCCTGTACTTAATGATCCTTGCCGATAAAACAGGACCAATTCCGGGAAGTTCTACGAGCGTCGCGGAATCACTCCGGTTAATTTCAATCATGGATTTCTTTTGTTTGGAATAAATACTGACCTTTTGAAGAGTTGATTGTTTAACTTTTATAAACGGCATTCTCTTCCCTTCAATTCCATAAGTTTTTTTTATATAGGTCTGTGCGGACTTCCCACTATTAATGTGATTACGCGAGAATGGTTCTCCACTTGATACGCTATCTCTTCGTGATGTTTCATAATGATTTTCTGAAGCTAAAATAGTACCCGAAATATCCACAATTGCAATCCGGCTATCAGGTATAGTGTATCTCAGTGCAATTACCATGATTATTATTAAAAGCATGATAAAAGTTGATCTTCTCTCCCTTCGGGTAAAGCCAAACCAGTCCTTAATTGGTTCCCTGTTTAAATTCATTTTAACAACAATGCAATGAGACAGATGCAATTTAGGAAAATATCAGGAAATACCGGACAATAACATTTGATTTTTAATATTCTGATAATAAAAAGAAATTTCCTCCTTTGTGAACCTTCGTAATAACCTTAATATTGCCTTTGTGGTAAAAACTTATTCATTTAACCACAAAGTATGCCCGACAAGGGAAGGGGATCAGACAGTATAACAAAGTTGCACAAAGGTAAAGCACCACAATATGAAGGGATAGATGAATTTAATTCTCAGAACGGATACCCTATCCCGAGTACTATTGCAAAATCCTTTCTTCTGTAGGGCCCGTTCAAAAATATCCAACGTGCACCTTCCGGAAGCAAAGGATCACGTAGTTTCATGCCTATGTCAACCCTCGCTATAACGAATTTGAAGTCGAATCTGAATCCGGTACCGGTACCAACAGCTATCTCCTTATAGAAATTTTTAAAAGTAAATTGCGCACCCGGTCGTGCAGGGTCGTAATTATAACTCCAGATATTCCCTGCATCAACGAAAAGCGCACCCTCGAGTATCCAGAAAAGCTTAAACCGGTATTCTGCGTTTGCCTCTAACTTGATATCTGCTGTTTCATTCAGAAAAACCTTTGTCGTATCGCCAGGATTAGGATTGTATGAACCCGGACCCAGAGTTCTTACCTGCCAGGCCCTGATACCATTCGCACCTCCTCCGAAATACTGCTTTTCGAATGGCACTGCTTTTGAATTTCCATATGGTATTCCAATTCCAAAGAAGCCCCGGTATACAATTGAACTTACATCATTAAATCTATAATTGTATCTTAAATCTATGTCGGACTTTACATATTGTGCAAATGGCTGACCCAAGAGGTAATAAACTTTGGTAGTATCTCCTTCATCTGGCTTGATCTTATTCGCTCCTGACAATTTATAAATCGCTGAAAGAAAATTTCCTGAAGCTTCTGTGTTCCACCTGAGAAACCAAAAATCTCTTGAATTCTTAATACTCTGGTTATTGAATATAAATGAATAACTTCCACCCAGTATTAACACGTCCTTATAACTACTAGCCTGATAACTTGATGACAGTATTGTTGCTGCGTATACTGAATCGATCCTGGGAAGTCTTACAATATTAAACTGAATAGGGTTAAAAATATGTTCCAGATAATTTCCTGCCTTCCAGTTATAGTCGAATGTTGCATTTGCGACAGTCCTAGTATAAACAGGCAATTTCTGATAGTCCCAGGAGGCAAGTAAAGTAGTAGAAGGATTATATTTTTTTACGAAATTCGGGAAGCGGAGAAAAGGAATCAGAAATTCGGGAAGTCTGAGACTTGTCTCCAATCCATACTCTTCTATGCTCGACAATTTCTGGTTCTGTGAATAAGCTGAGTATGCTCCTTTCAGTTTTGTGCTGAACAGTTCCGCTCCATGAAAGAGATTTATATTCTGATAGATAAGGTTCAGAGCGCCACCCAGATTGCCCCCCGAATTAGTTCCTTCAAGCTCAATCTTATAAGACTGCTGACTTAGAAGAGTAAGCTGAATATTACAATTGAGCATAAGTTCCATCCCCCGAAGACTTTCATTTTCCTTTGAATCACTGTAGTTGATATTAACCAGACGATATATTTTCAGCAACAGGAGATGTGCCCGGGTTTGCTCAGTACTTGTAACATTATAAACCGATCCTGGTTTCAGATAGAGTGACTGAATTATAAGATCATATTTTACTTCCTGGATTTTCTTTGAGGTTATAAAATAGTAACCTCTGTAGTAGGTAGTATCCAGTCCCTTTAAATATGCCTCCCCGCTCTCCAGGGCTTCCTTTGGCACAAAATCTGGATAGATGTAAATATTCTTAACTGTATAAACTGCAAAAGGACCGGAGATGATTTTGTTATTATCATCAAGTTTTGTAAAGTTCCTGATATTGTATTTAATATCTACCTGCCTGTTCCCAAGAGTGGAATCAACTCCAAACCAAATGAAATCGTTTGTAAATCCATAAAAACCATGGTCCCTGATAAAACGCTCAAATCTAGTCCGTTCGGCCTGCAGTACATCAACATCGTAAGGTTTTCCCCGCACAATTACGCAGTTAACAGAATCAAAAAAACAGAGTTTCCTGATATTGCTGTCTGCTATCTCATAGGTGAGGTTACGAATTGTGTATGGGCGAAGTAAATCAACATTGTAGAAAACATCCGATTTCCTGTTGGCTGTTTCAACTGTATCCGTCACATGTCCATCAAAATAACCCTTCGACGCAACATATGATTTAATCTGCTCCTGTGTCTTGTTTTTTGAATAAGAATCATAAATAACAGGTTCTTCGCCGATATCTCTTAACCAATTATTAGGCCACTTATCCTTATTTATATTTGAAAGATTGTACAAACCCAGATAAAACCTGGCGCCAAAAATCCTTTTATTCGGCGTTTGTTTAATATAAGGCAAAAGGTCACTTTTCTTAATACCTTCCTTATTTACCTTAATGTGGTTCTCGTTTAGAAGGCTCTCCCCTTCAGGCACATATTTTGTTGGATTACAGGATGTTAAAAAAAGAAAAAATAAGATTATGAAAATACAGTATCCCGGGTGAAACAGATTTATATATGTAATGGATTTTTTCAAAACTTGCCTTAAAACTTAATTTCAAATATATCAATAATAATCCGAACTAAAAGCTAAAAATCCAATAACCCCCAAGTCCCGTCCACCAGCCGGCGGACGGGACAGGGGGCCTCCTTCAAAGTGTACTTTGTTATTGTGGGTAATTTTTCCTTATTTTTGTAAGCGGCATATTTGAGTTTATTACAGAAATAATGATCAGTAAATCCAGTATCAAGTTCATAAAGTCTCTTCAGAATAAAAAGGTCAGAAATGAAGAGAGGTTATTTGTTATTGAAGGCGATAAGCTTGTAAAGGAGTTCTTAATTGCAAATGTTCCAATAAAGATGCTGGTTGGTAAACCTGAATTTCTTAAGATTCTGACTCCTGAACTAACCCGGTTTGTCAATGAGAGTGAAGTTGTCAGCTATGATGAACTTAAACAAATAAGTACCCTGAAAACTCCACATAATGCTCTGGCAGTTGTTCATATGCAGGAACGTGAAATGAATATATCAGAAATCATTAATCATTTTTGCGTAGCCCTTGATTTTGTTCAGGATCCAGGCAACATGGGTACAATAATAAGAGCCGCAGGCTGGTTTGGGATAAAGAACATTGTATGTTCAATGGATTGTGTTGACGTTTATAACCCAAAAGTTATCCAGTCAAGTATGGGGGCATTGCTTCATGTAAATGTTTTCAATTTTGATCTCAAAGAACTGCTCGCCTCTGCTATTCAAAACTCTATACCGGTCTTTGGGACTTTGCTTGAGGGCGTTTCTATCTATAATCATAAACTTGATAGTAAAGGCATTATTTTGCTGGGGAATGAATCAAAGGGTATTTCCGATGAACTCATTCCGTTTATTACAGAAAAAATTAGAATCCCGAAATTCAGCAAGGCAAAAGAAGGAATTGATTCATTGAATGTGGGAATGGCTGCCTCGGTGGTTTTTTCTGAATTTCTCCGGAAATCAGGCAGCTTAACTGATTAATAAAATTATATTTACCCAAATTTATTACATTATGCCAAAAACAGATTTCAAAGTGTATGGCGTCAGATGGATGATGCTTATTGTTTATATGGTTATGGTTGCAGTGAACCAGCTATTGTGGATCACATTTGCTCCGATCACCGGTGATGCAACGAAATACTATGGTGTTTCTGACCTCAGGATTGGAATACTTTCGATGTGTTTTATGATCGTTTATATAGTTGTTTCTATTCCTGCATCGTGGATCATTGATAGATTCGGAATCAGAATCGGTGTTGGAATAGGTGCTGTTTTTACAGGTGTTTTTGGGTTGTTGAGGGGATTTGCCGGAACTAATTACAATCTGTTGCTGATGGCACAAATTGGTATCGCAATTGGTCAGCCATTCATATTGAATGCAATTACAAAGCTGGCTGCACGCTGGTTTCCTATGGAAGAACGGGCCACAGCTGCAGGTCTTGGTACTCTTGCGATGTATCTCGGAATCTTAATAGGAATGACTCTTACGCCTTATCTCATCATTGGTTCCGGCATAGGTGGAATGCTTTATATCTATGGCATTATTTCAATTATTACCACAGTTGCCTTCCTGGTTTTAATTAAAGAGAGACCGCCAACAGCCCCCTGCCTGCCCGACCAGGAAGAACGCTCCCTGGTTTATGATGGCTTCAAACAGACGTTCAGGACCAAAGATTTCATTTTGCTGATGATCATATTCTTTATCGGCCTTGGAGTTTTTAATGCTGTGACAACCTGGATAGAGGATATCCTCAGACCCAGGGGTTTCTCCTCCACACAGGCAGGTATTACCGGGGGTTTAATGATTGTAGGAGGTATTATCGGTGCTCTTTTTATACCTATACTCTCCGATCGCTATAAAAAGAGAACTCCTTTTATAATTATTGCCCTTGCGGGCGCTACACTTGGACTTGCAGGAATCACATTTGCTACAAGTTACTGGCTCCTGCTTGCATCAGGAATGGTATTGGGTTTCTTCCTGTTAAGCTCAGGACCAATAGGCTTTCAATACGGAGCCGAAATAACCTACCCGGCATCAGAAGGGACCTCAAACGGAATGCTTCTGCTTGTGGGACAAATATCCGGAATCGCATTTATCTTTGGAATGGACAGCCTTAAGTCTCATTCAACAGGGTCAATGACAAGATCATTAGTATTTCTGATCGGACTTATGGTATTGAGTATTTTAATTTCTTTCAGATTGAAAGAATCAAAAATATTAACTGGTCAGGAAAATAAAAAAGACTGAGCCGGATAAATATTATCGTAACTTTTCAATAGATTCCGGGAATAAGCTTTTTTGTTTTGGTTTTATATAATTGGTATTTATCACCGAATTCATTAATAAGGACACTCTCTTCAACACTTACCCTGTAAATAACAGCCATAAATACCGGAACCACGAGTACAAGAAATGAGTAGAGACTGTTCATTGTTGCAGAAAAACCAGTCACTACAAGTAGTATTCCCGAATAACTTGGGTGTCTTACTCTTTCATAAATGCCATCAGTTTTAAGATTTGCAGCATTATTAATGGCAACATCTACAGTGAATGAGTTACCTAGTTGCAGAATTGCAATCCAGCGGATAATTAATCCGCCGATAATAAGAGGGAAACCAAAACCGGCCCAAAAATCATTAATTGGTTTCGACAGATAAAATCCACCGACGAATCCGATAGTTATCATTAGCCAAAGAAAAATGAGCGATCCTCTGTCTTTCCGGGTTTTGACCATTCCTTCCTTGGACCGTTTAATGAGCATAAGCAGAAACTCTGAAAAAGCATAAGCGAATGAAAGATATACAATTGGTCTCATAGTATAGTATTGATATTTAAAGATATTATTTTATCATTTTAGTAATCCTATTCTTACGGCCCATCCATATGATGTTGGCGTCGAAATGACAACACCTTTCACTTTTTTGCTGATAGGGTCCAATACTGTTTTCGAGTTCTTCCTGTCTACTAAAATACAAAAATCCATGTTCCCGTCATGATCGTAATCTATAGAATCTTTTATCATTTCCGGAATGGTGCCGTGCCAGTCCAATTGTACAAAACCCGAAGTCCTTTCTTTTAAAAAGCCGTTAAAAACCGGTTTTCGTATATCGAGAGTACAGCGCTCCTGAATTACCTGGTTAGCTATTTCTCCACCGGTGTATCTGGGATTCAGCTTCATGAAGGGGAGTTTGGAAACAGAACCGGAGAAACTGTTCAGTCCCGGGAATAAAATGAGTATCAGAATCAGGCAGAAAATTGCCCAGCTTATTCCTGCAATTATTTTTACTTTTTTCATTTTGTTTCCTGATTTAAAAAATTAGTTTTAATAAGCCATGGAAAGTGTTAATTATAGAACCGGAGGAAAAAATCGCCATAAAAAGGAATGAAACAAACAGGAAGAGATTTCTTGAAAAATTCTTCATAGTTCCTGAAGGGATACCTCTTATGCCATAATGAATTGCGTTCCTTGAGCAGGCATCAACGCACTTGCCACACTTACTGCAAAACAATGAAACTTTGCCAGCCTTAATGTCATCGGTCGTCAGGGCATACAGAGGACATACTCCAACACATTTAAAACATTCATTGCAGGCATCTTTGTCGATTTTTACAGTAAATGGAGTAATTTTATTTGAAAGTGAATTAATAGCGCCAAGAGGGCAAAGAAAACTGCATTGCGTTCTTTTCTTTGTCATGACAGGTAAGGCAACAACCAATCCACCGAAAAGAGAGAGAAATATTCCGGCTTTTGTGGCAGACTCAACTGATGTAACACGTTCAAACTCAGTTACTGCCTTAAAAGGACAGATCCATGAACAATAAGTAGGCATCATAGTCAGGGCTGCAGAGAGGACTACCATGAGAAGTACAGCAAATGGCATCCATTTCCATAGCTCACTTATCTTTTTAATAACCGGCCTTTTTCTTATTCTTGAAAAGCCGTCATCCCACCCTCCATAGAAACAACCCCAGCTGCAGAAACCTCTTCCCAATACGAGAGTTGCAACTAACCATAATACTACCATAGATGATATGTTTGCAAAACCACTGATAATGCTTCCCGGGAAAATAATTGATTTTGTAAATGCAGCAGGCAGTATCATCATAGGTATAACTAGATGGCAGAATGGAATCTTACATTCAAGTATGTCAGCCTGGGAAAAAGACATTGATTTTCTTACTTCAAGCATATTGTGTATCAGAGTATAAGAGAGAGACAAAGCGAAAATAATAAAAAGAACTGCTCTGTACCTGTCTGTTTTACCAGTGTAATGCATAAAGAAGTATAGAACATTCACCAGTAAAAATGCAGTTAGCATGGCAAGACCTGAAGCCGGATCTGAAAAATTTGGTTTACCTCCTGTCATGAACATAAATGTTATCAGAAACATCGGGAGAGTAAACAGAAGAGATTTCCCAAATGATTTCCTCATTCCTGCAACCTTTAAAGTGTTATCCATTAATTATTCCTCCTATTAAATTAGTTATGCCTTTTATCAGGAAAATTATACCTGCCAGACCTGTAGCAAGAATTCCTATGTTTTTAAGAACCTCTTTTTTTCTTATTTTGCCTGCTAAGGGCAATGGTAAAAACCAGATCGATGATCCTATAAAAAATGCCAGGAAGGCTAGGTAACTCTGAACAAGCGTACCTTGCGTGGCACCCTTTGTAAGTATTATAAATAATGCTGGACAAAATCCCAGACTGTTTATAAGCCCAAGTAAGATAGGCACCAGTCTATTGTTATTAATCGTTTTTACAATTTTTGCTGGGCAATTTGGGCTGCGGTTTTTACCTATACTATACCATATAAGCATAACTGCAAAGAAAATATAGAGAATCCCCGGAACAATGTTTCTTACAACCGGATTACTAAAGAGTGCCTGACCAAAATACCAGGATAAAGTTGCGAGAATGAAATAAATAACAAACCTCGTTATTAAAAAGAGAGAAAGATCAACGGCAATTCTTTTAACACCAGATGAACCCGCCATCAGGTACGGAAACATTACCATCCCGCATGTTGCAAGACAAGCCGAACCGCTGCTTAGACCAAGTATCAATGAATCTGTCATTAACTTTTTTCTGCAAATCTAGTCCCATGGCAGAATGACTCAAAGAAAAAAGTGGTCAACCCCTTAAATTGTGGTAAAAGGATTTGAGCAAGGGGTGAAATGCCAGGATAAGGGGTAAAAAGTTATCTGGCAGACAGATATTTTTATAATGATCTGCAGTGATTCATTTGAATCTTCTGATAACTTCACCGGCTTTTGATCGGGAAACAGGAATTTCCAAACCCTGTGGTTTAAGTTTAATTTTCATATTCTGAATGTTCCCTGTAACATGATCTGCATATTCGGCATTGACTATAAAACATTTGTGGCATCTGAAAAAAGAGGTATTCTTTCTGAGTTCCGATTCAGCTGCCTTCAGGGTACCACGGAGATGAGTCTTAGTCAGAGTCTCACCTTTAATTGTAACAATTGTTACATAATTATCATTGGAACAAAGATAGACGATACTCCTGGGGTTTAACTTATATTCGTTTTTTGGGTTTCCTCCCCTGATTATAACTTCACTTTCCCATAAAATCTCTTCAGGTGTAATTGCAGCTTCTCTTAAGGCAGTTCTATAAATCCTGTTGAATGAAACAATATAACCAATAGTAACAGGTATTATCCCAACTAATATGGCTGTCCAGATGGCAAATAAAAAATATTTAAAAATAAAAATCTGTGGAAATATAATACTGACATAGAAGTAGTTAGCTATTCCAATACTTGAAGCAATCAGCAAACCCCATAGAATACTTTTCCCGAAGGTCATTCTCTCTTTAATTAAAATGGGTTCAATTAAATATTTAAAAATGACAAGCATAAATATTGTCACTAACCCAAAGCCAAGTGAAAGAAAAAACACTGATGCAGTCTTTAATTGAACCAGTCCGAAAGGCTTAAACAGAAAGAGGAAAAGGAAGATAAAGAGACCAAAAACCAGAATAAAAACTATCTTTTCCCTGGGTGTTTCAACTCTGCCGTAAGGTTTATTTAACAGATTTATCATTATAAATTACTTATAGACAAATCTATAAAATATTTGGAATTTTATGGATACTTTTTTTAGATACCAAGCTCCCAAAGGGAAACTCAACCACCTCCCCCCTTCCTGACAAGGGAGTGTCATGCCCGTAGAGTCATGACGGGGTGGTTGATTCATCATTTATGTCTTGAGAACTTTTCTGGCTATTGCCTCGGCAGCTCTAATCCCGTCAACTGCGGATGATACAATGCCACCGGCGTATCCCGAACCTTCTCCGCATGGATATAAACCGGTTATCCTGATATGGTGAAGTTTTTCAGGATCTCTGGGTATTCTTACAGGAGATGATGTTCGTGATTCAACAGCCAGTACTACAGCATCATTCGTCACGAAACCATTCATTACCTGACCAAATAATCTGATTCCATCTCTCAGCCGTCTTCCGATTGCTTTGGGTAGCCAATTGTGAAGAGGAGAGGAAGTTACTCCCGGGAAATAAGAAACCTTTGGCAGCGAACCGGAATTATCTCCTGCAATAAAATCAGCAAGGCGTTGGGCCGGAGCCCTTTGAGTATGTCCGCCGTTCTTCCAGGCTTCACGCTCAATCTCTTTTTGAAATTCAAGTCCGGCCATTTCACCAAAACTGTTGTATTTTATAAGGTCATCCGGTCTGATCTCAACCACTATTCCGGAATTGGCATATGGTGAATTCCTTCCGGAAGGTGACATTCCGTTTACAACAACCTCTTCCTGAGTTGTAGCCGAGGGAACTATAAATCCACCAGGACACATACAAAAAGAATATACGCCTCTCCCATCTATCTGTTTTGCAAGATTATATGATGAAGCAGGCAAAAATTCCCCCCGTGAGTTTCCATGATATTGAATCTTATCTATTAATTCCTGAGGATGCTCCACTCTCACTCCCATAGCGAATGATTTCATCTCAAGCTCTACACCCCGATTTTTGCATATATCATAAATATCTCTGGCAGAATGACCTGTTGCGAGAATTACATACGGTGATTTGAATTGTTCATTATCAGATGTAACGACTCCTTTTATTGTATCTCCTTCAATCAGAAAATCAGTCACTTTCTTTTCAAGGATGAATAGTCCGCCTGCATCGAGTATTGAGTTCCTGATTCCAGCAATAATTCCAGGCAGTTTATCGGTACCAAGATGAGGATGAGCTTCATACA
The DNA here is from genome assembly GCA_003141415.1 of Bacteroidales bacterium. Taxonomy (GTDB): domain Bacteria; phylum Bacteroidota; class Bacteroidia; order Bacteroidales; family VadinHA17; genus LD21. Next base: position 10,947 of record PLLX01000249.1, read on the forward strand.
GGATATTCTCATTTGCTCCGTGAATACATAACAGTTCCAGAACTCTTATATTGTCTCCTCTTTTTTTCGATCTTGTATATAATTTCCCGTCAGAGTAGGTCCCCGCGCCTCCTTCTCCGAAGCAATAATTACTGTCGGGGTCAACCAGCTGTTCACGGCTTATTCGGGCAATATCTTTTTTTCGTGATGACACATCACGGCCCCGTTCAATTATTACCGGACGTAAACCCAGCTCAATTAATCGCAGCGCCGCAAAGAGTCCGGCTGGTCCGGCTCCTACTATTATGACTTCCTGCTTAAGTGAAACGTCAACAGGAATAAAAGGTGTGATTGGCGGGATTGCTGAATCTTGCCCTGAAAAGACTTCAACACTCAGATTTACGCGGATGTTTTTCTTTCTTGCATCTACCGATCGTTTAATAACTCTCAAAGCAGAAACTGCTGATAAGTCGATACCTGCAAGAGCAGCTGAAATCTTTCTGATCGCTGCGTCATCGGCTGCAGCAATCGGGTTTAGATTAATCTGAACCAGCTTCCCCATTTCTATTCAAAATGAAATGCAAGAACCCAGATCTGCGACTTGATCTTTTCTATTGCATTATAGTACTCGGGATGACCGGGCGCGGCTTCTTTAACCAGCACATCACCCAAGCCGTTAGACATTTTCAGCTCAACAGAAAGTTTAAAGTAAGTCAGGTAAAAATCGAGACCTGCTCCCATTTCATAGTAAAGATCCGGTCGCTTAATCCTGATATAAATAGGTTTTGCATCATCAAACTCTTTTTTACCTGCAAGGTCGTATCTGAAATTAAAGCCTCCTATAACGTAGGGTCTGACATTATTCAATCTATCACCTTTATATTTGAGCAGAAGAGGAAATTCAAGAAATGAAGATTCAAGTTTCTGCTGATCATTAACGAGTACCCCGTTTTTATAAAACATGATAACCCTCTGACCAAAAGACACACCCGGAAGAAATCTGATATCAAAATGATTAGCTGGTCTGAGATCAGTTATTATCTGGATATTGATACCCGGATTGAGGACACTTACTTCAGGATATAGCCCATTGATCTGATAATATCTTTGTGAAGGAGTTATGTTAAAATCCATTGCATTAAAACCCAGGCTGAATCCAAAATGAATAAGCTTCTCATCATACCATGATTCGTTCTTAGGCTTCTGCTTCTGTCCCGACAATATTAGATTGTTCAGAAGAAAAATGATAAATAAAATTATAAAAGCAGCTCTTTGTTTCAACCCTCTTAAAAGTTATTTATTTAGTGATACAAGATAATAAACTCGTTTGAATACCAATTATTGCATAGATAATTTGATGCCGGTATAAATACTTGCCACACCTCCTGTCAGTTTTATCTGGTGTGTATCGGAGCATCCTGCCTGAACCAGTAATTTAAGGAACTCCTCATTATCAGGAAATTTCATAACCGAATCCGGCAAATACCTGTAGGCAGCTTTATCTTTGGAAAAAAATCTCCCGAAAAGAGGAAGAATTCTTCTGAAATAGAAGTTGTAAAGCGGTTTAAAAGGGAACCCGGAAGGTTTTGAGAATTCAAGCACCATTATCATACCCCCGTCTCGGATAACCCTCTTCATTTCCGAAAGACCTTTCAGCGGATTTGAAAAATTTCTGACTCCGAATGCCACCATTGCAACATCAAAAACATTATCATCAAATGGTATCTTCTCCGAATCGCCAGTCATAAGATCTATCTTCCCGGAAAAACCTTTTCTTTTGACTTTTTCTTTACCTATATCGAGCATCTTACGTGAAATATCAATTCCTGAAATCCCCGAAGGATTGAGCTTCATAGCTGCTATTGCCAGATCGCCTGTACCTGTAGCAACATCGAGGATATGGGGCGTTCTATAGGATTTTGAGATTATCTTTATTGCTCTCCGTCGCCAGAGCCGGTCAAAATTAAAGGAGAGAAAATGATTAAGAAAATCATACCTCCATGCTATTGAATCGAACATCGACTCAACAGCAGCTTTTTTATCCTCAATCAAACTGGCAGGCTGATTTTTCATTATTTCTCTAAAAACCTAAAGATAGAATTAATTTGAAGGAATCGAATCCCAATTCCTCCTTTAGTTTTTGCCCCCTTCCCCCCTAAAGGCTACCCTTTATACACATCTTTTGATTTGATTTAGTGGTATTAATGTGAACGACGCTGGAAGCGTCAAATTCCAATTGCCACAGTCACGTCTGTGGTAATAAAATATGACCTGTTCCAACACCGGAGGTGTTGAATTTCAATGATTAATTCAACACCCTCTGGGGTTGCCAGACAACTTTTGAAACGACCACGGACGTGACCGTGGCTATTGGAATTTCCACACCTGCAGTCAGGCCCCTCGCTAAAATTAGCCAAAAGGCTAATTTATTAACGTTCGGGCCTCTCAGGCATTATTCTCAAATGAAATCCTAGACTTCTTACTCAAACAAAATTATAACAAAATAAAAAAAGATGTGTATAAAGGGTAGCCCTAAAGGGGGGTTAATTCTCTATTTTTGAGCCAATTGGATCTAGTCCGAATTAGTCCCACTTTAGGGGGAAGTCCCGCTTCAGTGGGACAGGGGTCATTAATCTAAGCAGAGGAGATAATATTGGGTTATAAGTTTAATTTTTATAGGTGATTAAAATTTATTTCTACTTTTACGTAACCTAAAAACAAATTAACAAGATGAATAAAACAATAATGATTACCGGTGCAACATCAGGTTTCGGAAAGGCTACTGCTATTAAATTTGCTGAAAATGGATATAACATAATAATTACCGGAAGAAGAAAAGAACTACTCGATGAACTTGAAAAAGAACTTCATGTTTTTGGAAAGATAAAGGTCCTTTCACTCTGTTTTGATATAAGAAAGAATGAGGAAATTGAATCGGTTATAGGAAGCCTTTCTGAAGAGTGGAAGAAGATAGATATACTTATAAACAATGCCGGACTTGCTGTTGGACTCGATCATATCCAGTCAGGGAATATTGATGACTGGGACAGGATGATCGACACAAATGTCAAGGGTTTGCTGTACGTTACAAGAGCAGTAGCACCACTCATGGTTGCAAGGAACAAAGGCCATATTTTTAATCTTGGATCAATTGCCGGAAAAGAGACCTATGAAAATGGCAATGTCTATTGTGCGTCAAAATTTGCTGTTGACGCTCTTTCAAAATCAATGCGTATCGACATGTTGAAGAATAACATAAAAGTGACTCTTATTGCACCCGGAATGGCCGAAACGGAATTTTCTCTGGTCCGGTTTAAAGGAGATGAGCAAAAGGCTAAAACCGTGTATAAAGGTATTGATGCGCTTACTGCAGATGATATTGCAGATGTAATTTATTATTGCGCCACACTTCCGGATCATGTATGTATAAATGAGATAGTAATTACTCCAACACAACAGGCAAGTGTGAATCATAGCTATAGAATTTCTCAGTAAATTATTTTTATGAAAAAGTTATTCTTTCTTATTACTTTATTATTCTTATTCATGGTGATTAGGCCAGTAAATCTGTCGGGCATAAACACAAATGACACACGTATGCTGACTCAGCCTGCAATCAGTGCAAACCACATTGCTTTCATTTATGCTGAGGATTTGTGGATTGCAAATCCCGATGGCTCACAACCGCGCAGACTAACAATTGATGAGGGTATTGAATCAGATCCCTATTTCTCACCTGATGGTTCCCTGATTGCATTCAGCGCCCAATATGACGGGAATACGGATGTATTTACAATTCCGGTTGAGGGAGGTATCCCAACGCGGCTTACCTGGCACCCTGGTGCTGACCTCGTTCGTGGCTTCACACCCGACGGAAAGAGTGTTCTTTTTGCCTCCCAGCGTTCAGTGTTTTCAACCAGGTATTTTCAGTTGTATACCGTCAGGTTAACCGGTGGATTTCCTGAAAAACTTGAGATCCCAAACGCATGGTCAGCCGCTTATTCTCCTGATGGAAAGTTTATGGCTTATACGCCGCTAGTACCACAGTATCAGCAATGGAAAAATTACAGGGGTGGTTCTGTTTCAAATATATGGCTTTACTCATTTGCAGATCATTCTGTTATAAAAATCCCTCAACCCCAGGAAGGTTGCAACGATTCTGAACCTATGTGGCAGTCGGGAAAAATATTTTTTATCAGCGACAGAAAAGGAGAATTTAATTTATTTTCATACGATCAGACAACAAAAGAAGTAAACCAGCTAACCTCCTATACTGATTTTCCGATTTTAAAAGCTTCGGCAGAGGATGGGAAAATCATTTTCGAACAGGAAGGATATCTTCACACATTTGATATTGCATCGAATACTCAGAAAAAACTTACTGTTGCAATTGCAGCCGACCTCCTGGAACTCCGTCCAAGATTTGTACAGGGAAATAACTACATCCGATGGATAGATATTTCACCCACAGGTTCAAGAATTGTGTTTGATTTCAGAGGTGATATCATTACATTACCTGCCGAAAAAGGAGATCCAAGGAATATAACTCTTACTGCAGGTGTTCATGAGAAATATCCCTCCTGGTCACCAGATGGAAAATCAATAGCTTATTTTTCCGATGCTTCCGGTGAATACACTCTGCATATCAAATCACAGGACGGAAAAGGTGATCCCAAATCTTTTAAACTTAACGGAACTGGTTTTTACGCCTACCCGGTATGGTCACCTGACAACAGGGAAATAGCATATTCAGATAATGGCAGAAACTTGTATATTCTTGATATTGAATCTGGTGCAATTAAAAAGGTTGATACTGATGAAGTCTACGCACCAGGGGCTTTCAGAAAAATATTTGGTGACTGGTCATCCGATTCAAAATGGATACTCTATACAAAACTACTGAAAACAAATTTCAGGGTTGTATATCTATACTCAGTCGATCAGCAAACATCATTTCCTGTTACAGATGGTATGAGCGATGCCTCTGAACCTGTTTTTGATCCAAACGGAGAATATATTTATTTCTTCGCATCCACTGATGACGGGCCTGTAGTTAACTGGTTTGATCTTTCCAATCAGGATATGAGGATGACAAATTCCATATATCTGGCCACTCTCAGGAATGATATTGTCTCACCATTCACAAAAGAGAGTGATGAAGAGGGTATTAAACAGGAAAATAAAGAACCTGACAAGCCCTCAGAAAAGGAGAAGAAAGATTCTAAAGCACCTGTCCCGGCTCCGGAAAAAACTAAAATATTAAAAGTTGAGACTTCCGGTATTACGGATAGAATCGTAATCATTCCTGTGAGAGCAGGTAACTTTTCAGATCTATCAATAGGGGCTACCGGAGAAATCTTATATATTGTCAGATCTGCAGATCAATCTGAAACATCAAAGCTTCATAAATTCGATTTGAAGGATCGGAAAGATAACGAGGTAATGGAACTTGACAACTACATTGTTTCAGCCGATAGGAAGAAGATGTTTTATTCCAAAGGAGAGGTTTATGGAATTACTGCAACAGGTAAAAAACCAGAGGCTGGAAAAGGTATTATAAACACATCAGCAATATCTGTTAAAATTGATCCTGTTGCAGAATGGCCGGAGATTTTCGATGAAGCATGGAGAGTAAACCGTGACTATTTCTATGATCCGGGCATGCACGGTGTAGATTGGAATGCGATGAAAATTAAATACTCAAAGTTCCTGCCTGACCTTGCCTGCAGAAGTGACCTGAACAGGGTAATTCAATGGATGTGCAGTGAACTGGGTGTTGGTCATCACCGTATTTCTTCACCAGGTGACAGGCTACATCCGTTTAAGCCAATCGGGGGAGGATTACTCGGTGCGGATTATACAATTTCAGAAAACAGGTATCGGATAGCCAAGATTTATGGGGGTCTGAACTGGAACCCTGATCTCAGGTCGCCGTTAACAGAACCCGGTTTAAATATTAAAACAGGAGACTATATCCTTGCTGTGAATGGGAAAGATGCAACAGCTGACAAGGATTTTTTCAGCTTCTTTGAAAATACAAGCGGGGAAATAGTTGAACTGACAATAAACAACAAACCTGAGTATTCCGGTTCAAGAGTTGTAAAGGTTGTCCCGGTTGCTAATGAATATTCCTTGAGAAACCGCGACTGGGTCGAAGGGAACCTGAAAAAAGTCACAGAAGCCACGAACGGACAGGTTGCTTATGTTTATGTACCGAATACATCTACGGCAGGACATGAATATTTTAAAAGATACTTTTTCCCGCAGGCCGACAGGAAAGCAATAATCGTTGATGAAAGATTCAATACAGGAGGTTCATTGGCAGACTATTATATTGACATCCTTCAGCGTCCTCTGCAGGCTTACTGGAATATGAGATATGGCATGGATCTCAAATCACCAAGTGCCTCGATTCAGGGCCCAAAAGTTATGATTATTGATGAAACAGCCGGGTCGGGTGGTGATATGCTGCCGTGGATGTTTAAAAAGTTCAAAGTCGGGACACTAGTTGGCAAACGTACGTGGGGCGGACTGGTGGGGATTCTCGGGTTCCCGGAATTCATTGACGGAGGGTCAGTTACAGCGCCCAATATCGGTATCTGGACAAAAGATGGATTTGTTGTTGAAAATGTCGGGGTTGCTCCTGATATTGAAGTTGAGCAATGGCCTGCCGATGTGATCACTGGCAAAGATCCTCAACTTGAGAAGGCAATAGAAGTGGCACTTCAGGAACTGAAGAAGAATCCCCCGGAAGTACTTGTGAGGCCATCCTACCCGGTAAAAGTAAGAAGATAAGAGAAAGGGAGAAAGGGAGACTGACAATAGAAAAATTTATCATTAAGCCCTGTTGCCTGTAGCTTATAGCCAGATGTCATTTACAGGCAACCACAATAATTATAAATAATGTACCAATACGACTATCTGTTTGATTTTACAAAGAACGTTTTCATGAAAATGGGATGCAGTGAAAATGAATCAACAATTATTGCTGAGGTTTTTCTTGCTGCAGAACTTAGAGATCATGCTTCTCATGGCATGATAAGGATCAAAGACTATTACGAATTATGGAAAGCCAAACGGATAAATACCAATCCTCATGTGGCAATAGTACATGAATCTCCCAGCACTGCCGTAGTTGATGGAGATAATGCGATTGGAATGGTAGCTGCCAGGAGATCAATGGAGATTGCAATTGAAAAAGCAAAAAAAGCAGGAACCGGATGGGTAGCCACAAGAAATTCAAACCATTTTGGAATTGCCGGTTATTACGCTATTATGGCATTGGAATTTGATATGATCGGGATCTGCCTGACCAATGCCAACCCGCTTGTTGCACCAACATTTTCAATCAGCAGAATGATGGGCACCAACCCGATTGCAATTGCTGTTCCTGCAATGAAACAACCACCATTCATTGCTGATTTTGCTACTACACCTATTGCAAGGGGTAAACTTGCAGTAGCAGAAAAGAAGGGTGAAAAAGTTCCATTCGGATTCGTTCAGGACAAGAATGGATTGCCATCCAATGATCCGACAATACTTAAATATGGAGGATCTATGCTAACCCTTGGCGGAGACAGGATACATGGAAGTCATAAAGGCTATTGCCTCTCATCCATAGTCGATATTTTCTCGGCTATATTCAGTGGGGCAAACTTCGGTCCCTTTGTACCTCCAAGTGTTGCTTACCTTCCGGTACTTGAAAAGAAAGTTGGTGAAGGAACCGGACATTTTTTCGGAGCGATGAGAATTGATGCTTTTCAGCCTGCCACAGAGTTCAAGACGAAAATGGATGAATGGATTGAGACATTCCGGTCGGCAAAACCTGATCAGGACCACGAGAAAGTGCTTATTCCTGGTGATCCGGAACGAGAAGCTGAAGAAAGGAATATGAGGGACGGAATAAAATTGGTCCCTGCGATTAAAGACGATCTGATAACCATTGCCAGAGAACTGCATATCGATTTTGATTAATTAAGGACCCCCTCGGGGGGTTTGGGGGTTCCAAGTCCTGCTTATGAGAATTCAAGATCTACTCCTCCATAAAACCCTGATCCTTAAGCACCTGTAATAGTATTTTCGAAAAATAAACATTGTCTGCCTTTTTATACCTGATATCAGTAAAAACTTGCGCCAGCGTTTCTTTATTATTCTCAATCACAAACTGTTGTGAATCTTTTCTTTCCTCCTTCATTTTATAGTATCTTTCAATATCAACCTCTGAATAATCAATATAACTCTCTTTATGAATTATTGCTTCCAGTGGCAGCCTGTCTACCTGTTCAGGTTTCTCCGCCGGCCATCCGAGAGTAACTGTAGTTACCGGAACAACTCCTTTAGGAAGCTTTAACAAGTCAATGATTTTATTTGCAGTGTAGGTTGTGGTACCCAGATAGCATATTCCAAGACCTTTTGATTCGGCAGCAATGCATACTGTTTGTGCGACAAGTAATGCATCAATTGCGCCAGTCATGAATGAAAGAAAATTATCATACCCTGGTTCAGCTTTTCTCAATAGACACCACTTGTTAAACCTGTTAAAATCCGCACAGAATGTCAGTGCTACAGGAGCTTCAGTAATCATCTTCTGATTAAAATGAAACGGTGCAAGATCCTTTTTATTTTGTTCATCCCTGGTTATGACAATACTATATACCTGCATATTCCCTGTTGTGGAAGCCCGGCATCCCATTACAAGCAGTTCAGTAAGAAGCTTATCATCAAGAGGTTCTGGGGAATATTTCCGTATTGTCCTGCGATCCAGGAGTATATCTGAAATTCTTGTCATTTTCTTTTATGTTACAGGTTGTAGAATATAATACAAAGTAAACAAATTCCACTAGAAAATTTTCTGCCTGAATTTATTTAAGCCATACCTCAAACACCTAACTATCGTTTCTTTCTGGCGCCGTACAATTAGTAATAATAATATATGTTATTTTATTGCAGGGTCAGAGTAAGAATTATAAATTAGTACAAATTTCAGGTTAGTAGTTTTGGCAAAACTAAATTACGATATGATAAGAACTTCAATGCAAAAGAAAAACATTTCTGATTTTGACATTATTAAATAAAAACAACCTATTTCATGAAAATGGAAAAAAGAATATGTAAAAATTCCGGACTGGAATTATCTATTCTTGGAACCGGTTGTTGGGCTTTTGGTGGAGGAGATTACTGGGGAGACCAAATTCAAAAAGATGTGAACAATGTGGTTCATGCATCAGTCGATCTGGGGATCAATTATTTTGATACAGCGGAAGTATACAATGAAGGGAGGAGTGAATCTTCGTTAGGTAAAGCAATTATTGGAATTCCAAGGGACCGGTTATTGATTGGTACCAAGGTCAGCCCGTCAAATTGTTATAAAGAAACATTGATTGAACATTGTGAGGCTTCGTTGAGACGCCTTCAAACCGATTTTATTGATTTATACATGGTGCATTGGCCATTACATCCTCATTCAATCAGACATTTTACAAATGATATTTATATCATTGAAAATCCTCCGGAAATCAGTGAAGCAGTCGAGATTTTACAAATATTAAAACAACAGGGAAAAATCCGAAATTTCGGCGTCAGTAATTTTAGCAGCAACCAGCTTAAAAATTTGCATCTTGAAGAAATTGCAGTGAATGAACTTCCTTATAACCTTCTTTGCAGGGCTGCTGAATATGATACCTTGCCTATATGTGAAGAAAACGGAATTGGGGTAATCGGTTACATGGCTTTGTTACAGGGCATACTGGCAGACATTTACCCTACACTGGAGGATATTCCGGTTTGGCAACGGCGTACACGCCACTTTAATAGTAAAAGAACAGAAGAATGCAGGCATGGAGAAGAAGGAGCAGAAGAAGAGACCAATATCGCTTTAAAAGGTATACGACTTATCTGTAAAGAATCAGGTTTTTCCATGGCCGAAATTGCCATTAAATGGATTTTGACAAACCCTGCAATCACCTGTACGCTTGTAGGTTCCAGAAATGTCAGCGAATTGAAAGCAAATGTGAATGCAGTTAATGGTCCTTTAAGTAAAGAAATAAAGGCCGAACTCAACCGGATTACCCTTCCGGTCATGGAAAAACTTGGCAATCATTTCGATTATTACGAAAGTGCTGAAAATGACCGGACCTTATAAATACTCGTTTTAATGTTAAAAATAAGACTAACCGAAAGTATCAAATTATAAATTTGAAGTCAGTAAATAAATTCACAATGTCATTTATAAAAAAGGAGGATGAGAATGAAAAACTTAAAATCAATAAAACACCTGTTATCAAGGTTTTTTTTAGTCAGCTTCTTGTTTTTAATTATGTTCAAATTGAACGCATCGGAAAAAACCGGTCGCCCGGTCAGGGTTGTAAGCTTATGTTTTAACAACGAGGATTTAGTCAAAATTGAAAAAATCGTCGATGAAGAAGGCGCAAAAGGCACTGATATAATTGTTTTACCTGAAACATGGCGGGGACAGTCAAAACCAGAAACGATTGAAGGAGAAACAATAACTGCATTATCTAAACTGGCTAAAAAAAACAACACATATATCCTTTCACCGATCGATCGGACGGATGGTAAATTTCGATACAATAGTGCGGTATTAATTGACCGTGAAGGCAAAGTAGTTTTCGTCCATGATAAAGTATATCCTTACTGGAGCGAGTTTGATCTGACCCCCCCGGTTAGCCCCGGGACAAATTCTGAGATGGTTTATGACACAGACTTCGGCAGGATAGGCATTGCAATTTGTTTTGACGCTAACTTCCCGGAAATATGGCAAGCCTTGAGAGAAAAAGGTGCCGAAATGGTTCTCTGGGCAAGTGCCTACTCGGCAGGTTCACAGTTGCAGGCGTATGCATTGTTGCATCACTATTATATTGTTACAAGCACATACACTAAAGATTGTCAGGTTTATGATATTACCGGCAAAAGGATCCTTGACGAGAAAAGCGATAACATAACTATAGCCAGGATCACACTTGATCTGGATCGCGGAATTTATCATGAAAATTTTAATATGGAGAAACTGGATAATCTGTTAAAGACCCATGGTGAAGAAGTCGAAAAAGAATTAAGTATGTCACGGGAACAATGGTTTGTATTGAGGGCAAAAAAGCCGGGGATATCAGCCCGTTTGCTAGCTAAAAAATTTGGCCTGGAAGAACTTACAGATTATCAGGATCGCAGCAGAAGGGAAATTGATAAAAAAAGGGGGTTTAGTTTTACAAAAAAACTTACCTCTTAGAAAAATAGTCAATAGATTAATCATGAACTAAGGAATTGAAAAACCTTGGTTTAAAGATAAGTTAGCTGACAAGAATAATTAATGAGAAAAAATTCAGGAAGTGAAAACTTAATAGTGCAAAGCGGATCCTCAGGAATGCGCTGGGTAATGATATCTTTTGCCTTTGTTGCAACTGTATTAAACTATTTGCACAGATTATCATTTACTTACCTGACTGCTAATGGATATTTAAGGGGAATTATTCCTGATGATGCATTTGGTTATATAGCATCGGCGTTTTTCATAGCTTATATGATTTCCAATGCCTTTTCAGGTTTTGCTGTTGATAAACTGGGCACACGTATTGGTTATTCATTAACAATGGGGTTTTGGACAACAGCAGGAATACTGCATGCTCTGGCAATGTCTCCTTTTCAATTTGGATTTTTCNNCCTGATGAACGTTCAACTGCCTCAGGTATTTTTAACAGTGGTGCTTCTGTCGGCGCTGTTGTTGCTCCTCCATTAATTGCCTGGCTGGGAACGACCTATGGATGGCAGGCAACATTCCTGGTTGTAGGAGTGCTGGGGTATATATGGCTGGCCTCATTCTGGTTTATTTATTATACCCCCAAAAAGGTTGTCAAAGAGGCAAAAGCAAGAATTATTCCTCCTTTAAAGTTGTTAAAGAATAGATTTGTTTCTGGTCTCACTTTATCAAAGGTTTTCATGGATCCGGTTTGGTATTTCATTACTTTTTGGATCGGCAGATATCTTGCCGATGTATATGGATGGAACCTGGCTAAGATAGGATGGTTTGCCATGTTCCCGTTTATTGTTGCTGATTTTGGAAATATTTTAGGTGGTTTGTTCACTCAATTTATAATAAGAAAAGGAATAGAAATCCCCAAGGCGCGGAAAATATCTGTTGGTATTTTTGGGTTAATTATGGCATTATCCCTGTTATTGGGACCATTAGTCATAAGCGGCCCTACAGGTGCACTAATTATACTGGCTATTGCAGGTTTTGGGTATGCTGCCTATACAGCTAATACTATGGCATTTCCGGCAGATGTAATACCAAAAAGCGCTACAGCTTCAGTATGGGGTGTTGCAAGTGTTGGAGCCGGTTTAGGCGGTGTAATTTTTCAGTCAGTATCAGGGGTGGCAATAAAAAACCTGTCAACTCATTTTAATTATGCGAGAGCCTATAACGCGGTTTTTATAGGATATGGACTTATTTCCCTCATTGGATTAGCTATCGTTCTCTTTTTAACGGGTCCACTCGTAAGTGACAAAGAATTGCAGGTCTATGTCGATCAAGATGAAAAGAACCTGGTTAAGTGATTTCATTAAAAATATGTTAACAATATTAAATTGCAAAATGATGAAAATGAAAGCTTTATCCATTATTTTTCTGGTAGCAATCAGTGCATTTACTTTTGCACAAGAGTCCGTTCCTGCAATAAACTACACTTTGCCTAAGAATGACGTGCATTACCTCCGTGTTAAAGATTGGATCGAAGATAATATTGACGCCGACTATCACCATCCTTCGTCAGCCACCATTGAGGCATTCCGCGATATAAAGTATGGGGTGCGCATCCATTGGGGGTTATACTCGATCACTGCTCAAGGAGGCGAATCATGGTCATTCCTGACGCTTTCAAACGAGGAGAAACAGGCCTACCAGGAACTGTACAAAACATGGAACCCGACAGGTTTTAATGCCGAGGAATGGATGAAGCTGTTCAGTGAGAATGGTATTAAAATGTTCGCCATCACTACTATGCACCACGAAGGCTTCTCTATGTTTGACACCAAAGCACGAGTTAAAAAGAGGGTCAACTGGATTGCGCCCGGAGGTCCTGTCATGGAAGATTGTGATCTGGCTTACAGCATCATGGAAACACCATTTCACCGTGATGTAATTAAAGAACTTTGTGATGCCGCACATAAGTATGGACTCAAAATAGATCTTTATTACTCGCATCCGGATTGGTACAACTCCGATTTCAGGCCTTACAACTATCACCCGTTGCAGATTCCTGATGTTAAAGAACATCCTGAACTTTACGGCAATGTTGTACGAGAAAACACACCTTACGTCATGGTACCAGACCCAACCCCTGCTGAGGAGGCTCGAATGATGGACTACCATCGTGAACAACTTACTCAACTGCTTACAAATTATGGAAAGATTGATATGATCTGCCTCGACCAGTGGTTGGGCAAGAAAGTGTGGCCACAGATGCGCCAGGAAATGAAAGATTTACGCAAAATACAGCCCGAGGTAATGTTCCGCGCACGGGGTATTGGAAATTATGGCGACTATTATACACCCGAGGGGTTTATTCCTGGTAGTCAGGAGAACACTGATATGCCATGGTTCGTAATTTACCCATATGGCAAATCTTTTTCGTACGTCAAAAACGATGATTTCAAAGGCGTTGTCTGGATTGTCAACAGCCTTACCGATATTGTTGCAAAAGGCGGCAACTTCATGCTGGGTATCGGCCCCGATGCCAACGGTCGATTCGACCCACTGGTTATTCAGGCAATTAAAGAGACGGGGGCTTGGTTAAAAGTCAACGGGGAGTCCATTTACGCTACCCGTCCGCGTGAGGGCGACCTTTGGAAAGAGGGTGATACTATCCGTTATACCCGCACAAAGGACAAACAAACCATTTATGCCATCAGTCGTGGTTGGCCGGGTCAACGGGTCAAACTAAAAACAGTAGAGCCTAAAAAAGGTTCCGAAATATACATGTTGGGCTGGGCGAAGCCTTTGGACTGGACGTATAATAAAGAAACAGGATTGGAAATTTTACTTCCAACGGTATTACAGGACGAATCGAAACGCCCATGCAAAATGGCATGGAGTTTTAGAATTGAGGTCTTAAATTGATACGGATTCGATATAAAGTTTAAAAGACAAAACCATTATCAGCAAATCATTAAGAAGCTTATCGTCAATAGGCTCAGAGGAATATTTCCGTATGTCCTGCGATCCAGCAGAATATCTGAATATTTTGTCATTTTTTTATGTTAAAGAATATAACACAAAGTAACCAAATTCTCTAAAACATGTAGAATGAAATATAAGATTTTAATATCTTAGCATAAATCTTAAAGTGCCTAATCAGTATAAACATATCATTATGAGTAAGAATCTTTTCATTGTAATTATTCTTGGGCTATTTATTTGCTCAAATGCAGGGGCACAAAAGAAAAAGAATACCCTGAAAGAGGCCGCAAACGATACCTTGAAAAAAGAAACGGGATTATCCTCCACATTCTCAGGATTATCATTCCGGAGCATAGGTCCTGCTTGGGCTGCGGGACGAATTTCCGATTTTGCAGTAAATCCTGAAAACCATTCTGAAATCTATGTTGGTGTTTCTGCAGGCAATATCTGGAAAACAACAAATAACGGTACTACCTGGACACCGGTATTTGATAAATATGGAGCTTATTCTATAGGATGTCTTAAGATGGATCCTTCAAACCCTTCGGTAATATGGGTTGGAACAGGGGAGAATAACCATCAGCGCCAGATTGGCTATGGTGATGGCATCTATAAATCTGAAGATGGTGGGGCAAGCTGGAAAAACATGGGTCTTAAAGAATCACGGCAGATTGGGATGATTGCCATCGATCCCCGGAATACTGATATTGTCTATGTAGCTGCTGAAGGTTCTATATGGGGACCAGGAGGTGATCGCGGACTTTATAAAACTGCTGACGGTGGGAAAACATGGAATAAATCACTGGATATAAGTGAGAATACAGGTGTTAATAATGTTGTTCTTGATCCACGCAACCCGGATATCATTTATGCCACATCTGAACAGAGAAGGCGGCATGTATTTACTAAGATCGGAGGTGGATCGGAGTCGGCTGTTTATAAATCGAAAGATGCCGGTAAAACCTGGGATAAAATAATGAACGGCCTTCCTGCAGTAGATATCGGGGGTATGGGCCTTGCAATTTCACCGGTAAACCCTGATGTTCTTTATATTATAATGGAAGCAGCCGGAGAATCAAGTGGATTCTACAGATCAAATGACAGGGGCGCATCATGGGAAAAGATGAGTTCATATGCATCAAGTGGCCAGTATTTTAATGAGATTTTCTGTGATCCTAAAAATGTCGATAAAGTCTACAGTACGGAGACAATTTCAAAAGTCACACTTGACGGAGGAAAAACCTGGACAAACATCGGGAATAATCAGCGGCATGTTGACGATCATGCGATGTGGATCGATCCGAACAATACGAAACATTTCTATATTGGTGGGGATGGTGGTATCTATGAAACATTTGATGAAGGCAAAAATTACATTTTCAAATCGAACCTGCCAGTCTCACAGTTTTACAGGGTTTATGTCGATAATGCCCTGCCTTTTTATAATGTTTATGGCGGAACCCAGGATAATAACTCAATGGGAGGTCCATCACGTAATATCAGCAAAGAGGGTGTTGTCAACGATGATTGGAAAGTAACGGTTGGCGGCGACGGTTTCTGGGTCGCAATAGATCCAGTTGATGAGAATATAGTGTATACAGAATCTCAATATGGAAATGCAGCACTTTGGGATAAGAAAAGTGAGGAATCGATAGATATCAGACCTGTTCCCGGAAAAGGAGAAAAGACCTATCGCTGGTATTGGGATACTCCGCTTATAATTAGTCCGCATCAGAGAGAACGGATTTATATGGCAGCAAATAAGGTATTCAGAAGTGATAACCGGGGCCATAGCTGGGATGTAATATCTGAGGACCTTACACGAAACGAGGATCGTAACCAGTTTAAGGTAATGGGAAAATACTGGAGTATTGATGCTGTGGCGAAAGATGTTTCAACATCACTCTGGGGACTGATAGTTACTCTTTCGGAATCAAAGGTGAAGAAGGACCTTTTATATGCCGGTACCGACGATGGTGTAATTGCAGTCACTGAAGACGGTGGTAAGAACTGGACAAAGTACACCAGCTTCCCGGGGATTCCCGAATATACTTATGTAAGCGACATCCTTCCAGATAAGTTTGATGAAAATGTGGTTTATGCAACGTTTAATAATATGCTGAATGACGATTTCAAACCATATATATTAAAGAGCTCAGACAAAGGAAAAACATGGACAGCAATAACTAACAAGCTTCCTGTTAACGGTACTATTCATACAATACAGCAGGACAATATTAATCCCAATCTTCTTTTTTCAGGTTCCGAATTCGGTTTCTATTTCTCTATAGATGGCGGTTATGAATGGATTGAATTCAAAACAGGGTTACCTACCATCGCTGTCCGCGACATAGCTCTCCAGGAGCGTGAATGTGACCTTGTAATAGCTACATTCGGAAGAGGGCTGTATATTCTTGATGATTATTCGCCATTGAGGAACTTCAAAAAAGAAATGCTGGATAAAGAAGGTTATATCTTCCCAATAAAAGACGCCAATATGTATGTCCAATCCAATGGGTTTGATAATCAGGGCTCAATGTATTTCAAGGCACCAAACCCGGAATTTGGTTCCACCTTTGCGTATTTTGTGAAGGATGTTCCAAAGACAGCAAAAGCGCTAAGGCAGGAAAAAGAAAAAGCACTTTTTGAAAAAGGAGAACCAATACCTCAACCAACCATCACGGATCTTGACGCAGAAAATAAAGAGATAAAGCCGTATTTAATATTCACAATAACCGATGAGGATGGCAACATCATAAAAAAAATGTATAAATCAGCAGATAAAGGAGTAAACAGGATCACATGGAACTTTACCTATGAACCAATCAATCCGGTAACTACTTTAAAATACGATCCTCTAGGTGCAAACATTCCTAGAAGAGATGCAGGTATTCAGGTTATGCCCGGAAATTATAAAGTATCTCTTTCAATATTTGCTAAGGGCGAAACAAGAGAACTTGCTGCTCCTGTACCATTTATTTGTAAACCTCTTAATCTGGCTACTTTCCCTTCAACAAACCTGAAGGCTAAATATGCATGGATCAGTGAAGCAACAGATTTTTCAAGAAGTATGTACGGGACCATAAGTTATACGACTGAACTTGTAAATAAAACTAATGCAATTATGCAGGCAATTCATGAGACTCCGGGAGCTTCTCCGGAAATGATGAAAGAAGCCGGAAGAATAAATGATGAGCTAAATAAGATTATATTCATATTTAATGGTCCTCAGGCAAAAGCCAGTGAGGAGGAACTTCCTCCAATGGATATGCCGCTTACCAATAGACTAAGTGAGATGGCATCTGCAAGCTATGGAACAAGCGGAGATATAACGACAATTGCAAAGGACCAGCTGGATATCCTTAAGGTTGAATTTCCACCAATTATGGAAAGGGTTAAAAAGGCGGGTCAGGATCTTCAGAATCTTGACAAACAGCTTGATGCAATTAAAGCGCCATGGACTCCTGGAAGAGTTCCTTCATTATAAGAGAAAGGATTATAGCCAATAAAAATTGTTTTTCAGGAGAATGATTATTAAACTTGTTATAGAATTTGAGAGTCGGAAGTCGGAAGTCTGACTTTGAACTACGGACTACGGTCTTCGGACGTCTGACCAGAAAAAACCGCTAACTTTAAATAAAACATACAATTATGAGCAGACCGATTACACTATTTACAGGTCAATGGGCAGACATGCCATTTGAGACTTTATGCAAGAAAGCTAAATCATTTGGTTATGATGGTTTGGAATTAGCATGCTGGGGTGATCACTTTGAGGTAAATAAAGCTGATGAGGAATACTGTCGTAAAAAGAGAGAAACTCTTGGTAAGTACGGACTTAAAGTATTTGCAATTGCAAACCACCTCGTGGGTCAGGCCGTTTGTGATCGCATTGATGAAAGGCACAAAAGCATTTTACCAGATTATGTTTGGGGAGATGGTGATCCGGAAGGTGTTAGTCAGAGAGCGGCCCAGGAGATGATCAGAACAGCGGAAGCTGCCAAAAGGCTGGGAGTTGATACCGTTACCGGCTTTACCGGAAGTTCTGTCTGGCATCTACTCTACTCATTCCCCGCGGTTCCTCAGGCTATGATAGATAAAGGATACACAGACTTCGCAACTCGCTGGATACCAATTCTGGATAAATATCATAAACTTGGAATTCACTTCGCCCTCGAAGCCCATCCTACTGAAATTGCGTTTGATATAGCTTCAGCACAAAGAACTCTGAAGGCTGTTAATAACCATCCTGACTTCGGGTTTAATTTTGACCCCTCACACCTTGGTTATCAGGGTGTTGATTACGTGAAATTTATTTACACATTCGCCGATAAAATTTTCCATGTACACATGAAAGATGTTGGCTGGTCCAAAGTACCAACTGATGCAGGTGTTTTCGGTGGTCATACTGAATTCGGAACACTGGGTCGTTATTGGGATTTCAGAAGTCTTGGTCATGGAAACATTGTCTTTGAAGAGATTATCAGGGCACTTAACACGATCAAGTATAATGGACCGTTATCAGTTGAATGGGAAGATAGCGGAATGGACAGGGAATTCGGAGCAAAAGAGGCATGTGAATTTGTACGCAAGGTTGACTTCCCTTCTTCAAATATTGCATTCGACGCAGCTTTTGAAAAAAAATGAACCGTCAATTAACTTAATCTCAAACTTAACCTTAACCTTAACCTCAAAATGGAGACTATTAAAAAAACTCAATTATTTAATGCAAGTTGTGTTGCATTAGTTGTTACTGCATTAGCCTTTGCAACCAGGGGTTCATTTGTTCAGGCATGGGCAACAGAATTCAACCTTACCCATACTGAAGTGGGATGGATTGTGGGTACCGCATTCTGGGGCTTTACCCTGGCAATGGTCTTCGGCGGACCACTGGTTGATATCATTGGTATAGGAAGGATCATTTCGATTGCTTTCTTCTGTCATGTTGCAGGAATAATACTTACAATTATTGCAACAGGGTTCTGGTCGCTGTTCATTTCCACATTGCTGATCGGGATTGCAAACGGCAGCGTGGAGGCTGCATGTAATCCTTTGATTACAAGCATGTACACAGATCAGAAAACACGTCGGCTTAACCGTTTCCATGCATGGTTCCCTACCGGAATTGTGATTGGTGGACTTATAGTCTTTCTTTTTAATAAAATAGGACTTTTAAACTGGCGTTATGCAATGGGTGTAATGCTCCTGCCAACTTTTACCTACGGGTATATGTTTCTTAATAAGCAGTTTCCGCAAACAGAACGAGTTGTCTCAGGATTTAGTTATAAAGACATGTTAAAAGCATGTGTGAGTCCGTTATTTATTTTCATGGCCTGCTGTATGATCCTGACAGGTGGTACGGAACTCGGAACAAACCAATGGATTGCAGCATTACTTGCAAATGTTTCCCATAATCCCATTCTTCTCCTTGTCTGGATATCAGGGATAATGGCTCTTACCCGTCAGTTTGGAGGTACCCTGATACATAATTTTAAATCAACAGTTGTATTACTCACATCTTCAATCCTGGCTTTTACAGGATGTATTCTGATGGGATATACCAGCGGAGCAATGGTATTTGCATCTGCAGGAATATTCGCATTGGGAGTAGCATTTTTCTGGCCATCTATGCTGGGATTTGTATCTGAAAATATTCCTCAGAGTGGTGCTCTGGGTCTCGCTATTATGGGCGGTATCGGCTTTCTGGGTGGTGCAATTGCTCAGCCTGTTCTCGGTGCAATATTTGATGCACAAACCTTTAAAGCTGTTCCTTCGGGGCAAACTGCTGAGGTCTTAAAATCAGCACTTGCAGGAACTAAAGAAGCGGGAGCATGGGCTGCAGCTCAGCTTACAGGTGGTGAACACACATTAAGATTTGTCGCATTGGTACCGGCTGTTTTGATTGTCTCCTTCATCTTTCTACATTTATGGAAGAGGAAACACGTGTAGTGGATCTTACCCCCCATCCCACCCAAGGGGGGCTAAAAAAAATGAGAAATTCAAAGCCCCCCTCCGTGAGGGGTGGGGGTTAAGAGTTGAGTTTGATTTCAAAGCCCCCCACATTTGGGGAATGGAGGGTTGAAAACCGGGAAGTGGAAACAAGTATAATAAGGCAAAAGTAAAAAGATAAAAGTAAAAATTATGAAGAAGATAAAAATGGGTATGATTGGGGGCGGCATTGGGGCATTCATCGGAGACGCACACCGCCGTGCTTCAAGGATATGTAACGACTTCGAACTTGTAGGCGGTGTTTTTGATGCCGACTATGAAAAGAGCAAGCAGTTTGCTAAGAATGAAGACATCAGTTCTGACCGTTGTTATAAAAGTGTAGAGGACCTTATAAAAGCAGAGTCAGCTTTACCAATTGATACTCGTATGAAGATTGTATCAATAGTTACACCAAATGCTCTGCATTTCCCTTTTGCTAAAAGTCTTCTGAATGCCGGATTTAACCTGGTTTGTGAAAAGCCAATGACAATGACTGTCAGTGAAGCAGAAGAGCTGGAAAAAATGGTTACTGAAAAGAAGTTGACATTTGCGCTGACTCATACTTACACTGGATATCCTATGATCCGGCAGATGAGGGATATTATATCGAAGGGCCTTCTTGGCACAATCCAACGTATTGATGCTCAGTATTATCAGGGTTGGATCAATTCAATAATTCATGGAACCGGCAGCAGGATAACCGGAGTCTGGAGACTGGATCCAAAATATGCAGGTGCCAGCAGTTGTATGGGTGATATCGGTGTACATGCCTTTAATCTTATCGAATATACTACAGGACTTGAAGTGAAAGAGGTACTCTCAGATCTTAATCCGGTTAAAGAGGATATCCAGCTTGACCTTGATGGAACTGTTTTATTGCGTTTCAGTAAAAATCTGAAAGGAGTTATAAGAGCCAGCCAGGTTTGTGGAGGAGAGGAGAATAATCTCACTATTGCGGTTTACGGATCAAAAGCCAGCCTCAAATGGGCACAGGAAGACCCTAACTATCTCTATATGTTAAGCGATTCAGAACCAACCAAAATATTTAAACCGGCTCATGGATTTAATGATCAGCTTGCGGAGAACAGTCAGACAATGCCTGCAGGCCATCCTGAAGGTATCTATGAGGCTCTTGCAAATATTTATAAAGGTACAGCAAAATCAATCAGAGGTGAAAAATTTAACCCGGGGGAATTCCCGACTGTTCATGATGGAGTAAGAGGTATGAAGTTCATCCACTCTGTGGTTGATTCTAACAAGGGAGGAAATGTCTGGGTAAAAGTGTAATAAGATAAAAGATAAAAGGAAAAAGATAAACGGAAAGGGTATTATCTTATGGATAGGATTGTCTAAAAAGCCCTATGTGATCTTCGTGAAAGCCTTTGAGTGCCTTTGTGGTTAAAGCTAAATCACTGAGCCACACATGATCACAAAGTAGCATAAAGGAAAATCAGGACAGTTAATGCCTTTTTTTGACAACTCTTGATGACTGGTCTGAATTAAACCAGATAACTTTTTGTTCCGGACTATGAGGTTGGCCAATAATGTCCTTATAAAGATCAGGCCTTCTGGCTTTTATATACCTGTACCCTCCTGCCTGGGTAAGTTTTTGGGGAGTAAGTGTTGCTGTAACAAAACAATCACCCAGCGTCCGGCATTCAGCTAAGATGTCCCCAAATGGATCTATAATCATTGAACAACCATTCTTCAACTGGTCGTCATCCATTCCGATAGGATTTGAAAACACAACATAAATGCCATTATCATAAGCTCTTGAGGGTAACCATTTCATTAGCCACTCCCGCCCTTTCATACCGTCAAATTCTAATCTGAGCGAGGTCGGATCAGTTTCTCTGTTATCCCATAATTTTGGATCAACAAATCCAGCTCCGGGACGTGTTGACGGAGTACACATTGTAACATGAGGCATGAAAATGATGTTTGCCCCTAAAAGAGTTGTTGCACGTACATTCTCTATAATATTGTTATCATAACAAATAAGAATTCCGCATTTCCAGCCATTAAGATCAAATAGACAATAACTGTCACCCGGAGTTAAGCTGGGATTTATAAAAGGATGCAATTTCCTGAAACTGGCTACCAAACCATTTTTATCAACACATACATATGTCTTGTATAATTTTTTTTCTATGTCTTTCTCAAAGAGTCCTGCCAGGACATAAATATTGTTTTTCGACGCTATCTCTGTCAGCCTTCTGATACTTGATCCATCTGGTATAAATTCTGCAAGATCTGTCATCTCTTCTCTCGAGAGATGACGTGCAAATGAATAACCTGTAACTGAACATTCATGAAAAGCTATAGCATGTGAACCTTCAAGGGAGGCCTCCCGTGCCAGACTTTCAATTCTCGATAAATTAAATTCTTTGTCGCCACTCCGGTTTTCAAACTGAGTAGTCGATATTTTAAGTTTATCCATTTTCTCAGCCAATTAACAGATTGACCAGAAGGATGTTAACTACTTTTTCTTTTTGAGGAGAAAGAAACCGGCAGCACCCACTACAACTACTGCTCCGACAACAATCGCTATTGTTGCAACGGAACTTTTCCCTTTCTTGTCATCCTCAACCGGATAATAATAAGTTGGTTTAGCATCGGTGTCCATGTTAACTGTATCTTTCTTTGGTTTTGGTTGCTCCTGCCCTACTGCCACATTCAAACCGCTAAAAATAAGAAGCATTGTCATCGAAAACACTAAAACTGATTTTTTCATCTTAAAACTGTTTATTAATTATTTAATTGTACTTGCAAGTTCATCATATTTCTTAGCAATATCCGGGTTTGATTTCCTATATGTATCAGCCAGTGCCAGAATTGCCGGCTTATACCTGGGATTCATATTAAGACATATTGTAAGTAATTTACGTGCCCGTAAAATATCCCTGTCTATCAATAATTCAGATATTCCGACATATGCTTCAAAATATTTTCTGTCGGCTTCAATAACTCTTTCATAGTATCTTATAGCCTCATCTGTTCTGTTCTGTGTTCTGGCAATGTTACCAAGGTACATAAGGATCGGCTCGAATTCAGGATTTATATCTAAACCTCTTTTTAAAATTGAATCAGCCTTCTGATACTGTCCATCGTTATACAAAGCTGCTGCAAAATTATAAAAAATCATTTCATCACGATCATCAATCTTTAAAGCTTTTTCAAAGTATCTCACCGCTTCCTTGTTCCTCCCATCCATAAGGGCAACATAACCAGCATAATCATCTTTCGATTTCCTTTCTATAACCGCACCGACAGGAACCTTGTCAGCGTATATAATATGTATAGCATTTTCAGGTGGCCAGGTTTTATTTCTCAACTGGAAAGGAGAAATATACCTGTTAGCTACAATCGCATAATCCCAGTCAGACTGGCTTCTCTCCTCATACCTGAAATATGATGTCTCAATTTCCGGATGATTGCGAAACAGCCATTCTACAGAATATGTAGCCTTAACCTTTATTTTGCCACCGACATTCTTTTGTTTAAGATAATTAACCAGCCATTTTGATGCTGCGGTCTGACTTATATAATAATAATCTGTTTCATAATTTGAATAAGCGCCCTTTAATCCGCCAACCAGTTGATTATAATATAAATAATAAAATTGAGGATTGTTTAACATGAACCTCAGGGGATGGAGTGACAGTACACCAGTTAAAACAACTATCGCCCATCTTAGATATCTGCTTTTTATATATTCATAAAAGTGATGGTAACCGATAGAGGCAATCAATACTATTCCCGGATAAATAAATAGAAACTGTCTCCACGATGAATACAGATTGGATTTCTCATGAACCACAAAAGCAAGCGGAAATAAAACTGTGAAAATTACCAAACCATAAAGGAGAGTTTTTTCAGAACTGAATTTTAATTTTATAAAAATACAGGATAGCGCTAAACCTGTCAAGACAGTAATTGGAATAGTAATTAACATTGATTTAGGAAGATAATACCATGGCATATAATCGGACCATTCGACTTTACCTTCAAATATCTGGCGGAAAGTTGCAGGGAAATGAGCCATAACACGATATGATTCAATAACATTCTTAACTGGTCCATGAAGGGCATAGGGCCACAATAAGATACTAAGGAACCAGGAAATAATACTAATTAAACAGATCCAAAAAAACTTTGTCCTGATTTCAAGTAAATCTAATTTATTTTCTTTCAGGTATTTAAAGATGTAGAATATGAAAAAGAAAAAAAACAGGTAACAAATCAGTAACAGTCCGCCCGCCCTTATGCTGATCGAAAAAGCTATACTTGCTGTCAGAAATATTAAATCACGATAAGAGTTTTTCTTGCCTGAAACAAGAAATTTTAGCATGAAAAAGGTACCTGAAGTATAAGCCAGCGCAAATGGAACATCTTTCAGGTTGTTTTGTGTGTGACCTATGAAAGTCGGAGAAATAATGAACAGGATAAGTACAAGTATACCTGCCTTATAGTCTGCCAGCCAAATGGCAAAAAGTGCTGTTACAAAAATAAGAAGCCACCCCGCAATGGTACTCATCAGGTGACGAAAGCCATATACATTTTCAATTTTAAACCAGTTAATCAGAATTGTGACAATGTTATCATAAGACTGGCCATAGTACTTCAAATTCGTTACCGGGGTATTAAGCGCAGAAAGATCCTTACCATGAGTAGCAAAATAGTTATAAACTGAAACAGATTGATTATAATGCAGGACTTCATCACAGCTGATGCCAGCATTTTTGCTTAACAGCAGCATCAGAACAAGAAGAAATGCCGAGGAAAAATTAAAGATATATTTTAATCGTATCTCACTCATCATTTTTCCGGACCGCCATCATAGAACTTTTTGACAAAATAGAGTGGACGGTTTTGCGATTCTTTATAGTTTCTGTAAACATACTCTCCAAGGATTCCCATGAAAACCAATTGAATAGAGCCGAGAAAATAGATACTTAGCAAGGTCGATGACCATCCAATTACAGCAAATCCATATGCCTTTGCAATTAAAACATAGATTCCGGCACACATAAAAACCAGGGCGCCTATTGAACCAAGTATCAGACAGAAACGAACCGGAAACCTTGAAAATGAAAAAATAGCATCTGCTGCAAGGACAAACAGCTTACGTATACTCATTTTCGGTTTTCCTTTATAACGGTCATCTCTCACAAATTCGACATATCCCTGTCTGAATCCGATAAAGGTCCGCAAACCGGGAAGGTATCTGACTTTTTCTTTCATAGAGAGTAATGCATCAATAGCTTCGCGTTTCATCATGGAGTAATTTCCTGAATTCTCCATATTTTTTATTTCACCAATATGTTTAAATAGAAGATGGAATAAAACTGCGTAAAGATCCCGGCTGTTTTTGCTCTTTCTTCCGATTCTTTTCCCACTCACAACATCATATTCTTCCTCACATATCTTTCTGTACATCTCGGCCAGCAGCTCAGGAGGATCCTGAAGGTCACCATCCATCATAGCAACCAGGTCACCTTTAGAATATTCCAAACCCGCGGTATAAGCCGCCTGGTGGCCAAAATTCTTCGACAGAGATAATATTTTAATGTGGCCGTTATTTTTCTGACATGCAAGAATTTTTTTAAGACTCTGATCAGAACTTCCATCATCAACAAATATCACCTCATAGTCAGTAATAAATGATTCAATTGATGAAATAGTTCTTTTAACCAGTTCATCAACCAGTTTCTCTTCATTATATATGGGTATTACCAGTGAAAGCATAATTATTTTTGAAGCCTTGTAAGTGCAAATTCAGCTTCATCCTTTAGCTCAGCATTTGATACCAGATTCTTAATAGCATGAACAGAATAATCAGAACCCATCCAGCTAAGTTCACGAAGTAAAAGTTTCTTTGCTCCAACAGTAGCCTCATTGTTTGAAAGGACTTTCACCATCATCTTTTCAATCTTAAGAGTACCTGTTTCATCGCCTGCAAGATCACGGATATGACTCTGTATACAAGAGAGGTATTTAGTGCTTTTTGCAATATCATAGTTTCCGATATTAGCGAATGCCTCATCGAGTGTCATCTCTTTAAAGTCGGGACGAAGAACAACTCCTGCAGCACTTGGAAAATCCCATGGCACTTTCTGTGTTACATCACCAGTCACAGCCCATTCTGCGCCTCTCTGAAGAGTTGTAATAAATCCCGCGCAGTGCATCGATGGTCCTCCGCCTTCATCTGCATGACCCATTGTAGTATGAAATATCCGTCCTTTGCCATATGTTATTGTCATAAGGATTGGCTCATCTCTCATTGTACCTCCGCCCAGAGTACTGTCAGCAAAAGCAGTTGCAAGGATTTGCATATTTTTAGCAGGTCCGCGAAGCTGGCTGTACAATTCATCAGTTCCATGCAACCAGGCAACAGGCAGACCCCTCGTTATCGGATGATCCGTAATCCTGGCTCTGACTAAAAACTCTCTCCTCTTCCCATGCGAGCCACCTAACCCGGCAGTAGTGTCTGTAACAAGTTTATCATTCTTATAATAAACATATGGACCATCCTTCTGATTGCGGTCTCCCCATCCGCCCAGACCGGACATTTCATTATACTCCTTCCATGAAGGAAAAGAATTATCTGCAGCATGGTACAATACTACACCACCCCCGTTTTTTACATACTCAACGAATGCATTATTTGTTTTTTCTGACCATGAATCACCATTATAGTCGATAACAACCAGCTTATACTTTGAAAAATCGGGATTAAAAGTTTTCATATCTCCACCTTTCTCGGGAGTAGTCATAATTTCTGAGGAAAACAAACCTGTTTCGTCAAGAATCTGTTTCAGAACAGGAGAACTGGCTTTCCACTTATGATTATTCTGGCCTGTTATAATTAACGTTTTATAACCGGCTTGATTTTTACATGCAGAAAATAAGGTTAGTAAACCTGCTACAATTATAAAAAGTAAATATTGTTTTTTCATATCGGTTTCTTTTTAAACTGTTGGTAATGTCCATGGTTGGCGATAAGGACGACTCAGAAGGCGTGTGGCCCTAGTATTACCTATTATTTCTTCTTTATCTGGATCCCATTTAATTGTTTGCCTTGTAGTCATTGCAATTTCACCTAGTAAGGCAACAGATATCGCCCTGTACGCTACCTCAACAGGAGCAATTGTCGGTTTTCCTGATTTAACGCACTCGATGAAATTCTGCCAATGGTTATCGCTTTTATAAAGCCTGATCTCATTCTCTCCTATGACTTCATTAAGGATTTTAGGATCAGAAGCTGAAATTATGTCTCCGCGGTCAACATGAACCCATCCCTGATCTCCATGCCATGTAGTTCCCATTCCCAGAGGTAACCTCGATGCATTAGCTACGCGCATTTCAATCCCATTAGCATATTTGCAAAGAAAATCATATTCAACAGGAACATTAAATATTCCTTCAAACGGGTAAACACCTGAACCTGAAATTTCAACCGGACCAGTATGTTCAAGACCGGCTCCCCAGTTGGCAATATCTATATGGTGCCCTGCCCAGTCAGTCAACTGTCCGCCCGAATAATCGAGTATCCAGCGCCAATCCCAATGTGAAACACCACGGTATGACACTTTTAATGCTGGTCCAAGCCACATTTCCCAGTTCAGTTCGGCAGGAACCGGCTTTACAGGTGGAGTTCCAATACCTTTGTTTCCATCCGGAAGTCCTACTTCAATATATTTTATTTTGCCTACCCTGCCATTTATTGCAAGTTCTGCTCCCCGGTGGAAATTGGCGACAGAGCGCTGCCAGCTTCCTGTCTGCCAGATAATATTATTCTTTTTTACAGCATTAACAATAGTCTGGCCATCTTTTATGGTACGGCATATTGGTTTTTCACCATAAACATTTATTTTTTTATTAGCAGCAGCTGAATAAATTATCCCATGCCAATGATCAGGAAGAGCAATTGAAACAGCATCGAGTTTCTCCTTTTCAAGGAATTCGCGGTAGTCGCCATATGTACGGCAATCACTGTTTTTGTTCGCAAGGTTAATGGTTTCTTTGGCTTTTGACAGGTGAAGTGTATCCACATCACAGACAGCTACGAATTGCACGGCATCTTTGAGCTTCAGAAAGTCCATCATATTGCTCGTACCTTGCGACCCGACGCCTATTGATCCAATCACTATACGATCGCTTGGAGCAATCCTTCTTCCCATACCAAAGGCTGAAGATGGAATGATTTGCGGAAGCACAAAAGTACCTGCAACAAGTGCAGCTGACCGTTTAACGAAATCTCTTCTTGATGATTTGTTTGCCATAATAAATTGTTTAAAATTATGCCGGAAAATAATAACTTAAATATTAAATGGCTATTGGAGTGCCTGGAACAGGTGTTTCGAATACCATATCAACGGGCCCCATCTCAATTTTTTTAGGACCAAGGTCCATATCGGATTTGAATATCTCGTCCCATGTAATGAGTCGACCCGTATAAGCTGCGGTCCTTCCCATTATTGCAGTTAATGTCGAAATTGCTGTTTGTTCTGCTTCATTCACATAATTTCCTGTGCGAATAGCATGAACAAGATGCATATGTTCCTGTACGTATGGAGGAATTTTAACTGCATTCGTGGCATTCCCGTTCTCATCTTTCGGATATTCAAACTGCCATTTTACTTTTCCTTTCAGATCGTAGATTGAATTAGCACAATTTGTATAACCTTCAGTACCCATAATAATCTCTCCTGTTCCATTAGCGCAACTGTCTATCTGTCGGCACATACTATGCGAGCTGACACCGGTACCGTAATCAAAGTCTATGCTGAAGAAGTCATACTGATCACCGGTAACCCTGCGTGCCCTGCCACCATATCCTATTGCTTTTTCAGGGTGTTTACCAAGGAACCAGTTGATCACATCTATGTTATGTACATGTGTATCGAGAATATGATCACCACATAACCAGCAGAAATTGTTCCAGTTACGGATCATATATTCCATATCGTTCCATCCTTTTTCCCGTTCACGGAACCATACATGATCCTGATTCCAGTATGCTTTAGCAGAAGTTATTGTTCCGATGGCACCACCAACAACCTGTTTATAGGTTTCGATATAATCTTCCTGATGACGACGCTGTGTACCTGTTACAACGCACAATCCTATCGCAGCAGCTTTTTTAGCCGTAGTAATTATCGAACGTATGCCAACCGGATCAACAGCTACAGGTTTTTCAAGAAATGCATGTTTATTATTCTGAACAGCTTCAAGAAAATGTTCAGGACGGAATTTACATGGTGTGGCCAGAATAACAATATCAACTTCATTAATAGCCATCAGCTTTTTATACCCGTCAAGTCCTATAAAACAGTTTTCCGCCGGAATCGGCAGTTTGAAGGATGCGAATCTTTCGCGACACGCATCAATTTTATCCTGAAAAACATCTGCAAGAGCAATGATCTCAAGATCAGGTCCTGAGCTTATAAAATTAATTGCTGCTCCGGTACCTCTTGCGCCGCAACCAACCAGTCCGGCTCTTAATTTTTTGCCTTTTGGTGCACCATTAAGTATTGGAGGAAGACCTAAAACTTCAGCATCCGGTTTCCTTTTACATGCTGTTATCAATGCTCCTGCACCTGCTATTCCAAGACCTGCAAGTGCTGTTCTTCCAATGAATTTTCTTCTGTCAAGATTCTGCATATATTTCCTGTTAAAATATTCTTTTTATTTTTCTATAGTGCTATCAGCTTCACATACTACCCTGAATCCCACATCAATACAATCTGAGTACCACCATATGCTCTTAGGCATCTGGGGATCTGTAACAAGCCATGTCTTTGTTTTAGTGAAATCACGTGATGCACTTCTAACATCCTTCGCATCACTCTTAAAAGAACCTCCCCGAATAACATGTTCCTGTCCGCTGGCAGGACCACGTGGATTAACAGCTAGTGTTGAATCTTCTTTATATGTATCGGGAGAATAGAAATCAAGGCAAAATTCCGCAACGTTTCCTGACATGTTTTTCAAACCGAAAGGATTTCCTTTTACCGATTGAGGCTCTTTAGTTTTTGAATTACTGTTTACCTTATAAACTACCTTCGAAGCAATTCCGGCGGTATCGGGGCCAAAAATCTTCTTTAATAAACCTGAGGATGTAAAATCTCTTGGGTTGCCAGCAAAAAAATATGGTGTTTCAGTTCCGGCACGGCAGGCATATTCCCATTCAGCCTCAGTCGGCAACCTGTACTTTTTACCTGTCACTTTCGAAAGCCACTGACAATATACATAAGCTGCATGCCACGTCATTGTAATTGCCGGTCTGGAGCCTTTTCCCCAACCCTGGTCAGGAGCGCCCCATGGAGGAGTTGCTCCGCTGATAGCATCAACGTTCTTTCTGGTAACGACCTGTCCTTCTGTTCTTCCCTGAGAACCGGTAGCTCTGAAGAAGGCCATGTATTCATCCCATGTCACTTCTGTTTTGGCTATCCAGAATTTTGACAGAATAACTTTCCGTAAAGGGCCCTCGTCTTTTTTACGTAATGGCTCGTTATCAGGACTACCCATTTTGAATGTTCCGCCCGGTATTGCTACCATATCAAATGAAACATTAGTTCCTGGTATTTTTTCATTGAAATTTTCAAATTTCTCAACCCTGGCAGGCTCCGTATACATTGCCTGATTAACTGTTACCGTAATACCAAAACTCGTATTATGAGCATGAAGAGCATTTTTGTCAAAATGGCCAACATTAAGATGACAGTTAATACAGGATAATGGCTCTGTGCTGGTTGTGTAAAGAAGGTGAGCATTGCCCCCGTCAAGAGATAATTTTACAGGAAAAAGATTTTGATGGCATTCGAGGCATGACTTTTCGTAAACGAATTCTTTTGCATTCTCGAGAAGCTTTTTCTCCTGCCAGTTAATTTTTGCACTATCCTTAAAGAAATACCCATATACATCCTTAAACCCATGTTTTGCTTTGGCAAAAAGATATCCGTGTCCCTCGGGAGGAAGGTGACAATCAATACAATGGACAATATTCCCTGTTCGATTATTATAATGTGGCGACAGCTTCCAGTTCTGATCAGCCATTGGGTGAATATGGCATGAAACACAATATTTGTCGGAAGATGTATAGGAGACTACGGCTTTACCCGATTTCAGAAATATCAGGGCTATAATAAAGCCTGCAATAATTAACCAGAGTTTGGTCCTTCGTTTAACAAAAGTCTGATTTTTGTTTTTTAAATTCATTTCCCCGGAAAAAATTCAATTAAAACTTGTTAAAGTTAATTGATTGTCTGACTTTCCGGTAAGAAAAAAGTTACTTTTTCATCGTAAAATACAATAAATGCCCGTTAGATATATAAATTATATAGAGATGCCCAGGTTGGCTGTCTCTACTATTGCCAAATTTCAGAATCTTTTGGTGTATACGTGGCAATATGGTGTTTTGCCGTTTTTAAAATAATAACCCTGGTGATAGGCTTCAGCCGGATA
>PLLX01000275.1 GCA_003141415.1 Bacteroidales bacterium
TTGAAACAAATTAGAAGAATTTGATGCCTTTAATTGTTGAAAGGAAATAAAAAGTAAAATAAAAAGTCCATTAAATATCCTATATCTCATTTACATTAATATTAATCATTGATTGTCAACTTAAAATCATCCTAATTCTAATAGATCAGGATACAAGCTTTTTCAGATAATTCACTGCGCCCTGAGGGTCAGGTGAATAAAAATCAGCTCCGATCTTTTTGCAATATTCATTCGTAACAGGAGCACCTCCAACAAGAATTTTTGAATTTGGATATTTTTCTTTTATTGCGAGAACTATGTTTTTCATGTTTTCCATTGTAGTTGTGAGGAGAGCAGACAAACCAATTACCGCATTTTGATTTTTATTAAGCGCTTCTAGGAATTTTACCTCACCCACATCAACTCCAAGATCAATGACTTCCCAACCACCCCCTTCTATCATCATAGAAACTAGGTTTTTACCTATATCGTGCAAATCACCAGTAACCGTTCCAATAATAAATGTTCCCTTTCTTTTTGTTTCTCCAGATATAAAATATGGCTTGATATGGATCATTGAGCTACTCATAGCTTTTGCAGACATCAACATTTGCGGAACATAAATCTCCATCCTGCTAAACTTATTGCCAACATTTGCCATAGCAGGTATCAATGATTTTTCCAAAATTTCATCAGGACTGATCCCATTTTCGAGAGCCAGCTTTGTCAATTCATCTGCACCATTCTGATCTTTCATATTTGGCGGATAGGGACAGTCTTTACTAATTTTTCCATATTCAATACATTGTGCTAATTTATTGAGGATGTCACTCATAATCATTTAGATT
Organism: Bacteroidales bacterium; assembly: GCA_003141415.1. Lineage (GTDB taxonomy): Bacteria > Bacteroidota > Bacteroidia > Bacteroidales > VadinHA17 > LD21. Next base: position 828 of record PLLX01000275.1, read on the forward strand.
TTATAGTCAACTATTATTTTGAAAATTTATTTAATGCTTTAAACCCGTCAAAATTGAAAAAGAGAATTAAAATTTTTAATTAAAGTGATCTTCTGCAGCTACATTTTTGTTTTGATTTCCACATTTAGCAGAAGTAAATGTAAGAACTACCAAAGTTTAAAATATGCCCCATGTCACAAATGATAGACTCCATACTCCATGAGGGTTTCCCAGAGAGCTATAACGTTCGCTACCGGCACATCTTCCTGAATATTATGAACCGTCGCAAAAACAAAACCTCCTCCAGGTGCAAAGTCATCGATACGCCTTTTTACTTCGTCCCTCACTTCCTGTGGCGTACCATGGGGAAGGACCTGCTGTGTATCTATGCCTCCTCCCCAAAAAGTTATTTCGCTTCCGAATTCCCTTTTTAATCTTGCTGAATCCATTGAAGCTGCAGTCACCTGGACAGGATTCAGAATATCTACTCCTATCTCTATCAAGTCGGGGATGATATCATAAACACTTCCACAGGAGTGGAAGAGAATCTTTACACCTGGGGCCTTTCTTTTGATGAATTCGAACAATTTCTTTTCACGGGGTTTAATGAATTCACGGTACATTTCAGGTGAGATGAGCAGACCCTGCTGACTGCCCAGATCATCCAATTCCCTTATAATATGCACCTGGTTACCTATTTCTTCAAGCAGAGTATTGAAATAATTGAGTTTTAATTCCAGAATATGGTCCATGATATAATTAACCTTATCGGGATCGTAAGCAAGATCAACAAAAAAGTCCTCGTAACCTTCAAGAATAGCGCCTGTATGAAAAAACCCGTTTCCAATTCTTGCGTCAAGAACCAAGGCGGCATGAGATTCGGAGAAAACTTTTTTAGTATAATCAGCAAGTTCCTTAGCTAGAGCCGGATCATTGCCATCTGGCCATTTATAAGAATGTACCGCATCAAAATCAGCTCCTCTAAGCGGATTGGCAACCATATCAAAGTAATGACCATCTTTTTTAGGCATCTTCCATATAGCACCCCACTCATCGCTAAACCACTTTGCGTCTTCGTTCTCCTTAACGACCAGTTTCCATGATGAAAGATTGTTGCGGGTTATCCTTCTTGTATCCACACCAAGTAATTTACAAATGTCAGTGTCCGGTTGTGCAAGCTGACCACCGAAACTCAGTATCTCAGGTTCCTTATCCGGGAGCCCAAAGTGATGACGCAAAACCGAATAAGCTTTCAGACTGATGGAAGATGATTCTGTAGCTCCAAGGTCAAAGGGCACTCTGTCAGGCTCTTTATGGTTTACTGCCATCATAACCCGCTGCCAGGGTTGCATAACTTCTTTCTCAATTTCTTTCATATAATTAATTTTCCGGAATTGTTTTATAAAGAGATAGTTTCGTTGATCGGGAATATTGGTCTGCGGATTAATTTTGTTCCATTATGCTTCAATACATCCAGATGCATTATAACTAAAGTAGGCAATTGATGATTTGTGTTATTAAGCATTACCTTAATATTGGCTTTTTTGCCATCCTCTGAAATTACAAGTTCAACGTCTAGTAGTCCAAACTCGGTATATACGCCATTAAGAGCAGTTTTCATCCCCGGCTTTACCCAGGTAGGTGGCAAACCTTCAAACAAATGAAGCTCTTTTCCTCTTTCAAGTGCTATAAAATGGCGATTCATCCTGATGAATTCTGCACTTGCCCAATTGTGGGGCATATCGCCAATATAGCTGCGAGAATTCAGCGATTTAACCGGCTGTTCTTCTCGCCAGACGAGTGTGGGCGACGCATGATTTGCCATAGCATACATGGTTTGAGCTGCTTTTTGACCCTCACCCAGCCACAACCAGGCATGTGCATAAAATGATCCAAAATAATTCCAAACGCCTTTATCCTGCCAGCCGGTTTCATAAACCAGTCCTTCCCTCTCATTACATTTAAGCATATTCATTGTACCATGCATAAGGGAATCATCGTTGCTGAATATTTTCCCGGGAAATATTGCATGACAGAATGCCCACTGTGCACGCTGGAGCTGACAGCTATCGACCATATAAATTGGTACTGCTCGATTTCCGCAGGAATCGGTTTTCAAACTTCTAGTTGCAGCTTTTCGATATGCCGCAAACATTGTATCATATTTGGCTTTCCATAATCCAGCTTCCTTATCCTTATTGAGCATTACAGCAATATCCACTGCTGATTTAAGTCCGTTTAATGTCCAGTATACATTGGTAAACTCATAAACATTTTTGTTGAGTCCACCATCACTGAAACCGGGGGGAATCAGACCATAATTTGGTGCGTTTTTATCTTTCATTGTACTATAACGCATAGAATCGATAAAATCTACAGCCCTTTCTACATTGCCCCATTTTGATTCGAGCCATTTCATGTTGCCAGTTAATTGTGCATGGCGTTTTATAACCCATAATACTATTCCAGTTTCTTTCCAATGACGACCTATAATCAAAAAAGAACCATTTTTTTTCTGAAAGCCAAGCATGTATTCAATCCCGTTTCTCACATCCTGAACCTGGCCCAAATATGTCATTGACTCAAGAAGAAATGAACCATCGATAATCCATAAACCACGATATATTGTCGGACCTACCTGAAATGCCGGCAGCCCATACTTGATCTCGCGTGCCTGATAAATATTGCGGATACAGGAATAAATTAGATTTTGAATATTACTATCGGGAACTACAATACGATCATATGGGAACTTATAAGTATTCCAGAATGAAATAGCTTTCTTTTTGTAATCATTAGCATCACTCATTGAAGAAGGAATTTGAACAGCCTTGCTACCAATGTTAATTGCAAATGCAATCGCAACCTTGCTACCCGGTTTAAGTGGTATTTGGCCGAATTTAAAAGTATAAGAATGACTTGATCTGATAGATTTTTCAATTACCGAGGCAACACCGTTAGGTAAGGAGACGGTAATCCTGTTATCAATCGATAGTGATTTTTTATCCTTACTTACCTTTATTGGATACACGGAATTGATAAATAGTTTTGGAGTTATCGAAGTGTCTCTGCCTGACTTGTTGCCTATATTTACAATTAATAAGTCATTGTGAGGAAATCCTACGAATCCTTTTGACAGTTCGCAACTATCCTGTGGTGAAGATTTCAAGGCTGGGGCAGCTGCAAAGATATCAGTTGAAAAAAGTATATGGTTCTTTTCGAATGAGGTTTGAAGTATAGGCACTTTGGAAGAATAAAGATGTTGTGATACGCCTACGGCTTCCAGCGAATCCATTCCGGCAGAAATAGAAATATTACAACCGTTAAATGGTCCAGTCCTCAAAAAATCGTAGTAAATTAATCCTTTGTCGTCTACGATTGTTTTCTGAACTTCATCAGGCAGGCAGATAGAAGTCTGTCCCCAGATGGGTGCATATCGTAGATCCATTTTGAAATCTTTTTCATTAAATGCTGGTTTCCTATAACAAGCAAGAAAAGTTAAAGAAAATAAAACGAGTATTTTAATTTTCATCTTTCTAAAATATTTGATTTAACAACAATATGCATCAATAGTCATTCTCAAGGATTTTCCTCTGCTTTTTCTCTTGGACATTTTTAAGAATCAGCAAAATTTTCAAGAGCGTACAGAACAATTATCTCATCATTTTCGCCTGCGCCTTTAGCTGTACCTCCCACTGCGATTGCACCGACCGTTTCTCCGGCAGCTTTTATCGGGTATGAGCCCATCAATGGAACCATCGTGGTAATTCCGAAATTCGCCATCATTGCTTTCCTTTCGACTGACACTGCTTCTTCCAGGACTTTACCCGGACGGTCAAAAGTGAGAGCGGTAACTGCTTTGCCGATTGTAATATTTGCCGAAACAATAATTGTACCGTCAAGTCTTTCGAAATATATCAGATGTCCTCCGGCATCCACAATGGCAATTGCTGCTCCGACTCCCAATTCAGTGGCCTTTTGAACCGCCCGTGCTGCCAGCTTTTTTGCACCCTCGAGTGACAAAGTTTTCCTGATTATTAAATTTCCCATAGCGTTCAGATATTTGATTCTCTTTCTTTAATAATTTGTCAAATCCTATGATCTTTTAACACCAGTTAAATCTCCAGCGTTTATTAATACTTGATCTTCGAAATTCTGATCACATCCGGGTCAGTAAATTTATCCATTATATCGCGGGCTATCGTGGAATAGCTGTAAATTACTACTTCCTCAATGCCGGACTGGAACCAATGTCTCGTTCCCGGTTCAAAGGTGACCTGGTCGTTCACTTTCATAACTAGTTCATTCTTACATGTATAAACATTACTTTTATTTTCAGGTATGTGTCCTTCCTTAAGAGTGTCTGGTCCGGACTGATATAAATACAATGTTCCTTTAACCACTCTTATTGTTTCTTCTTTGCCGGGATCGTCTCCCACAGGTGGGTGCCAATGCTCCGGTTCTGTCTGACCAGAAAATAATGCAATAACCTTAACACTAATCCGTTCTGTCTGAACCAGCGTCAATATTTGCGCACCTTCCTTTTTTAGATCATTGAGTCCAAAATCGACTACCTCGATACTTTCAGCTTCTGTTTGGGACATCTTAATTCCGGAAGCGAGGATCATTCTGGCAGCTTCCTTCCGGGCAACCATAAATTCATCTTTTGTCATAGTAAGTATTATTAGACACCTATACCATGTCAGAAAGTAAGGTATAGCTGTTATAAAAATAATTTTATTTATTAATAGAAACCGACAGGTTTAAAAAACCTGTCAGTTCTATTAATTCCCATTTCCCCAAATAATTATTACTTAGCTTTTGAAGCCTTTTCAGCCCTTTCATAAATCTGTTTTGATGTTTCTGCAGGAGCAAACATTGCAACAAGACTCATCGTCTCATCACTATAGTTCCTTATATCGTGAGGTGAATTCGGCGGACATATCATAAGTATCCCAGGACCGATCTTGTGCATCTTATCTCCAATTGCGCATTCTCCAAACCCTGTCATAATAAACATCATCTCGACTCCAGGATGCGTATGGTGCAGATCTGTTGAGCTATGAGGTGAAATGACACAATGACTGATACTCATATCTTTTACAAGATCCTGTGTATCAGGTGCTAGTAGGACTCTTATTACTCTTTCATAAGGTCCTTCAATTTTAACTGACTTAACATCAAGAACATTAATAACTGGCATAATTACCTCCTTTTAAATTTCTATTAACTTATCATAAAAAACTCAGTGTTCTATAAATCTTCTAATTAAAATTCATCATTAAGTTCCACTTTAGGGTTTCATAAAGAATGTTTTATAGATATAAAGTCCGATGAATGCTATCAGTATTGAGGCAATCATGATAATTACCCTCAGTCTGATCTTTTCTTTTGGCATTGAGGTATTCAGCTTTTTCAATGGATTCATGAACATCCACGAACACATCCCAAGGATATTCAGGACCGCAGCCAGGATGAAGAATGAATTTCCTGAACCTGCATTTTCTGCAAAAATAGGTATCGTAACATTGGCAATGAAAAACGGAAAAATAATTGCGCTTGTTGCAGAACCAACATTACCAAGCATGTTCATTGTTCCTGAGACGGCTCCTGAACTTTTACCCCCGATATCCATACAGAATGTCCAGCTGGGCGCTATTGTCATTTCAACACCAAAAACTGCTATACCAAAGCAGGTTATAAAAGCTAAAGCTGAAATGTTTGTAATAAGAGTGCATAAAATGAGTCCGGTAGCAGCCAGAGCGAATCCAACTATTGCAGGAATTCTTCTAGATGCAACATGGTAACCTTTATGATATAATAACGTAATAAGTGACCCTGAAATCCAATGGGCAAACATACCTAGAACGAGCGGGATAGGTGCATACACCGTGGCGTTCTCACCCCACTGACTTTTCATATAGGGAAACAACCATGAGAGACTGATGAAAAAAGTCAGTCCGCTAGCAAAATATTGGAACATGGCGAGGGCCATATTTGATGATGTTATTACAACACCAAAAGGTATTTTTTCTCCAACTCTTTGTGTATCTGATAATCCCTCTTCAATGTACTGGCATTCCAATTCGTTGACTCCCGGATGTTTTCCGGGTTGGTTTCTGAACCAAAGCAACCAGATAATCATCCAGATGAAACCGATTATCCCGTTTATTATGAACATCCATCGCCATCCGACAATATGAATTAACCAGGGCATGAAAACTAATGATAATGCTGCACCCACACGACCACCAGAATGGAAAATGCCATTAGCAATTCCTCTTTCTTTTGCTGGTACCCAATTATAGACTGCACTTGTTGAGCCAGGAAATGCTCCTGCCTCCCCGGCTCCAAAGAAGAATCGGAAAAAAAGCATTGAAACTGCGTTCCATGCTAATCCGGTCAATGCTGTAAAAACACTCCAGAAGGATACAACGAATGTCAATAGTTTTTTTGGACCATATTTGTCGGCAAACCAGCCTGAAGGAATCTGAAACAGTGAATAACTTAAGGCAAACATAGCAAAGATATAACCAATCATTTGCGAGCTTATCTTAAGATCTGCCATTATCTGATCGCTTGCGGTCGAAATACAGATACGATCCATGAATGTTATTGCAGTCAGAAAAAATAGCAACAATATTATCAGATACCTTTTGTGCGTCATCGTTCAGCTTGTTTACATCGAAATGTATCCTTGTAAATTGAAAAAAAATCCATTTCCCAAAATGAAACTATCATTTTATTGCATTTCCGATCGTCTTCATCTGTTTTATACCAAAATCCTTAATTAGTCCGGATTTTGGATCGAATGGCCAGTCGAGGGTACAGACACCCCCCTGCTGGTTACAGGTTCTAATCCAATTTATCAGCTCCTGATCACTGAATTGATTTGCATCCCCCTGTCCATGATACACATTTCCACAGTAAACTTTGCCATGCCACAGAATATCTCCTTTTACCGGTCGTAGTTTTGGTGTGAGACGTGTCAGGTCTTGTTTACTCCAGGTATCGCCAGCGGTGAAATCATCTATACCTGGCTTTACACACTCAAATTCATTTCCACCATGACTAAAAGCTATGACAGCTTTAGGATTATTTGTACGGATTATCGTTGAGATGGTACTCCAATCATTTGGCGATTTGCTATAAGAATTTGGTTCGATAATATCAAACCACCAACCTGCGATTTTATCCTTATACCTATCAGCAAATTCTTTGAATATATCAACTCTTCGTTTGCGACATTCAGCAGTTGGCGGAATTTTTTCACCGAGTACCCCTCGTTGATTGGCATCATCTTTTAGTCCAGCCAAAGCCTTTTGATCCATCATATAGCCATTCAATCCGGCATAGTAAATAATCACTTTAATATCTTTTGCACTCAGGGCTTCTGTCACGTCCATAATCAGGTCTCTTCGCGAGCATTTGTCACCAGGAGCATACCCTGTATATTCAGAGAATGCCTTATTTGGAGCACACATCCACCCAAAATACGCATCGTCCAGACCGAACATCACCCATCCAATTTTCGCTTCTGCCATCTGATTTGCAAATCCTTTTGCATCAAAACCATCTACGAAACGATTCCAATCTGCAGCGGTCATTTGTGAAGATTTTGGAAACTTTGGGTTTGTCATTGTCGAATAATTCAGAAGAATGCGATATTGATAATGCATAAAGATCCCATACTTGCCTTTAATCATCCAGTCCGTATTACCTTTAACGGCGAACAGACTAAATTGAATAAACATAATCATCAATAATGAAAGGATCACTCTTCCTTTTTTAATAAGATTCTTTTTTAAGCCTATTATAATTCCTGATAAAGAATTCATACTTTTCCTCCTTAAGTTTAAGTTAGTTTTTCATGTGCATTTGGTTGAAATTAATGTGCATTTTCTGTTACAAATATGAAAATACTTCCGGAAACCAATTCATTTTACCTTTTTACCGATATTAATTATTTGTTTTACTCCAAAGTCTTTAATAAGTCCTGTTTTAGGGTCAAAGGGCCAATCAAGAATACAAACTCCGCCCTGACTGTTGCACGTCTTTATCCAGTTGATCAGATAGTCATCGGTATACCGGTTTGAATTGCCCAGTCCGTGATAGATATCTCCGCAGTAAATTTTACCGCACCATAGAATGTCACCTGTCACAGGATGGATTTTTGGAGTAAGGTTAGCTAAATCGAGAGGTGACGGAGACCATTGGTCGCCTGAAGTATAATTATCGACACCCGGGAAAAGACGACCAAAAACATTGTCACTGAAGTTAAAAGCTACAGCACTCTCTGGATTTGCTTTATAAATAATCGAGGCAAGTTTTTCATAACCATAACCGTCCTTTTCGGAATAGCCACCGGCAATTACTCCGTCAAACCACCATCCAGCTATTTTTGTGCCATATCTTTTTGCATATTCCTCGAGTACTCTCAGATGTTTCTTCCTGCTTTCCAATGTTGGAGGTTTCCTGTAGAGAAAATCATCGCCGAAACCCCGGGCTGTCTTTTCATCTCTTGGATAACCGAACATTCCCGACAAATACGCTATTAATTTAATTCCCTTTGGGTTCAAAGCTTTCGCCAGATCCATTATCAGGTCGCGATTTGAACATTTATCTCCCGGTTTATATCCTGTAATTGAATCAAATGCTGCATTTGGCGCACAATGAAATGCGAAAGGCCCGTCATTAATACAGAACAGCACCCAGCCAACATTTGCCTCTGACATTTGATTTGCAAATCCTTTTACGTCAAAACCATTAACAAACTGATTCCATTCCTTTGATGTCATTGCAGATGCAGGGGGATACTTTTCATCAGGATGAGCTGTAAGGTTTGTATTAATCTGGCAATAGCCCAGCATGATACGGTACTGGTAATGCATAAATATTCCGTATTTGGCCTTTACCATCCAGTTTGTGTCACCTGGTCCGGCTAAGATTATAGTTTGAGATATCATTACTAACAACACGAATAAGATCAAATGTCGTATCCTGACTTTTACCATATAGATTAATTTTTGAAAGGATCTCATAATTTTAGGAGTAAGAATGATTTATTTCAACGCTTTCTTAATAGCAACCATTTGTTTAAAGCCAAAATCTTTTATGAGTCCGGTTTTAGGTTCAAATGGCCAATCGAGCGTACATACACCGCCCTGATCGTTGCATGTTTTAATCCATGTAATTAATTCCTGATCAGTAAACTGGTTTGAATCACCCTGTCCATGGTAAACATTGCCGCAATATATTTTACCATGCCACAAAACTCCTCCTTTAGCAGGGTAATTCTTAGGGATTAATTTGATTAAATCCTGTTTAGTCCAGGTATCACCTCCTGTATAATCGTCTATTCCCTGGACAAGTGGTCCCATTTGGGAGACACCGCCCTGAGCCAATGAAATCACTGCCTTAGGATTGGCATTGCGAACTATCGAATTTATGGCCCACCAATCGTAAGGAGGATCATCGTAAGAGTTTTTCCCCGGTGTATCAAACCACCAACCGGCTATTTTTGTGCCAAATCTATCAGCATATTCTTTTAGTATTTCTAATCGTTTTTTTCGACTTTCAGCAGATGGTGGGGCTTTTTCACCAACATTTCCCCGATTTGTATCTCCTAATCCGGTAAGGATTTTAGGTTCTTTCTGATAACCGTTCAAACCTGCATAATTGACAATCAACTTAATGTCTTTTGCATTAAGGGCATCGGCTACATCCATTATCAAATCACGTTTAGAACATTTTTCGCCAGGTTTATAACCAGTATAGTAGTCAAATTTACTGTTTGGACTACATGGCCAGGCAAAGTAATGGTCATCCAGACAAAACATAACCCACCCGATTTTTGCTTTTTTCATTTGTTCGGCAAATCCCTTAACATCAAAACCGTCAACAAATCGATTCCATTCTTTGTATGTCATCAAGGAGGTATCTGGCACTAAAGGCCTTGTACCAAGACGTTGAGTACCACTACTGTATCCAAGCAGAATCCGATATTGGTAGTGCATGAATAACCCGTACTTTCCTCTGGTCATAAATGTTGTATCACCAGGGCCCGCATTAGCAACCATGTGAATTATAAACAACATCATTATGGTTAAAATCGATCTCTTTACGATCGTTAAATCTTGCCTAATGAATTTTAGGTTCTTTTGAAAGATTTTCATTTGTTTTTCCTCATTTAGATTACGTAAACTATAAAAGTGTATTCTTATTTATTTTAAAGAAGATAAGAGTTTGTCGGTATGATTCATTTAATTGCATTCCCGATCTTTATCATCTGTTTTATACCAAAATCCTTAATGCGTCCAGTCTTGGGATCAAACGGCCAATCAAGAGTGCAAACGCCACCCTGGCTTTTGCAGGTTTTAATCCAGTCAATCAATTCCTCGTCTGTAAACTGATTAGTATCCCCCATTCCATGATAAAAATTTCCACAATAGATTTTACCATGCCATAAAATGCCATCCTGAGGAGGTAATATTTTAGGAGTCAATCGTTTCAAATCCTGTTTGGTCCAGGTGTCACCACCTGTATAATCATCCATGCCTTTAAGGATACATGCCTGTTCATTACTGCCATAGCTAAAAGCGATGACAGCTTTGGGATTCGCTTTACGAACAATAGAATTGACCATAGACCAGTCATAGGGTTTATCCCTGAAAGTATTTAGTTCCACTGCATCGAACCACCATCCTGCTATTTTATCATTATATCGATCTGCATACTCTCTAAGTACTTCTAATCGCCTCTTCCGACACTCTGCGGATGGTGGTACTTTTTCATTATACATTCCCCGCACAGTATCTTTTAATCCTGCTAAAATCTTAGGCTCTTTCATGTAGCCATTCAGACCGGCGTAATAGACAATGAGCTTAATCCCTTTGGGATTGAGAGCTTTTGCCAAGTCCATTATTAAATCTCTATTCGAACATTTTTCACCTGGTGCATAACCAGTATAATCGCAGAAAGTTTTGTTTGGGGCACATGGCCAGGCGAAATGATGATCATCCAGACAAAACATTACCCAACCCACTTTTGCGCTTACCACCTGATCTACAAATCCTTTTACATCAAAGCCATCCACAAATTGATTCCACTGTGAAGCTGTCATTTGGGAAGGATCAGGTAACATGGGTTTTGTTGTTCCCCCATAACCGAGAAGAATCCGATACTGGTAATGCATAAAGATCCCATATTTACCTTTAGTCATCCAGCTTATGTCTCCTTTTCCTGCCAATCCTACTGATTGTATAAGAAATAAAATCATCACGGTCGTAATGATCTTGCTTTTCAGTACCAGGACTTTTGATAAAAAATCCATCTTATTTTTATTGATTTTCATTATATTTCCTCCAATGGTTAAAGAAGATTTTCAATTATATATTTTGTATTTCAAGTTATTTCAGGTTTTCCGGCAGATAGTGTATTTCCCAGTTGAGGAACCGGCCTATTTAATTGCTTTACCGAAATTTATCATCTGTTTTATTCCAAAATCCTTAATGAGCCCGGTTTTAGGATCAAAAGGCCAATCTAGGGTACAAATGCCACCCTGGCTATTGCACGTTTTGATCCATGTGATCAGTTCCGAAGTGAGGTCCTCCTTTATCAGGATCTATAACGTATTCGTTAAAAGGCTGCTGCAAGTCCCTGTCTTGTTCGTACCAGTACAGAGCAAATTGTTCGGGTTTGGATCCAGGCACAATATGATCTGCTATTATATCTTTATGTCCGTCACTTTCAATATCGTCTAAGGCGACACCGCAATGGAAATGACCATTTGCGACTAAACCCTTCTCAAATGTTGAAGGACGATACCATAACATTGCCCCACTCCTCCTATCACAATCTCCTGTTTGCCGTCACCATCAATATCGCCCACCGCTGTACTACCGGTCTCCCCAATTCCCTCCGGAGCCGCATCCAAGAGCATCAGATCCCGTCTCTCCGATTGCTGTGATCCTTTGTCCGGGACATTAAGTAATCTGACTTCACCGAAAGTAAGACTGTCCACCTTTTGAGATGTATTTTTCTTTTATGCAGTGTTACAGGATAACACAAAAAATGCAATTATAAAAGTCATAATAGATATTGTCATAAATGAAAATAGAACTTGTTTCATTTCTGACCAGTATTTGTTCTTTTTGCTTTTAAAATTGAATGAATTTGTTTTCATAATATTTTTCATTTTGCCCTGTGAAACCGTAATTAATTACTTGTTCTATTTACTGATTTGATCTTAATTCATAATTTAAACCTGAAAATATTGATGACGTCATTTTTTTCTAAAATATTAAAATGTTTTTCATTTCAAATTTTAAACAACCCCTTATCTATCTCTCGTATGCGTTCAACTTTGGGTAAAGAACGTCCGCCCTGAAAAGTACTGTTTACCCAGGCGTTAACGATGCTTTTTGCCAGCTCTGATCCTAAAACCAGGGCGCCAAGACAAAGAATCTGAGCATCGTTACTTTTTACCAGTCTCTCAGCCGAATAAACATCACTGCATGTGCCTGCAAATATCCCTGGCACTTTATTGGCACATATTGCCATGCCAAGACCCGTTCCACAAATCAATATGCCCCGGTCGAATTTGTTCTTTCTTATTGCATTTGCAAGGTTTATTGCAATGTCGGGATAATCTTCCCTTTCATGCAGATCAAGATATGACATATCAGTTATATCACATTTAATATCAGACAGGTACTGAATAAGAATTTTTTTCAGTTCTAACCCGTTTTTATCCGAATCAATAGCAATTTTCATCATTTTTATATAGATGCAGTTAAATAATTACATTTTACCCTGATCTGCCATTCCGGCGCAACCGAAAACTTCCTTCATCTTATAAATATAAACTTCTTTCATGGCATCTCGTGCCGGTGCAAGGAATTTTCTCGGATCAATAATAGCGGGATTCTCCGTCAAAACTTTTCGGGTAGTGGCAGTCATTGCTATCCATCCATCAGATGCAATATTTATTTTGCAAACTGCAGTCTTTACAGCCTTTTTCACCTGATCCACTGGAATTCCTTGTGCGTGTTCTAGCTTTCCTCCAAAACGGTTAATCATTTCGATATATTCCTTTGGGATTGCTGACGAACCGTGCAATACAATAGGAAAACCAGGAAGCTTCTTCTCTACTTCGGCCAATATATCAAACCGAAGCGGCGGGACAGGTTCGCCGGGTTTTACTTTTATTTTTACTAATCCGTGTGAAGTCCCGATGGAAATAGCCAGGCTGTCTACCCCTGTGCGGTTAACAAATTCATGTACTGCATCTGGATCAGTAAAACGAGATTCAGAATGGGAAACTTCTTCTTCAATACCTGAAACAATTCCCAGTTCACCCTCTACTGTAACATCATACCTGTGAGCAAATTCAACAACACTGGCTGTCAGCTCAATATTTTCTTTAAAAGGAAGTGCAGAACCATCAATCATGACCGAAGAGAAACCGCCTTCTATAGCAGCTTTGCACTCTTCATAGGAAGTTCCATGGTCCAGATGCAGTGCCATTGGGATCTTCATACCCTTCGATTGAATAATCTCTGCGCATGCAGTAGCCATGTGCCTGGCCATAACAGGATGGATATATTTGCGGACCTTAGCGGAGCATTGCATGATAAAAGGAGAGTGGGTTTCTATAGCGGCTGCGGTAATGGCCTGCATTTGCTCCAGGCACACAAAGTTAAAGGCACCGATTACATACCCGCCATTATATGCTTTTTTGAACATTTCCCGGGTATTTACGAATCCTAATTTTTTAAATAAGATCATAATAGTTGTTTATATAGTAATTAATTTTAAATATATGTCCATACTTCATCTTTTACTTCTCCTGAATCTGTCTTATAAGCCACAGGTTCGCGCCCAAAACAAATTCCCATACTTTCATAAAACGAAACCATATTCATTTCAACCAGTCTTTGTTTGATAGCTTTCCGGATATCCATGTATTGTACCCTGCCTTTGATAACGCCAGTAACAGTAACACCTGTTATACCATCTCTGAGTAAAATAACAGCGCCGGCGCCAGCATCTTTACCAAAATTAATGTCCAGTGCAGAAGAATATCCGGAACGGGTCAGATATCCTGGAACCGATTCTCTTATTTCAGGGAACATATTCATGTCCTGAATGAAAAGCCCCATTTCTTTGTAAAATACCTGCATTTCTAAATCCGCCTTCAAGTATTTGGCAAGCTGTTCACGAACATATTTCCCTGAACCACCAAGTTTTTTATGACCAAATGCATCCACAGTAACGGTATTATCGGCCGTTTTAACACCAGTATGATCATGCATCCCTTCATTCACAACAATAATATAGGTCCCATTATGAGTATCGCTTTCACGAATACGACGCATGAAAGTTTTCCTGCAGTGTTTGTAGATAACATCAAAATCAACAGGGATTTCCGGAATGAGAATACAATCCGCACCACCAGCTACACCTCCCCTGAAGGTAGTGTGGCCTGCATATCTTCCAAATACTTCCAGTATCATAATGCGGTTATGTGTACGGCCTGTTGTCTTTAATTCTTCTAAATAATTTGCTATCCTGTTCACAGAGGAGTCTCCTCCAACAGAATAAGTATTCAGATCCATATCCATAGTTTTAGGAACATGAATACATGGAATTCCATTTTCATTTAAATCAACAACCACGCCGCCGGTATCGTCACCACCGGCTATAATTAAAGCATCGATAGAATACTTTTCAAGTCCTGCTTTAATGCGACGGTATTTGTCGGGATCATCGATCTTTGAAATCTTAACGCGTGAGTGGCCTGCTTCTGATCCCGCCATAATAGATCTTATCGAGTCAATTTTTTTTGAATCAAGTTTTAAAATAGTATCTTTTTCGAGAAGATTATAAAGTCCTGCATAACCATTTGTAATCATATATGCTTCACAACCTGATGAAACAGCCATTTGTGCGGCACCTTTAATGACAGCGTTTAGCCCTCCGCAATCACCTCCACTAGTGATAATTCCAATCTTTTTTATCATATCATTGTAACTAATTTTAAAAATTCATTTACCTCATGTTTGTCCGGCAACGCGGGAATAACTCCTTTTTTGGTAGCTGTAAGTGCCCCAACCGCATTGGCATAAATCAGAAATTCTCTTAACTTTTCCGGTTCTGTGTCACCCTGTGTTTTCTCTTTAATATAAAGTGAAAGGAATCCAGCTACAAATGCATCACCACAGCCAATTGTATCGACAGAATTAACTTTGAAAGCTTTGACAAATATTCCTTCGTTCCTAGTAAACACCCAACTTCCTTTTGATCCCATAGTTAAAAGTACAATTTGAGGACCTAAGGTTAATAAAGGAGTTACAGCAATTTCCGGATTATCACTACCGGTAAGTAATAAAAGTTCATCGTCGTTGAGTTTTACAATATCCACAAGGGCTATAATTTTTAATATTGAATCAATGGCGTCCTGTTTACTTTCCCAAACCGGTTCCCTGTAATTGACATCAAATGAGACAGTTCCTCCATTGTCCTTTACAATTTTTATGGCTTCCATAGTTGCACTCCGGGTAGGTTCGTTTGTTAGATTTAGCGAGTCAAAATGCAAAATTTTACATGATTTTAGCAGATCGCAGTCAAGTTCATCCGGTGTTAACAGAGTGTCGGCGCCTGGTTTGCGGTAAAAAAGGTACTCGGTAGTTTTTTCATCAGGTTTGGCGTGTAAATTCATGGTTGTGCAGGCCGTTTTATCGAATTGCATACCTTTAACATTCACGCCATGTGATTCATAAACCTTCGCCAGGTGACGTCCAAAGATATCATCACCCACTTTACCTATGAAAGCCGATGAAGCGCCTAATTTTGCCGCTGCAACAGCTACGTTGGCCGGTGCTCCGCCCGGGGCAGGAATGAAATAGGGTACATCTGTCAAATGTTTTCCGTACTCAGATGGGAACATATCCATTATGGCAACTCCAATACATACAATATCCATATTGTCTTTCAATTTCTTTTATGTTTGTAGTCAAACCGTTTAATTCTTTTTAATCTTAATATTTGTCTTTGCCCCCTTTCTTTATTCCGACTCCTACTGATTGTTTACTTTCCGGATGCCCACAACAGAACCGATAGCGGGACATCCTTCGGTAAAATCATATTTCTTTATCCAGATAGATGGTATGTACATTTGTCATAAAAGGCGCGAGTTACTTTAATGATGCAACATTGCGCCTGCAAAATATCTTTCGTACACGCACCGCACCCGATCCATTTTTGAAAGGTTATTTTATCATTGACGATGATTGTATAAGGAGGGTCAGCGACTTTAACAGGATTAAAATTCACATCAGACCCCTTTGTCAATTTCATTGTTTGATCGGCAGTGGACACCCATACATGGACAGTATCCACCATGGACGTTTCAATCTGTACTTTGTTTTGCTTAACTCTGTTACAACATACTGATACAGAGAGTAGAAGTACAACAACCAATTTATAGTTTTTCATTCTCATCAGTATTTAAGGGTGATTTATTAGTAATAGTTCACTAATGACCTCTCAAATAAGCCTTAATTTCTTCAGTAGTTGGCTGCGCCGGATCAGCTTTCAACCCTGGAATAAAACGGGTAGCCTCGTGCAAAGCAGCAGCAGAAAGATCGTGGATGCCAGCCACATGATGGATATAAGGCCCATAAATTATTTTCTCCTCCCATAATGGCCAGTCTGGCACTTCAAACCACACATAAGTCCCCAGGTTATATGGTCCCTCAACGCTTTTTCCCTGTCCCATTAACAATGAATATTCACCATTCATTCCTTCAAACCGGGCAATGGTAATATCGCCGCCTTTGATTTCGAAATTACCTGTACCATGTATTGCACCTTCAATATTACAATGTCCTCCAATAAAAGCGTTGTCTTTATTCTTACAAAGACTATAGGGAAAATTTCCGCAATGCCAGAGTAATTCAGCATTGTCGTTATCGGGATGGCGCTGGGTAAGATCTGCAAAAAAGATGGGCGTGGTTACCATGCTTGCACTTTGAAGCAATAATGCAGAAAGCGCCCCATGTATATCCGTTTCGCAAACAACAGGAATGTCAAGTGAAGTTAATTCCCCGTTAGCAAAACACGAATAAAAATTCATGGCATTCGGCAGGTCTTCATGGCATTTAAAGGCAATCGCCGAAAGTTCTTCTTTCTCTGCCCAGTCTATCATGAATAGTTTAAGTGCAGCTGTTTTCAATAATGCATCTTCACTAATCCTTAGCGCTATTTTTTCCCTTATTAATTCCGCTTCTTCTTTCACACGGGGATCCGATTTGATCATGGATGTGATCGTATTGGCCATTGTAATAAGTGAAATTGGGACCAGTTCAATTCCCCACCTCGAGAGAAGTTCCTGCTCATTGATAATAACCGTGTAAAAATTCCATGGACGGGTGCCAACCTGACCAATCCTTGCCCCGATGAAATTACGTGCTGCCCTGGCGGCTCCCAGGAATGTTTTAAAACCACGTTCAAATTCGATTGAATCCACTCTGGAATTCACTACATACATAAAGGGCACACCATATTTCTTAAGCACGTTGCTGGTAGCAAACAAACCGCATTGTGTATCGCGAAGGTGTTTTCCATCTGGCAGAGGTGATTCATCGCGCGGTCCCCAAAGCAGGAAGGGCTTGTTTACCTTTTTTGCCATACGTGCAATAACTTCCTCAGTACCGAAATTTACATGCGGACAAAATACAGCGTCAACTTTCTCACGAAGAAACAGTTCTGCCACCTTATCTGAGTCTTCGCCATGTATAAGCAATCCCTCTTCATTGATCGAATCAATGTTTATAAAATCTACATCCCATTCGCGTAATTTTTCCTCAATCAACTTTTTATATTTATGCGAATCTTCTACTGAGAAGCAAAAGCGACGGGTTGGTGCGAGACCTAGTCTTATTTTTTTATTTGTCATATAAGTTAACTTTTCAAGTTATTAAAATAGTTGCAAAATCTACATAACCCATTTCTACCGCAAGGAGATGCCTGTCAAATGGCATCTCCAGGGATAGACAACACATATTTATCTGTAAACTTTATCAAAAGCTAAAATTGTAATCTACTTTAGAGTTTCAAGGTACTTTATGCTGAATGGTACCTGATCAGCGGCATTTTTTGCCTCATCTTCTATATAATATTTTTTTGTTCCCATCTTCTGTGCGAGACGCAGTAATCTTGGCCAATCGGTAACTCCCCTTCCAAGTGATACGCTTGTCTCATCAGGAGCCGAACCTGTATTATTGCCTGGTACATCATGATTAATCTCCTTCAGATGCATCAATTCAAATCGTCCGGGATATTTTTTCAGGTACGCCAGCGGATCAGCCCCGCCATGCGTTGCCCAGAATACATCCAACTCAAATGTGACCAGTTGGGGTTTGGTTTGTTCAAGTATCAAATCCATCAGGTTACCGTCAGCAGTATTGAATTCATATCCATGCGGATGGTAGAAAAATTTTAACCCTGCTTTTTTTAGTTTTGCGCCAAAATCATTGAAATCTTTACAGGCTTTTTTTGCATCTGCCATATTGAATGGGCCTGCAGTGTGAGGAATCCAGCCTACTCCTGCGTACTTTGCGCCGAAAAGTTTTGCTTCTTTGATAATCCCTCCAATATCTGTCTGGAATCGATTGTAATCAAATATCATGCTTGAACAGGTAAGACCATTCTTACTTATTTCGTCTTTAAACGCTTTAGGTGTTAATCCATAATAGCCTGAAACCTCCAGGTCCTTAAAACCCATTTGTTTCATAAGCGCTATGGTTTTGGGAACGTCTTTCTTAAGTTCAAATCGCAGACTGTATATTTCAAGGCCATAAGGTATGTTGAATGATCCTTTTCTGGCTGAGACTACTTCTCCTGTACCGTTTTGAAGCCAGATATCAAGCCTTGGGGTATCGCCGTTATAGGGTTTATCAAGGATATCTAAATCACCATCACCATCCAGATCTGCCATTTCAGATTCATGTACATCAATTCCCCTGGAAACCACGATCTCTCTTGGAAAATTCCCCTTACCATCACCCAGTAATATGTGGTCTAGAGCATGGGTATTTCCTCCTAACGTCATTTCTGCATTCCAAATGTCCAGGTTCCCGTCCCCGTCAAAATCAACAAGCTGAAGTGTATGCCCGTTGCTCACCGTATCAATTATGGTTTTTGGAACCCACGTTTTATCACCCTTGCCCTTGTCCTGGTACTCATAAAGTTCCAACGGCGCCCAACCATCCCCTACTACAAAAACAATTTCAGGACGGCCTCCTTTGATTAGTTGCCCCGCAGCCGACCTGCTGAATGTGTAAGAGTCATCTACCACATTACATGAAAATTTGTCGTTCCCGATATACTTAAACCAGCATCCTCCTCCTATAATATCTTCGATACCGTCACCATCTATATCGAGTTTAGCCAATCCCTCATGTTCGTTCACCCCTTTAAAATCGGGGTATCTTCCGCGCTGTTGCATCTGCCCGTCGTCATAATATTTATAAATTGGGATACACTTCCATGCCGAAAAATCCTTCGGGTTATCCGGTATCCGTGCCCATATCAACTCATGTTCGGTCTGTGACCAGAAGGCTAGATCCGGTTTCCCGTCTCCATCGAAGTCGCCAACTATTTGATCGTGGTATTTACCTCCTCCTTTATAAATCATATGCCGCTTCCATGGAGTTTTAGGATCGAAGTTCGGGTATGGGTTTTCCCACCAGTACACTTCTTTCGTTTTTCCACCATCACCACCCGCAATGATATCCAAATCACCATCTCCATCAACATCGAATGCTACAGTTCCGGCTTCGGGAGACATTGCGCTATCCTCTACAATGTATTTGTCCCAGCCTTTATTGGTTCGGCGGTACCATACTATGCTGGGCGTTTGAGTACGCTCCGTTACACAAAAATCATTTATTCCATCGTTATCAAAATCGCCAACGGCAGTTGAGGTTTGTTGTATACCTCCGTTAGGAGCTTCTATACCACCATCTTTACTTGAAATATGCACCCAATTAAGGGGTTTTTGCTGTGCCTGAGTGTAGCCCATAAATCCAAACAAGCATAATGCAAGAAAAAGTTTCATTTTTTTCATTTTGTTAATTTTAATAGTTTTAAATTTAAATCAAATATGTTCCAGACTTCGCCTCGAAACAACTACTTTCACATCATAATCTGATATTTTTTTGCCAAATCTGTTACTAATTGCCTCATTCAGGATAAAATATTAAAAAATGTTAAACCATGTACTAATTTACATATAAGTATATCCTTTCATTTTATGAATACTGTTGTACATAAAATGAGTTTTTTATCAAGTGATTTCTACCTGTTTATAACCTCCTTTCTTCTTAAAATAAAGAAACAAGACTATAAAACACATAAACATGATAACCGGAAGCACAGCTACTAATTTCAAAGCCTCTTTTTTTGCTTTAAATATGCCGGTTTGAATAATTTTCCGTTCCTGAACCGGAGCTGTTTCAAACTTTGCAACATCAAGAGTTTTGTAACTGCCGAATATGCTGTTCTTTTCGATGGTGATATATTTCTCATGTAAACCGGTATTGTTTATTCTGTCATAGCCGGCGATACTATTACCGATCTCTTTATCCTGAGCAAAACCCAGAAAAACAGCTCCGACAATTCCTACTGTCATCATACCTACACCGGTAGTTACATTTAAGGTCAAAGCTCCTCCTTTGGGAAAACGCTCGGCTACAATCCCCATCACGGTGGGCCACAGATAAGACTTAGCAAATCCATAAATAGTGGCTGCAATAAAAATTATGATGCCTGTTGACAGGGAAAGAAAGAACAATCCTGCTGCTGCAATGGCAGAACTAAAAATAAGCAGTCCTGATGGTTTAAGTTTTTTGATAACAGGTCCCGCAGAGAAGCGGGCAATGGCCATAATCAGAGCAGTATAGACCAGAATCCAGGCAGGCTGCAAATGGAGGCTTTTCATTTCGTTGGCCATGAGATCCACAATCCAACTGTCAGTTCCCAGTTCAGCGGTGGATAATGGAAACATAATTAATAACAAAATAATAAAGACCGGATGCCCTGGTACCCGCACATAAAAGCCGAAAGTTCCTGTTAAAAGGATGATCAATACTATTTCTGTTGCCAGGGACAAACTGAAAAAGTTCCCAATTTCAAAAATGATCAAAGAAATAATAATCAGAGCTCCGAAAATTCCCAGTTCTTTAAGCATATCCATGTAAGAAACTCCTGCAGCAACCCTCTCCTGCACGGGAAACTTCTTCTTCAACATTAAAAATCCATAAATCAGTATAGGTATCAGAATGACGGCTATTTTATATTGCCACTTAACTGATTCACCTAATGAGATAGCTATAATTCCACCGATCACCATTCCACCAGGCCAGCCTGCATGCAATTTATTGATCCATTTTGTTTTCTCTTTAGGAAACATACTTGTAACAGTTGGATTAATAGTTGCTTCAATTATACCATTTCCCAATGCAAAAATGAACGTGCCTATGTAAAGCATCCAATAGCCATTTGCCAGTAAAGTGATCACCAATGAACTGATATGACAAATAAAGGCAATAGCCATAGCCCGGCCATAACCGATTTTATCAATAATCAGGCTGAACAGAACTATTGATACTGCAAATGGCCATAATCCCACACCCATTATTTCACCCATCTGAGTTTTGGTCAGGTTAAACTCAACTCCCCATCCGGTTATTAGCATTGCCCGAAGCATGAAGCCGAAGGAAGTTGCCATCAATGCAAAAAAACATGCGCGAAACAGGCTTTTTCTTGATTTATCATCCATAGTCTTGAATTTAATTAGGTAAAGCCAGTTATAAGCAATTAATCGGAAATGTCAATTCATTTACGGGATTTCGAGGACTCCTTAACAGCATCAAGCGTCAGTTGGCACTTATAGCCATCGTGAAAGTCGGGAGTAATTTAAGATTTAAGGATTTGTATCCCACTTACTATTGCATTACTTCCTCAGCCTTCAGCTCTCATTTCCCACCATTTTTTAATAACTGCATCTCTTATGACAACTTTTTTCAGAAAATCCATCGCTTTTGCAAGGCCCTCTTCTCTTGTCATCAGGCAGTCCTCATGTTCAATGCTCAAAACATAATCATAGCCAATTGCAGCAAGGGCGCTTATCATATTCCTCCATATTTCTTCCGGGTGTCCATAACCAACAGTTCGGAAAATCCACGACCTTTCAATAAAAGCAGAATATGGTTTTGCATCCAGTACACCGTTTATTTGTATATTTCTGTTATTCAAGTAGGTATCTTTCGCATGAACGTGAAAAATTGAATCGCCAAACGTCATTATGGCTTGTACCGGGTCAATTCCCTGCCAAAAGAAATGACTGGGATCAAAGTTTACTCCAATTTCTTTACCTACAGCATTTCTTAATCTCAAAAGGGTTTCGGTATTATATACGTTGAAGCCCGGATGCGGTTCAATGGCAAGCTTTGTAACTCCGTGCTCCCTGGCAAAAGCAGTAGCTTTTTTCCAATAGGGTATAAGGACTTCGTTCCACTGGTAATCCAGTATCCTGAGAAAGTCCTCCGGCCAGGCACAGCTCACCCAATTGGGCGTTTGATCGTTGGGACATCCCCCCGGACATCCGGATGCCAAAAGAACTGTATCTATACCTAGTTTTTCTGCAATAAGAACAGTATTTTCGAATTCCTTATGATGCTGGGCAGCATATTCTTTATCCGGATGCACCGGGTTACCATGAGTGCTTAAAGCACTGATAAACATGTTCCTTTTCTTGAACTTGCACTTATATTCCTCCACCTTTTGTTTGCTGCCCAGCAACTCTGCAACATCACAATGGTTGGATTTGGAATAGCCGCCCGTTCCTATTTCCACAGCCTCGACTCCAATGCCTGAAAAATAATCCAGTGTATCATCCAGGCTCAAATCATTGAAAAGAATTGAAAAAACACCAATTTTCATAAGTCTATAATTTATTATTAATGGTCAGATGTAACTACACATGATTGACTTTGTCGAGCTCCCACGATGAAGCGGGGTAGGTTGAGAATGAATTATTTTCACTCTCGTTTGTGATTTGGATCAATCATTTAGGTTTCATATCCTGTCTCTTTTTCATTAATTCATATTGTTTTACCATAAAGATACCCTTCCTCAAGCATTGCTAGAAGGTTCGTAACGGGTACATAATTCGGTATGGAATTTCCCGATCCCAATGCCCATCCTCCGCCAGGGGAGCATCGTTCAATTAGAAAAGCAGTATGCTTGCGGACTTCATCTTCGCTCATGGATGCCAGTTTATTCATATCAAAGACTCCAAGCAATGAAATACGTGATCCATATTTTCCTTTAGCAATCCATATGGGCTCGATAACATCTTCGAAAGAGTGCTTTGCATCCCATCCGGTTTCAATTATATCCTCCATTATATCATCCAGATTTCCGCAAGAATGGAGTATAATCGGTTTGCCATGCTTGTGGGCTAAATCGACTATTTTCCTGTGCCATGGGAAAAGGAACTTCCTGAAAATATCCGGAGGGAGGAGGGTCTGGGTCTTGAAACCCATATCATCACCATAACGTACAGCTCCTACTACGTCATAAGATGCGATGTTGTCAAAGTATTGGCATACTCTTGTTCCTACTTCCTCGAACATATCCTCCAGAAGCTCAGAATCTTCATAAAGCATATAAGCCAATTTTTCATAGCCCAAAAGCCAGAAAATATTTTCAAATATTCCAGGACTGTCGCCAACGGCTTTCATCCCTTCCGGAATTATCTCTGAAGCTCTTTCAAAGTATGAATAGTCAATTTTCGACATCACCGGCCACACATATTTATCAAAGTCTTCTCTGTCAGCTATGGTATTACTGTCCTGGGACATATATTCTCTGTCTCCCTGAGCTGTCATAGCACTCGGCCTTTTGTTTCGCGGGAACTGAAAACCGGTCATATCTTCTCTGATATTTATATAGTCATAGCCCAGATAATACTGGTAAGTAATATGGGGTACAAGGATGCGGTCCTGAGGAGTGGAATTTTCCAGTCTCATTGAATAAGGAACATTTGGATTTCCCAGCGCCGTCAGGACTTCATTCTCTATGTTTGAAAACAGTTCATAGAAAACAATCCTGTCTGGTGTGCCTTGCCTGCGCAGCACTTTATCAAGCCGCCTGAAGTCAGGATCCGGCTTAATTTTCAAATCGATTGATTTTTCCATTCTTTCAGTTCATAATTTATATTGATCCAGACCGAGCCTTTGCTGTTCGATTCGGCTGCTTTTGTAATAAACTGCATTCCCCGCTAGCCATCAATGACAGAGGGAAAGTCATACTTGTCCATTTGAAGGGGCTCACCGACTATATGACTACGGATTGCATCGAATATTTTGCAGTAAATGTTGGCAAAAGCCTCCAGGTAGCCCTCCGGGTGCCCCGGCGGCACCCTTGTGCATGTAAAGGATTCCTCAGAAAGGTACTCTTTATGGGCACGATCCAGAATCTGGCGAGGCTGCCCGTATTTATACAGGTACATATAGTTCGGATTTTCCTGTTCCCATATAATGGCTCCTTCTGAGGCGTATATTTTTAAACGCAATCCGTTTTCCTCTCCTGTGCATACCTGACTGACCGTCATGATGCCTTTCCCTCCACCCTTTAACCGGAAAAGCAGGTTTGCATCCTCATCAAGCACGCGTTCAGGAACAAAGGTTGAAAAATCTGCACAAACCTCCGTAATTGGTTCACCAATTATATATTCTATCAGATTTTCACAATGTGTTCCGGCATCTCCCATTATTCCTACCAAACCTGCCTGTTTTGGGTCAACCCGCCAGACTGCCTGCTTTACACCCTGTTTTTCCAATGGAAGCATCAGGCAATCCTGAAGGTATTCAATGATAACTTTTCTGACAGTTCCCATTAAACCACTCCGGAACAGTTGCCGGGCATGGCGAATAATGGAATTGCCGGTGTAATTGTATGTCACAGCAAAAACAAGACCTGTCTCCTTAACCAGCTTCGCCAGACTTTCTGCTTCAGATAACGAATATGTCATCGGTTTGTCACAAACGACATGGAAGCCCGCCTGAAGGAATACCCTGACAGTACCGAAACATTCTTTGTACCAAAATTTACCGATGCCATGATGGTCATTATCAGTTGGTCGGTTGCCCATTCGGTCCTTGCTTTTGGATTCAAGCCCCTGAGATAAAAAGCATCAAACATGGTTTCGTAAGCCGGGTGAATAGCAATCACCTGTCCCTGAAGATAAGCAGCCAATTCAACCAGAGTTAAGCCTTTTGACTCGGCTTTCCCTTTTAATTCATTGCAATAAGTCCTGGATGTGGCGGACCGCTTTAAATCGATCAGGCGGTTATCCCATGCAGGTATTTGAATGCCTTTGTAGTTCAGATCGGCTAACCATGAAGTAATTCCGTAAAGGTTATTAAAGGGAACTTCATCTCTTATAAACTGGGCCAGGAATATCGCCGACCCTTTAATTGTATTCATAATTATGATCCTTTTTTGTAATTTCTAACTGGGAATGTCAATCCATTTACGGGATTTCGAGGACTCCATAACGGCATCAAGCGCCAATTGACACTTATAGCCATCGGAAAAGTCGGGAGTAATTTTCAAGTTACCGGCAATAGCCAACAGAAAATCGCCAATCTCATGAATAAAAGTATGCTCCCAACCTATTACATGGCCGGATGGCCACCATTTATTAATGTATGGATGCTCGTTCTCCGTCACTAGAATATTTCTGAAACCCTGCTCTGAAGACTGATCATCCCTGGAATAATATTCCAGCTCATTTAATCGTTCAAGGTTGAAAATCAGACTCCCTTTGCTTCCAAATATCTCAAGTCTTAGAAAATTTTTTCTGCCTGTCGCAAAGCGGGTTGCAATAAAATTTCCGGATGCCCCGTTTGTAAACCGGGCAAGAAAAGAGGTTGAATCATCGGCAGTTACTTTTCCTGTTCTGTCAGTTCCAGGTATTTTCCTTTTGTCGATAAATACTTTCCCCTCGCCGCAAACCGAGTCAATTTCTCCTACCAGGAACCTGGCCAGATCAACAGTGTGGGCATTCATATCGCCATGAGCTCCCGATCCGCCTATTTTAACATCGTGGCGCCAAACCCATGGAAAGTCCGGATCAACCAACCAATCCTGATAATAAACGGCATTAAAATGATAAATCTTACCTAATTTCCCTTCCGATATTATTTTTTTTGCCAGGCCTATTGCAGGTAGTCTCCTGTAGTTAAATCCTATCATATTTTTGACTCCGGCCTGATCGGCAGCATTCATCATCTGCATGGCCTCTCCGGCATTCATCGCTGCCGGTTTTTCGCAAATCACATGTTTCCCTGATTGTACAGCCGCGACCGCGATGGGCATATGTGTATTATTAGGAGTACAAATGTCAATAATATCAATATCCGTGCTGTGAACCAAAGTTTCCCATGAGGTTTCAAATGACAACCATCCCAGCTTTTGTGAAAAATCTTTCTCAGAGGCAGGATTGATGTCACAGGCAGCTTTCATCACCGGTTTAAAAGGAAGGTCATAAAATTGCGCCACATCATACCATGCATTGGAATGAGCCCTGCCCATAAACTGAGCACCAACAATTCCTATATTTATTTCTTTTTTCATCTCAAACCCTTATTTTAAAATTGATAATTGCAATTTTAAATAGTCTCAAGCTCGTAATCAAAAATGCCAGCAATTAATTTCAGGGCAGCTTTCTGGTGGCCTTCCATTACAACATAATGGTGTGATACAACTTTATCAACAAAGTTCTGCCCGTCTTTTACTTTTATTATACCTCCATTTAAACAATCGGAATTTTCGTATTGAATATAGCCAGTTAACTCGGCCTCCGACAGCGATATTTTTTTCAGGTAAGGCTGGAATTTAACTAAAGTGATTGGACCTGTTGGCATGGTTGCATCAAGAACATGAGCATTTTCATCAACCATGGCGAGAACTCTTTTACGTAAATTCCACTTATCTGAAAAAACTTCGGGCAACAAACCAAAATAACCGCAGTGTGCAGCCAGGATATGGTTGTCGGGCTCATCCACTTCAGGGAAATATGGTATACGTTCGTGCGCTAAAGCTGCCTGCTTCATAATAAACGGGTATAAGTTCGTCATGAAAAATGGAACCTGTAAAACTTTATCTGCAAGTATTTCGGTGAGCATAGTCATTGTATCTGCCTCGCAACCCCAAACCAGTTTTTCTTCCTGGTAAAGTAAATTCCATGCAAGACAAGGTGTTGTATCGCAACTTCCCGATTCATTCAGGCAGTTTAAGCCCATGGCCAGTATATTATCATCTTTTTTATATTCCTTTTTTAGCTCCATATATAATTTTATTGCGCTTAATAAAGGTTTACCGGAGATACTTTTATGTTTCGATGTCCAATTATCGATAACTTGTAGCGCTTCATTGTCAGGAATATGACTTGCTTTTTTTGCCAGCTCTTTAAAACTGCGTTTTTCAATTTCTATTCCATATTTCTCGAACATCTTTTGGGATGATTCCTTTTCGAGCCAGTAAAATCGTTTAAAAATATCAGATTGCTTCCCTGTCGGTCCTGCAGGATCGTCCTGATAGACTACGAATTTACTTTTGGTTAATAACCTACGAACCAAAAGCGCCCTGCAGGCTAATTTAGTATCTTCGAGACTTGGCGGACAAATAGTTTGAATACCATTCAGCTTTAAATAATACACCACTTCCCAGTCCCACATATTTACTGTACCAAATTGAGATGTAATAACCATGATAGGCAGGGAAACAGCTTTTAATTCTTCAATTTTATTGTATGCTTCTCCAAGCATTTGAGGGAAAATAACTGCATCGGCATCAGGTAAGGTTGCGCCAAGAGCATGCGGCTCCATAAATTCAGCATCATCTTTTAATAAACCTTTTAATATACTTAAATGTTTATCAAAATTCTCGTCACGTCCAGGATCAAAATAAACTGGTATTAATGTTATTTTCATAGTCTTACTTCATTAAGTTAAAGATAAAATAGATTTATATAATTACTGAAATTCTGATCAAAAATTCTATTATTTTCAAGTGCAATATTGTTTAATTCGTCCTGAGCAATTTTTTGAGTTGCCCCCTTTTTAGTAGCAACCAATGCTCCCAGCTGATTTCCTGATTCACCTGCCTCTCTTAGCGATTTCCCCCGAAGCAAAGAGTTGACAAACGCTGCTGAGAAAGCATCGCCGGCTCCCAGAGGATCAGTAAGGTTTACCTTAAACCCGGGAGTGTAAACCACTTCCCCCCTTACTGATACAGCTAAAGAACCACGTTCCTCAAGAGTGATTACGCAATATTGAAGTCGATACGAATTTATCAGTTCCGTGCAAATTTCTACCAGTCCTTTTTTATTTAACTGTAGTAAATTGTTTAACTTATTTGCTTCCTGCTCGTTCAGTTTTAATATATCGGTAGTTTTGAGTGATGAAATTATATTTTCAATTGAATAGCATTCTTTACGGAGATTTAAATCATATAACCGGTATTTACCCTTAAAGTGTTGCAATAGGTTTTGAAGTGTCTGCTTTGAAACTGAATTACGTTGCGCTAATGTTCCGAAACAAATACAATCAACTTGTGAAATAAGTCTTTCCAGCTTTTCATTGAATGTTACAAAGTCATATGCAACACCTTTAATTATTTCGTAATCGGGATTTTTGAATTCATCAAAAAAGACATTTACCGTCCCAGTTGGATATTCAGGATTTATTTGAATATATCGATCAGAAATCTGCAATGCAGAAATGGCTTTAAGCGCTTTTTCTCCAAGGAAGTCCTTCCCAACTGCACTTATCATTACACCTTCATTGTCAAGAGAGTTTATCCGATAAGTAAAATTAAAGGGGGCTCCTCCCAAAACTGAAGCATCCGGTAAAAGATCCCATAGTACCTCGCCAAAAGCTGCTATTTTAAATTTCCTGCCCGTATTCATTGATACCTCGTTATACAAGTCCGGCATTTTTCAGTTTATCCCATGCAATATCAAACTCACTCAGTCCCTGATCGGTCTGAGGATGTTTAAACATATCAAAAAAGATATTTTCAGGTAATGAAACAATATCAATTCCTGCTTTCATACAATCAATCACATTGGCTCTGTTTTTGATACTGGCTGCTAGTATTTCACCTTTAAAACCATAGTTTTGTTTAATTTTAACCGAATCGTTTATAAGCGCAACAACATCACCACCGATCTTATCGAGTCTGCTTATTACTATACTCACGAAAGCCGGTTTGGTTTTCAAAGCCAGTAAAACCTGATCGGCGGCAAATACCATGGTGACATTCACCCTGATATTATTATCGCAAAGCATCCTGGATGCCTTTAAACCCTCGGGAGTCATGGGTACTTTTATGGCAATATTAGGCGCTAACCCTGCAATAATCACAGCCTCTTTTACAATATCTTCTGCTTTTACAGCAACAGCTTCAGCGCTGACAGGTCCTTTTACAATTTTGCAAATCTCTGTTATAACATCATAAAATTTTTTGCCGGATTCCAGTATTTTACTTGGATTAGTCGTTATTCCATCCAAAAGCCCGGTATCATTTGCTCTTTTAATAGATTCAATGTCAGCAGTGTCTAAAAATATTTTCATTTTACTTGTTTTTATTATTGATTAATAATATTAAGTCATCAATAGTAATTTGAATGTTGGGTTCATCTCCTAATTCATTTACCATTATATCAGCTTCGGCAAAATCTTCATCAGCTGTATAATCGTTGGTTGTTATCAGGCAATTGAAATCGGCGGCTTTTGCGGCAATCAGACCATTACGACTATCTTCAATAACCATACAGTTTTTTGGATTAATATTCAGCTTTTCAGAACATAAATTATAGATTTCAGGATCCGGTTTTTTTCTTGTGGCCATATCCCCTGCCAGAATAGCCTGAAAATTACCTGCAAGTTCTTTTCCCAGAAGAAGATCAACAATCAGGCGAACACTCTTTTCGTTGGAGGTTGAGCAAACTGCCAGCTTGATTTTTTTTGCCACGGCTTCTTTAATTATTCGTCTGATTCCGGGTCGCAGGGGTAAGGTACCAGCCTCAATCAATTGGATAAAAAACTGCGTTTTCCGTTTGTGCAAATCAAAGATAAGCTGTTCCCGATCATCAAACTGAGCAGGCCATCCTTTCTCGTTGAAATAATACTTCATCCGTTCTTTGCCTCCTGCCACTTTCAGAAGTTTTTTATACTCCTCAATGCTCCATTCTGCGGCAATTTTCCTGTCAGCAAAAGCGATATTAAAAGCAACCCGATGCCCGTCACGTTCCGTATCAACTAATACCCCGTCACAATCAAAGATCAGCGCCTCCATTCTGTTTTTCCCTTATTTATTAATTTGAAAAATTTTCAATAATTTCTTTTAAGCAGCTTAAAAATTCAGATGCTTTTGCTCCGTCAACTGCCCTGTGGTCGCAGGCCAACCCTAAGGTAAGACTATCGATAATTATAATTTCGCCACCTCTTGGCACTACCTTTTTTTCGACAGCACCTACACTCAAAATAGCACATTCCGGGGGATTAATAATCGGTAAGAACCTGCTTATTCCATACATTCCAAGGTTACTTACAGTAAAAGTTCCGGGTTTGCCAATTCGGATTATTCCCTGTCGGGCATCCTCAGTATTTCTCCGCGATTGGTTATTGATTTCAATCAGATTTAACCTGTCGGTATCCGGAATAACAGGAACCAGCAACCCGGTTGGTGTTGATACAGCTACTCCTATGTTTATTTCCGGCTTAAGAAGTATCTTTTCATCATCAACCCACGAATTCATTTCCGGAAATTTTTTTAACGCCTCTGCCGTTGATTTAATAATGATATCGTTTACAGAGATTTTGATTCCGAGATTTGTGTTCGATATTTTTCTCCATTTTAAAGTGTTTGTAACATCAACATCAGAGAAAATATAATAATGTGGAATAGTTAGTTTGCTGAAACTCAGCCGTTCAGCAGTGCGTTTTTTTGTTTTATTAAAAAGGACTACCTGATCTCCGGGGGTTTCTTTTAATATGGCAGATTTAACAGGGCTGATAGATGAAACAACATCTTTCTTCATTACCCGCCCACCATATCCGGTTCCTTGCATTGAACCGGAATTAGTTCCGGTTTCTTCAACAATTTTTTTTGCGACAGGAGTAATCATTTTTAATGATTTATTCTGTTCAAAATAAGCTATCACATCATTTTTGACAATCCGGCTGTTTGGTCCGGAGCCTTTTATTTCTGAAAGTTCCAGATTTCTTTCTCTGGCTATTCTTCTAGCTGAAGGACTTGAAAAAAGACCTTCAGGGTTAGTTTCCCCCTTCCTGACTGAAGAAATTTCATCTTTTTTTTCATTTTCTTCCTCATTTGCTGAAATTTTTTCATCTTTGTAATGAACCCATTCATCTATTTGACCGATGTAAGCAATTGGTTTAAAAACCACTGCTTCATCGCCTTCTTTAAACAACAATTGCAGAACAATTCCCGCTTCAGATGCTTCGACCTCAAAACTGGCTTTATCAGATTCAACTGTTGCCAAGATATCGCCTTCTTTAACTTCATCGCCTTCTTTGACATGCCATTCGGTGATTCTTGCAAGTTCAATGTCCTGACCTACCTGAGGCATATTTATTGCTTTGCTCATATTCTCATCCTTTTATACTTTTTGATTACTACCAAATAACATAATATTTTCTGCAACAGCTTGTTTTAAGGCATTATATTGTGCTTTCAGAATAGTGAGCGGGTTGTATTCTGTTGGTTTGGATTTATAATAATTCAGAAATCCATCTATAAATGCATATTTCAGCTGGGTTGAAATATTGATTTTAGAGCACCCCAATGCGATACATTTTTTAAAAACATCTTCTGATAAACCTGTTCCACCATGAAGGGCAAGAGGAGTATCAGATAAAAGGCTGATTTCTTTTAACCGATCGAAAGCTATTTTAGGTTCTCCCTTGTAAAGACCATGAGCTGTTCCTATGGCCGGGGCAAAGCAATCAACTTTTACTTTTTCAAGGAATATTTTTGACTGTTCCACGCCGGCCAGATGAGCGTTTTCTTCATTTATCGAAATATCTTCCTCAATACCTCCAATTTCCCCAAGTTCCGCTTCAACACTAATTCCGTGAAACTTAGCCATTTTCACGACCTGTTGGCTGAGGGCTATATTTTCCTCCAGAGGCCTGGAAGAAGCATCAATCATTACAGATGACCAGCCAGCATCGATGCAATTCTTAATTATACTGAGATCTTTGCAATGATCCAGATGAATTGCAACAGGTACATTAGCGTCTTCGGCAAGCTCTTTTATCCAACTCACTATTGGTTTAAATCCCCAGAACAGAACTGTTTTTTCAGAGGTTTGCACAATAACAGGAGCCTGTAACTCCCGGGCGGTTTCAACTACAACTCTCATCGAGTTATAATCCAATATATTAAAAGCGCCTACGGCATATTTGCCTTCTCGGGCTTTTATTAACATTTCAGTAATACTAACCAAAGACATATCTTTTCTCTTATTTAAGTTACCCTTTATTTATTGTACACGGCTTCCTTCGAGGCCCTGACAATATCATCCGTCTGTGGAATTACCAATTTTTCAAGATTCAGATTAAAAGGGCAGGGGACATTTAATCCACCCAATATTTTAACCGGAGAATCCAGGTAATCAAAGGCTTCTTCCTGTATGATGGATGAAATGTCCGAACCCACACCCCCTCTTCGAACTGCTTCCTGGACTATTAGCACATGTTCGGTTTTTTTCACCGAATTGATAATGGTCATTTTATCAAGGGGCACCAATGATCTGAGATCGACTATTTCAGCGCTAATACCTTCACCATCAAGAATTTTAACTGCTTCCATTACTTTTGGGACCATACCCGACCAGGCAATAATTGTCAGATCGCTTCCATCTTTCTTGATATCAGCCTTCCCCAATGGAATAATATATTCTTCTTCAGGAACTTCACCCTTATTCATATATAATAACTTATGTTCTATAAAGATTACGGGATCATCGCAACGGATTGCTGCTTTCAGTAATCCTTTTGCATCATATGGTGTGGAAGGCATGACCAGCTTTAATCCAGGGATATGATAAAAGAGGGCTTCAAGACTTTGTGAGTGCTGCGCGGCCAATCCATTTCCAACACCGCCTTGTGTACGAAGAACCAAGGGCACTCTGGCAGTATTTCCTGACATAAAGCGAAACTTAGCGGCCTGATTGACAATTTGATCTAAAATTAGCATGGTGAAATCGATAAAAAGTATTTCCACTACCGGGCGCATTCCGGTCAGGGCAGCTCCAATACCGGCGCCTGTAAAGCCATTTTCTGACAGGGGAGTATCAAAAACCCTCTTTCCACCAAATTGTTCAAGTAAACCGACTGTTACTTTATATGAACCTCCGCGTTCAGCAATACCTTCACCCATAATAAAAACCTTATCGTCTCGGGCCATTTCTTCTTTAAGCGCTTCATTTAAAGCATCACGATACATTATTTCGCGTTTCTCAATCAATATGTTTGTATCCATCTAATATTCCTCCACGAATTTTAAGAAATTTTCTTCAGACATCTCCGGGCTTTTAATCGCAAAATCAATTGCATCCTTAATTTCAGCCATGACCATGTTTTCAATTTCCAAAATGTCTTTTCCCGATAATCCGGCTAATTCAGTCAAATGCTTTTTTCCGATCAGCAGCGGATCGTGCAATTTATAATGATCTACCTTTTCCTTTGGAAGATAAAGACCGGGATCATTGACATGATGCCCGCTTTTTCTGAATGTAAGGCATTCCATAAGGAACGGGCCTTCACCGTTTTTACAACGTTTAACATATAATTTGGCTGTATTATAAACTTCAAGAACATCATTCCCGTCGAGCCTTATGCTTTCAACGCCAAAGCCGGCCCCTCTTTTATACAATTCGGGTTCGCCGGTAGAATCTTCAATTCGGGTTGAAACTGCATATTGGTTGTTCTCAATTACAAATAACAACGGTAATTTCCACGCAGAAGCCAGGTTAAGGCTTTCCAGAAATGAACCGTTACACGTAGAACCGTCGGAAACGAAGGATGAAACCATCTGTCTTTCTTTGCGAATAGAAATTCCAAGAGCTGCTCCAACAGCTAATGGCGCTCCCGAACCTACTATTCCATTGGCTCCCAGATTATTTTTGGTGTAATCGGCAATATGCATTGATCCGCCCAAACCTTTACAAAATCCGTTTTCTCTACCTAGCAACTCTGCGAACATGATTTTTAAATCGGCTCCCCATGCCAGGCAATGTCCATGCCCCCGGTGAGTACTGGTGATATAGTCTTTTCTGTCCATAGCGGCACAAACACCGGTAGCTATAGCCTCCTCGCCCAAATATGGATGAAAATATCCCCGAATGTACCCGTCCCTGTACAGCTTGATTGCCTGTTCTTCAAAGTTTCTGATTTTGTACATTGTTGTATAAAGAGAAACTAAAAAATCTCTCGTATTTTTCTTCACTTTTTATTCGTTTTTGGTTTTCGTGCATAATCATAGGTCAAGGAATAGCCAGTACTGAGAATTTGTATTTATCTCCCCTGTATATAGATTCTTCCGCCTCTAAAATCAATTCTTTATCACAAAAAGTAACACCTTCAACTTTTATACCTACTATCTCTTTTTTTATTCCAAATTTTTCTTTTGAATATTCATCCAGACTTATTGCACTTAAATCCTGTTCTATTTTTGTAATGTACCGGTAATACCTTTCATTGTATATCTTGTATAACGAACCCTGTAAATCATGTTCCCATATTTTAGGACAACATTTAAGCCCATCAGGTCATTGAATGGGTTCTACTTTCTCATTTTTAAAAAAGAGAATAAAGGTAAACAGAAGGACAATAGAGAAGATCGAAGTTAAACCCCAGATACTATCCCAGTCATATATTCTGACACCGGTTGAATTATCGTGAAAGAGTCTTATTATTTCTCCATCAATGAGATTTCCTGCTAACAGACCTAACCCGAATGTAACCAGAAAGATAAAACCCTGTGCCTGGGCTTTGAGTTCATCAGGAGTCTTTTTATCGATATAAATCTGCCCTCCGACATAGAAAAATCCAAAGATCAATCCATGCACCAATATACCAATATAGAAGAGCCACTGCTGGTTGACAACACCTCCTAGGTATAATGCAACATAACGCACTACCAGGGCAAACAATCCAAGCATCATCACCTTGCGCAATCCAAATTTCTTAATGGTAACAGGGATCAGCAGCATAAATCCCATCTCTGCAAGTACCCCCCAGTTCATAGTGACCGTGATATATTGAGTCTTTATATTCAACAGGAATTCAGAGAAATAAGAAAAATACATTGCAAACGGAATCATGGAAAGGAATGAGAATACAATAAACAAAGCAAAGTTTCTCTCTTTCATAAGTTGCACCGTACCTAATCCGAAAGCATCGATGAGTGAGCCTTTTTTACCTTTTCCTGCAGGAGGTGTATCAGGTAAAGTAAGGTTAAATAATGCTGCCACCAGACCTGTACATGCACCAAAATAAAAAGGAAGATTTGTCCCGTCAAAATCGAGATGAAACAGCTTAGTTACGACAACACTGAAAAGTCCTGAAGCAACCCATCCTACTGAGCCAAATACCCTGATTTTCGGGAAATCTTCGGCAGGAGAATGTGCCATGGCAATTGCACTTGCGAGGCCCCATGTCGGCATATAAAATAACATGGTGAACAACAGATTAATAAAAAGCAGATCAGGGTTGCTGGTATTTGCCGCCCAGAAAAGGAATAGACTATTGAGAACGTTTAAAACAAAAAGAACTTTTTGACCTGGAAAATATCGGTCGGCAAGCATTCCGATTATTGGTGATGCAATACAGCCGATGGCCATTGAACTGAGTATTAAAGCTTTCTGCGCACTTGCAACATCCATGTTTGTAAGGTATGCTGCAAGAGGAACCCACCATACTGCATACATGAGGTATTGAAAGAACATCATTATATATAAATTGAATCGTTTCATGGCTGGTTTTTTTGGAAAAGTATGATTATTGTTCAGAATCAGTCTTTCCGATTTTATTATCACTTAAATATCTAATTTGAATTTTTTGAGCCGGAATTAATCCGGTATATGAGTAAAAGCTATCCAATTACGGCCAAATTAGTTTAAATCCGCGGTTTAAATCTTCTATATGCCTTTGACCTTTGGGGTATATTCCCCTCTATAGCTTGATTTTTGAGCTATAGGAACGTACTTCACCCATACATTCCTGTGTTGGTCCTCATGTTTTTCTCCTTTCTTTGTTTTTATGCCGCTTCGATGAGCCTGTCAAGCTCTTCCCAGTCATCTTTGTAAAAATGGTGTCCATACATTTTCAATTCAATTTGATGCCCACTCCTGGTTATTTTTGCAGGCACTCCAATAAACCAATCAATAAAGCTGCGGTGTTCCTGTTGTTTAAACTTGTTTTTATTTTGGCGCATCATCACCGATATGTTGTATACCAATACGCTTAACTGCCATAATATATCATTTATCCAGAAGTCAGCGGTCAGCGTACTTCCGGCCATAGTGTGCCCTTTTACCTGTTCAATCCATGTCTCGCTCGTCGAACGCTGTTTATAAACCTCATGCAACTCCATGGCATTCATATCATAACTGCTTGCGTAGCATACGTACTGGTAAACCGGGACAATTTGTTTCTGTCCAAGATATGAAACCTGGACATATTCCTTTACACTACGCATTACCTTCAATATCCGAGGCTTACTCCATTCCTTTGCCGTATAGCTGAACTCACATATCGCAACATCTTTTTTGCCTTTGATCTCAGCCCATGTTTGTGACTGAAGTAATTTCCCCGGCTTTCCTTTTTTATCTGTGCTTAAAATCGATACATAGGAAAGATTCCCCTATTGTTTTAATTTATTAATTAATCTATTTTCCAAATAATAAACTGATCCACTGGTCCATTCTTTACATACGATGTCCATATCACCATCTCCGTCTACATCGCCTACCACAGCGTCATGCGCTACAAATCCTTTCAAAATCACATGTTCTTTCCAATCAGTAGAGTCGGGTTTTTTATGGGGGCCTGCCAAATTCTCATAAATGAATGTTTTTTTACCGGGAGAGAGAGGACCGTTACCAACCATAATATCCAAATCACCATCATTGTCATAATCAAAAACCCACATGCTGTGAAAATCATTATTGGCTAGTCTGGGTACTATCCAGTGCAATTTAAAATTTCCTTTACCGTCAGTATTTTCCCACCATCCTAACCCTGCAGGCCCCTTCAGGTCACATTCGGCTTGTACGATATCCAGATCTCCGTCTCCATCCATGTCCGCCACAAAGGTCTTAACACCAGCTCCCCACGGACCCTCATAACCTATGCCTTCAAGAGGATGTGCTTTCCATGCCGTTCCTTTCCCATCTGTATTTTCAAACCATGCCTGTGCAGAAGCGATATCGAGATCTCCGTCGCCATCGAGATCGCCCACACCATACGGAGCTATTCCTGCATGGCAAAAGTATCCTTTCCCTCCAATTTCATGTTTTATCCATGGCTTCGTAGGATCATCTCCTGCTTCATACCAGCACAATCCTTCCCCTTCCTTTGAACCACTATTGGTTATAACATCCATTCTCCCATCCTTATTTAAATCTACCTTTACCATATCATGGCACCATTCATCTCCAGTTCCTATAAAGTATTTATCCCATCCGATCCCTTGTTTCCCTGCTTTATTGATGAATAAATATTCTGATGATATGATATCCGTTCTACCATCGTTGTTGACGTCCATTGAAACGGCGCCCCCATAAAATCCATCATCGCTGCCAATGACATGTTGTATCCATTTGTCAGCATTGATATATTCATACCAGAACAGACTCGGATTTTGATGCACATTTCCTGTTGTAAAATCGAGGTCTCCATCATTATCGATATCTGACAATGTGGTTTGTTGAGCGGAAGTAATCCATTTGGCGTCTTTGTCAATATAATGGAATTTAAAATTAGGTCCACGAGGTTTCTCATCGTTGCAGCTAATCAGAAAGCTGATAACTGATATCACTAAAATATTACAAAAAGTTTTCATAATTAAAATTTTTAATTTAATTTTTATAATTTTTAATTAAGTTTCTCAATTTTGAAATTCGTAAAGAAAAAAGCGTTGGTGGTGTTTTTTATAATTAGAAGATAATCAAGCATATTGATATCTTCAATTTTATATTCCTGTTGCAGATAAACTCCACCAACGTGCTAAATAAAAAATGGTTCTTACATTTACATTAAATGATAGTTTTTCGATATTAATAAATCTACCATCCTGGATTTTGTTCCAATTGAGGATTTAGTAATAACTGTCTGGTTGGCAAAGGCATTAAATAATTTTTATCAGGATCAAATTTTCTTATGCTTGCATCTTCAACAACAAGATATCCATCTGCATCTAAATTAACAATAACATTACTATACTCAGGACTAGTCTTATACGTCCCTGTCCATAAAACCCCTCTCATTGATTGTGTCAACTCAGTTTCGGCAGTTTTCCATCTTCTTATGTCGTCCCACCTTTGTTGCTCCTTGAACAATTCTACATTTCGTTCTCTGCGGATTTCTGTTCTCATGTCCAACCCATTCGATGTTACAAATGCATTGCTGAGTGCTGCGACCCCTGCTCTGAACCTTAGCTTATTAATAGTTAAATCCAACTGGGCATCAGTAATAGAACTATTCTTTTCAAACAAAGCCTCAGCATTAATCAATAATACCTCTGCATAACGAATAACCGGTAAATCATAACTAGGCATAAAAATTTCACCTACACCCTTTTTATCCATATAACCTGTAAGCGTGGCCATACCTAAAGTAACAATATTATGATAAGCATTCCCATCCGGATACCCACTTGCATAAGGATTATTCCAATCCCTACAAGTAGATGCCATAAAACCTGGCCAAGCTTGAGTATATGGAACAACCATAGTATTCGTCATTCTTAAATCTCTATTTATATATTCACTGGTATTAGTTAGTTTACCTTGAAAGAGGGGTGATTTATCTATCGGCAGTCCATCCGTGCATAAAAACATATCAGCAAACTTAAGTGTAGGACAATCACCACCGGTAAAACTGTTTTGGGGTACACCCCTGATGGTACCATCATACCTGTTCACAAGTATATTTTCTTTTTGATCGGTTTTTGTTAAATTGCCAAAATTTGACTTCTTAATATCAAGAAAGAAAAAATATCTCCAGCTTTCATTCCCCAGTACATCCCGTCTGTCGAAAAGCTCATATTCCCCACTGCTTATGATCTGATTAGATGCATTGATAGCTTTATCGAGTAAGGTTTGATATCCGGTAATGCCTCGAAATTCATCCCATGTTCCTTCAAAAAGTGCAATCCTGGCTTCCAGGGCAAGTGCAGCTCCTTTGCTGACACGTCCCTTATCATCCGACGCTATAGCTGATTCGACAGGTAAAACACTAATAGCATCATCCAAATCTTTCATAATATAATCAACAACCTCCTGCCTGCTGTTCCGTGGTCCATATAACAAGTCTTTATCCCCTAAAGTCAGAACTTTATCAATAATCGGTACCCCACCAAAATCCCTGAACAGGTTAAAATAAGCTAATGCCCTGAAAAACTCTGCTTCTGCAACATAAATGGCCACCTGATCTTTCAAATCAGAGCTGGCATTAACTCCTTTTCCAATCAAATAAGTTGTATTACGGATAGTTTGATAGGAAGAAGTCCAGGTGTCACTGGTGGGTGTTGCAACATAACTTCCATTGCTAACGGTATTCGTGGTTTTTGTCATTGTAAGGTCAGCATAAGAATCACGAGTCAGGTCATAGGTAGTGGTTGGTAAACTTAGGTAGAACTGATTTGTAAATAATTTGTATTGATCAGTTGTTTTAAAAAAAGTGCTCTCTGAAAAAGTGGTTTGTGGAACTAAATCCAGACTCTTTTCGCAGGAATAAAAAAGAAAACACAAGAAAATAAAAAATGTGAAATAAAATATCTTTCTCATCCCAAAATAATTCATTTTGATATCCTCTGATGATACATTCATGTACTTATTTTCATCTTGAGGATTTCCATTTCTTTTCAATTCATGAAAGTCTTTGTAGTTGTGAAAATATGTTCGTTTCATAATAATTTATATTATAAGGTTAAAGAAAGTCCGAATGAAAATTGCCTTGGAAATGGCGACACAGATTGTCCGAATGGAGTTTCAGGGTCCTGCTTACCTGGTAAGTTAGTGTGTTCCCAAAGATCCGTTCCACTGAAATAGACACGAAGGTTACTTACATGTATTCTTTCGGAGATACTATTTGGTAATGTATATCCTACCTGAATGTTTTTCAATCGAATATATTTATTGTTCCAAATTTCGTAAGGAGCATCGGAATACTGGTAATCATAGTTCCTAATCGTAGCATCTTGATGCACAGCTGGCCAAAAAGCATCTGGACGATCAGGAGCCCATGTATTATTATAGAAGTAAGTCTCAACGCGTTGCCACCACTGAGAACATGGTACGACATTATCAATAACATTCCACTTCAGTACTCCTTGAAAGAAGGAACTTACATCAAAGTTTTTCCAACTAAAACCAAGGTTGATTCCAAACAAATTGTGTTGTCCTCCATCGCCTAAATAAACCAGGTCACCTGATGTGGCAGTCGGTTTGCCATTTTCATCTAATGTATAAGGGTTAGATGTCAATTTCCCATCGCCATTTTTATCAATATAACGGACATCACCAACTATTATTTTGGTGGGTAAACCGGTTAATTTAGCTTGATAGTCTTCCAATTCCGAAGCTGTTTGAATTATTCCATCATACTGATATCCAAAATATGCAATGGCGGGATATCCCTGAACGAAGTTATTAGTTCCCATAGAAGGAATAACAGCATCAGCAAGGGAAATAATTTTATTGTTATTGTTGCTGAAGTTCAACTTCACAAAATATTTGAAATCGCTTATTTTATCCGTCCAGCCAATTTCTACCTCATAACCTTTTGTTCTCAGATGTGCTCCATTTATATTAGGTGCAGTTGTCCCCAAAACCTGTGGATATTCCTGATTAAAAAACATATTTTTATTATCTTTAATAAAATAATCAAAACTGCCGGCTAATTTTGAGTTAAAAACTGAGAAATCAAGTCCAAGATTTTTAGTTTCAATCTTTTCCCAGGTTCGCGTAGTACTAGGCATAGTACCTAATGTAGCATTAAGTGTTTGAACAGGAGATAGCCATGGGCCCATCGGATATGACCCGCCTACATTGATCTGAGAAAGGTAATCATATAAACCAATACCTGTCTGATTGCCTAGCTGTCCCCATGATGCACGGATCTTCAAAAAATTAACCACATTTTTCAAATTCTTCATAAAGTCTTCGTCTGAGATTAACCAACCTCCTGATGCACCAAAAAATGGCGACCATTTATATCCTTCTGCAAATTTGGAAGTTCCATCATA
Organism: Bacteroidales bacterium; assembly: GCA_003141415.1. GTDB lineage: Bacteria > Bacteroidota > Bacteroidia > Bacteroidales > VadinHA17 > LD21. Next base: position 42,444 of record PLLX01000275.1, read on the forward strand.
TCTGAATATCCCTTCTACCATGTATCTATTTTTGTAGCTGTAATCCAACCTTGAATATGCTGAATTCAGAGCATAATCAGTTTTTGATTCAGAGTTATATTGGTACGAAGCACTACCCGCACCCATGGTAGGCAACTCTGCGGAAATTAATCCATATTGACGATAAGCTGCAAAAGTTCGATAATCATTTTCTTCGTGGGAATAACCTGCCAGAAGTTTAATTGCATGATTTTCTAATTTTGTAAAACTATATGTAGCATTAACATCACCGACCGTATAACGGGTGCGGGTGTATCCTGCTCCGGCCTGATTGAGACCTCCAAAATGCATCCCCACAAAAGTATCAGTAGCATCATACTCCGCATAATCAATTGACGACCAATCGCTTTCCTGGATGTTGTAATTTGATGAAATTTCACCTGCAATTACTAAATCTTTAAAAGGTCTAAGTTCTGCGCCCAGGGTACCATTTAATATGTATGACGGCTCAATTATACTGCCAGCCAAAGCATTAGCTATGGGGTTCGAATATCCACCAATGGCCATAAAATGACCCGGGGCTGAATAAGGCTGAAGTACTTGTACAGTTTCTCCCTGTGGATAACTGTAAGGTGTAACCATTTTTATATCTCCAATATTGAAATTTGATTTTATTTTAAGCCAGTTGGTAACATCATAATCATTTTTTAATGTAATTAATAATCGGTTTTTATAATTAGTCCCATATGCCAGCATTCCGTTTTCACTAGTATAATTAACAGATTCAAAATAGGTTAAATTATTCCTTCTCCCTGAAACTGACAAATTATAATTTTGTTGTAATGCAGGCTTCCACATTATTTTACTCCAGTCATAATTTGCGAGGTAAAAAGGGTGGTTCTCACCATAAGGTTCATACAGCAAAGTCGTTTTGGGGTTATTTTTTATATCTGCGAACGTAATACCCTGATCAGAAATAAGTTTCAAATTATTAGTAAATATATCTGTGAGCTGCCCGTCATTTTGATAGGCCTCATGTTGTATATTCCACTCATCTAATATATTCATGATTTTTGGCATGAGTGAAGGTGTCTGAATGGTATTAACAGCAGAAAAATTGATGGTGGGTTTATCTGACTTACCTACCTTAGTCGTAATCAGAATAACGCCACCAGCAGCCCGTGCCCCATAAATTGCTGCCTGAGCATCCTTTAATATAGTAATATTATCGATAGAATTGGGATCAATATTATCCAAAGCACTGGCATCTGTGGCCGCCTGAGGAATACCGTCCAATATAACCAGTACCCCCGGTGCGTTACGTGATGTTAAACCTCTTATAGTAATACTGTTCAGTGAACCCCTGATATTTCCGGTGTTACTCCTTGTAATTTGAAGCCCACTACTTACACCCTGAAGAAGATCAGTAGTTTTCGCACTTGGCCTACTTGTTAAAGCTACATCATTTATTTCAGAAACAGCACCCGTAACTGTTGCTTTTGATTTTGTACCATAACCGATCACCACCACTTCATCCAGTCCAATTGCCGTCTCTTTCAATACAACATCAATTAGTCCGCGACCTTCTGAGGGAATTTCCTGTGTTGTCATTCCAACAAAAGAAAAGACCAGTGTGGCATTCTGAGGAATATTGTTTATGGTGTATTTACCTAATGCATCTGTAAGACTTCCGAGGGTGCTTCCTTTAACAATTACTGTAACCGCTGGTAATGGGTTCCCTTTATCATCTGTAACAGTTCCGGTTATTTTCAGTTGTTGCAAAGCCGCAGAAAGAGACGTTACATTACCTGGAGTGAGTATTATTTGCCTGTCGTAAACGATATATTTTGTATCTTTGCTGAGAATATCATTCAGAATATCCTTAATTGGCTCTTTGTCTGCTTCAATATTAACTTTTCGGGTTACATCGATTAGTTTATTATTGTAGAGAAAATAGAATTCACTTACATCCTCAATTTTATTGAGGACCTCTTCGATCGTTGCATCTTTTAGATGGAGTGAAATTTTTGTTGACTGAGAATAGGTCGGGGCAGCAAACATATTCACCAGACAACAAAATAAAAGAAAGGCTGTAATTTTCATGGTTAGAAAGAATTTATGCCAATTACCATTTGGTTTGAACAAACCATAGTAATTATGATTTTTTTTCATATTTTTGAAGTGTTAGGGTTAATAATAAGATTTTTCTTAGTTAAGCAGGAATCGGTTTATTGTCCCCTGGCATTGAGGGAAGGTGTTTCAGCGCCTTTCCTCTCTTTATGAGGTCAATTCCTTTTGATTTTTAGGTTTTTTGCATAGGCGCTAGATTTAGGTTAGAATCAGGGTAGAATTATAGATTTAATAAAGTCAATTTTGCAAGGATCTCTTTTGACCGGCAGGGAATATAATAACTTCCTTCCGTGGAAACGAGCCGTCAGGTAAAGGATCTCGTTTTACTTCTATATAATTAATGGGAGAAGACAGCTTAAGCAATTTAAGGATCTCTGCCAGGGATTCATCCTGGAAAGTGGCTCTGAGATTGTATTCCCTTATTTCCTCACCTTTAATCTCGATATCGATATTAAATATCTGACTGATCCTTTTTACAACACTGCTCAGAGGTTCATTCCGGAAAATCAGTTTGCCATCTTTCCAGGATATATATTTATACGTATCTTCAGTAGTAATTGAAGTTGTTCCACTTACTTTATTAAACGAATAATGTTGATCAGGAACAAGTTTTGCACTCTTAATATTTTCTTTGTTATCGGTAAGATTAACTTCAACTTTACCCGAAACAAGAGTTACTTCTACCTTATCCGCAGAAGTATATCCCGATACATTAAATTTTGTCCCGGTAGCCTTAACACTCAAAGATGAAGTCTCAACAATAAAAGGCTTTTTGAGATCACTTTGAACCTCAAAATAGGCTTCTCCTTTAAGTTCTACAATACGTTTATTGCCAACGAACCTATCAGGATATTTAATACTGCTACCTGAATTAAGCCAGACTGAAGTCCCATCGGAAAGCTTTAATGCAGATCTGGTCCCGAATGCTGCAAACAACTCATTGTAAACTGGTTCCTTATGTGTCGTGAGGTTTTTAGGATGAAACGAAAAATATAATAAATTACCCAATAAAAGAGGGATAATTAAAACAGCGGCGATCTTCATCCAGTATTGCCAGAAATTTGTCTTGGGAGATTTAAAAACGACTCTGTTGTTGATTATTTTATATGCCTTGTCAACATCTATCATTTTTTCTATCTTGCTGTGTTCAGTGTGATCCCAAATACTTTTTACTTGCTGAAAATATAACAAGTTATCTTTTGAAGAACTTAACAATTTCTGTAATTCAACAAGTTCGTCAGTATTTGCCTGCCCAGTAAGATACCTTGTAATTAAGAATTCTCGTTTTTTAAATTCTATCAATTTCATAATTAAGTATTCCTTTCTGATAAATATAATTCTCTTAATAAATAATAAGACGTTTCAGAGACCAAGTACCACATATAATAAGCATGAAACATGCAATAATTACATTCCAGTTTGTCCGGTGTATTTCAAAAACAATCCCCCGGACTCGCGGAACCGGGGGAATTGAACTAACTAACCTAATTCTACTAACCTACTATCCAAACCCAACTAACCTATGATTAAAAAAAATGCTTTTCAAAGAAGGTCAAATTTCTATTATAAAGACGAATCAGAAACGAGTTACCACATTTATCTGAATTTCAGAATGAGTAAATCAATTATTATAATGTAGGATAATTTGTTGAAATTAAGATAAATAGGAGTTTGATGTACCCTTTAGAAATCCTGACAAATTTTATCCAGAGTAGGTCAAAAACAATGATTTTTAACTATTCTTATTAAAGAAAATCAATTAGACTCTTTCTTAACAATTCCAGAGCCTTGCTGATCCGCACTTCAACAGTTCTGACTGAAACATTCAATTTGGTTGCAATCTCCTGGTATTTAAGACCTTCAAACCTGTTCATTTCAAAGGCTTCCTTAAACTTTTCAGGTAAGTTGGCCATTGCTTTTTCTATCCTCCCTTCCAATTCAGATCTGAGAATATAATTGTCGATATCATATTCATAAAGAGGTGAATTGTCAATAATAAAAGTACTATGATTATTGATAATTTTTTTGTGACGGTGCCAATCAATACACTTGTTTTGAATTGTTTTTAATAGAATTGATTTCAAAGAAATTGTCACATTTAGTTTTTCATGATCCTCCCAGAGTTTNNCAGAGTTTGACAAAAGTATCCTGAACTATATCTTCTGCACCAGGTAGTTCGTGTGTATAGCTATAGGCAAAGAAAACCAAGTCCTTGTAATAGGCTGAAAATATATCAGAAAATGAATCAGGATCTCCAGACCTAAGTTTTTCAATTAATAACTGTTCAAATATGAGATTTTTCTTGATCACAATTTCTAAAAGGTTGCGAACAAATGTATCTACTTCGTTTCTCTTTACAAAATGAATATAACAAACAGTTGATACACTTTATGATATGTCTAATTTATGCAATTCAAGTATCAAAATTGCCTTTTCAATTATAAAACACCTTAATTGTGTTCAGGTTTAATAACATATCACTAGTGTCCGACTATTTTTTCAAAAGGAGGAGTACTACCCGGAGGTTTCTCCAAATGTTCTACATTGGTTTTTCTTAACTAAATACAAAATGAGTAATGATACAGAAATAAAATTCGTCCTACAGCCGGTTTTAAACAGGTAATAAATTTGGTGAATAAAGTTGATATACATGGATTGATATACAGATATAACAGCGATTATTATTACATACATGACATTTAAGACGAGGGCACACCTGTTCAGGCTTTTCGGGATACTGAGCCGATGTGATTCAATGACTGAATTATACTAAGGATTGTGGACTTTATTATCTTTTTGAAACACTCACCAAACCCACCCTTTTGTCGTTTTTTTCTGTCACACTTTTTGCATTCCCTCGCACTGTAGCATATTGCAATCTTCCTCCGCTACAAAGAAAGAATCATATTCCTTTTAAGACAATCAAGTGCAATGGTTTATTTTTTGCTCAGTGTCTCAAATAGAGTCTTGAAATTGATTTTAAGTTTTTAATAAAAAATAATTTAAATTATAATAGGTTGTTTTCTCACTCCGTCCAATATTTACTGGTTCACAATAAGTTACGATGGTTTTGTGAACTTTTTATGAACCGGCAAGATGAGAAAGAGTAAAGATTTAATGGTTTTACTCAATCATTAAACAACCATTTTGCACTGCACCAATCAATTTGATGGAGGTGTTTTTTCTTCAAATAAAATGAAATTAACTCAGCTTTTAAATAGGTATTAAAGTAGATAGTGCATATTCTATAATAATGCTGTTTTATAGTTTTTTATAGTTTTTTATAAAAAAATTAAAAAAAAGCATTTTGGCCAAAATCATTTTCATTTTAGGAAAAATTTTTCTTCTGAGTTTTTTTTCTGATTTATATCCTTCCTAGTATTTATGATAAAATAAAAGAGCTAAAAGTGTTTTGTTTGAAAGAAATCTTAGCGTAGCACCTCTCAACTACAGATGGGGTGTATGGGCCGGGGAATGTATCCAGGGGATCTCTTAAATGGTTAAATATGTGGACATTATATCGTAGATTACAGTTTTTACTCGAGTGTCAGGGAATGTCATTGAAGGCCTGGCTGCTTCGTTTATGCTGTCTTTTCTTTTCAACTTGGCGTTATATAGATATGATAGCATATGTACAACAGATAAGATATTAAAATTGAATAATATATATACTTATAATGAAAGTGGGCATGTAGATATTGTACGACTAGTTGGTGCATATCATGAAAAAGAGTATTTGTATTGTACACTGTATTTCTTTAACAGGTATCAAATCATTACGGTAAGCCAAAGAATGCAACCAGGTGCTCATGTTATCTGGCAAATAATGGATAATAAAGAATACGATGAATTAATGTCCAGAAGACTTTGGCGTGAAGTAGAAAAACAAAATTTGGTTTAGAATTTGATTTCTGTTTTAGTAATATTTTACATCTATTACTTATTGCCACTTATAATAATTCTATAATTTATTTATGCCTGGTTTATCCATATTAAGACTGGATTTCACTATCTGGCAATTCCAAAATATTATCGCTCTTACCAATTTCTTTCAATTGTGGTATTGATGTTCCGGCAATACCTTTAATGGATCCAATAAAATGATTCGTGTTGAGCAGGACTTTTTCCAGCTGTTTCTCACGTTCTTTCCATATCCTTTCCATCGCTCTTTTTTCTCTGATATAACTATCCTGTAGACTGTTAAAGCCTTCGACTATCGCATTTGCCTGCATCAAAAACTCATTGCTCATAAGATAATCATACAACATCTGCATCTTCTCTCCTTTATTTGTTTGGGAAGAATATGCATCGGCTATTTTTATCAGGTTTTCCCGGAGTACAATAACCAGGCCTTTAAAGTCATTGTAAGTACAGATCCAGACACCATCTCTCTGTCCAATCTTTTCAATTCCTTCAGGAAGTGCTTCAGTGATAATCACCAATAAATCAGCCTTAACAATAAGAGCATCAGCCTTCAGTTTTGAAATCCAGTCCTGTACAAATGTCTTTGTCCTTTTGCTTTCATATAAAATTTTACCACAATCAGTACCAATTCTGTTTCTGACGGTATGAATTACATCTGCTCCTTTAATTCCCTTCCCAACCTCTTCAATCAAATCCACGGGAAACATACTTCTGAGAATTTCTTCAACTGCCAGTTCCTGAACCTCTCCTTGCATTTGCATGGACCCTTGCTCCGCTTTCCGTCTCATCTCTTCAACCTGTCTGCTCAAAGAACCGATTAATTCATCACGTTCTTTAAGTTTAAGATCAACCCTTTCTGATTCCCTCCTCTGTATTGTTTCAGTTTCATGTTGAAGCCTCTCCGTAAGTTTTTGCTCGTATTTTAATACCAGATCCTGCTCTTGATCTTTAAGTTTTCTTTTTAGCTGTTCATTTTCAATTTTAGCGTTCTTCAGGTCAGAAATCTCCTTCTTTGCAGATTCAGTTTCATCTGAAAGAGATTTAAGTCGTTGCTCATATTGATGCTCAAATTGGGTCTTTAATTGCTTAGCAGCTTTATCAGTTTCCATCTTCAATTTTTCCGTAACCTTCAGATCAATATCTGCCTGTTGTTGCTTGATTTCATTTTCCCGCTGCTTGAGTGATAATTCTTTGGTGGCATAGTCTTCCTGAATCTTAGTAATGCTGAGATTCATTTCGTTCCGGTATTTTTCTTCGATTTGCTTGGCCAAGACGTCTTCAACATTGAATTCGTGACCGCATCTGGGGCAATTGATTCTTGTGGTTGCTGCCATATTGATTACATATAATGGTAATACGTGAAGTAACTGATTCAAACCAGTCTAATCTCTAAAGTTAAAAACTATTTGACATTTCTAAACTTAAAAGTCCGGGTACTCTAAAAACTCAAGGTATCATACACTTGGAGAAGCTCATACTTTGTAATTCCCAGATACCTTCGGGTCACCACGACTGAAGAATGGTTAAAGAGCTGGCTCAATTTCATGAGAGAAAGTTCTGCGTTTGTACCTGACTGCGAAAAGACCTCTCTTCCAAATGTTTTCCGCATGGAATGGGTTGAGTAATTATCAATTTTCAGATTATAACGGGATTTAATCGATTTAAAGATTATGTTCAAACGCTGGATTGAATATATAGAGCCTTTCTGACTAATAAAAATCTCTTTATCAACCGATCTTGGCTTGATTTGCTGATAGCATTCCCTGATATGCTGCTTTAATTGGGGATTAATTTTTATTTCCCGGGTTTTCAGGGTTTTCTTCTCCACCAGTACAAATCCATCTTGATCAAGAATATCTTGCCATTTAAGTTTTAAGATATCGCTGATCCTCAATCCCCAAAAACTTCCGATAGAAATTAATAGAGATAATTTATAATCCCCATCATTAAAGAGCTTTCGAATTAGATTCAAGTTCTGGTCCCAGGATAAATAATCTGCTGTGGTATTGCTGTACTTTGCACTCATTAAACATTCAGTTTTGATTGGTTATAGATAAAAGTGAAACATGCTTATTTATGAACTTAACTTTATTTATTGTATATCAGCCGTTTACAAGGTAATATTCAGTTTTAGACAAAAGTGAATATGTTCATCCGGAAATAAAATTGTAGATCATTTCAGTTATTCTCAATTATGGCAAATTTGGTAATGTTGATAATCACTATTGTAAAACTCAAAATGCTTTGGGTAGGCAAATATGCTTATCCCAGTTACTTTATCATCTTCTGTGAAAATCAGGATCATATGATTTTCCATGATTTCATGATTTATACAAATGTGCTTCTGGTAAATTTTAAATTTTTTATTCATGGAGCAAAGATAATAAATGTTATAATTAATACCATATATATATTACCATATAATTACAACTTTTATTTATATGGTAATAATTATGACAATAAGCTATAACACGCACACAAAGATTTTCTTAACTTTGGTTTCTAAACTCTTAAATATGGTTTACGAGAGAAAGAATCCAATATCAGTCCAGGATCAGAAAGTACTAACTACAATTGGCAATAAAGTTTATAAGCTAAGGGAAGCTACTGGTCTTTCTCTGGAGAGGTTTTGTTCAAAGAATGATATAGCCCGGATTTCATATACAAACTTGGAAGCCGGAAAGAACTTTCACATGACCACGCTTTTAAAAGTACTTGCTACATATAAAGACATAAAGTCTCTGAATGATTTCTTCGGTAATTTATAGATCCATATTATTTATTAAACTTTTTTTAAATCTACGAGTTTTCCAAAAACATGATGACGCTCTCTGCGTAGGTACCTGGAAAGCTACTTTAGGCATCAATTCCGCTTGGATTACTGTCTGGTTGTATGTTTCAGATAAAAATCAAGAACATTAATACCCAATTATTCTAAGCTTAACAGGGCTAAATGAAGGTTTTGGTTATAATAATTACCAAATATTTTGGGCGGTAATTATTTTTAAAACTATTTATAGAAAACCTAAATAAATGTCAAAAAAAAGAAACTACCAAACCAAACCGGTACCTGATGAAATCCATAAGAAGTTATTGTACATAGGGCAAATGGTAAAACAAACGAGACTGGCTTATGGATTGAGGCAAATTGATTTTGCAAAACAGCAAGGAATTTCAAAAAACAGCCTTCAGAATTTGGAATACGGGAAAAACGTGACTCTTCTCACTTTGTTGACAATCATCCATGAAATTTATAGCCCCAGAGAGTTTTTTGAAAACATTGAATAAATTAATATCGAACAACTCTTACCCCTCAATCTACATTGATGAATTGAAATATCCTTAGTGCAGTTTGTTACTTGAATGGAATAAGATTCGATTACCTGACATGATATTTATAAAATATTTGAAGTATAGATTACTGCTTTTATGAAATTGCATCCTACTGGTATATTCCAGATGAGAAAAATAATGTCGCCTTTTTTACTGATATTATTAAAGGTGTAGTTTCCCAATTTGGCGGATTTGTCGGACATCTGGCGGATTTAAATATTTGCAAGAAACTATATATCAATTAAATAACATTCAACCCGTCAAACCGACAACCCCGCCAGTAAATATTCTAATTTATATAACAAACAATCCTTTGCCATATAAATTATAAATATATATTCTTCTTCTTAATGTATATGCAAAATTGACAAAATGACGGTATATATATATCCTGGCGGTGTTGTCGGATTGGCGGAATAGACTTTAAACCATTGTATATCAAAACTTAACACTCCGTCAGTACTCCGTCAACTCCGCCAAAATTGTCAATGTATAAGTACAAATTCTTATTTTTTAATATTTTTTAATATTTTTTAAACGACTTCAGTATTTATAAAAAAAATTAATAATGATTTAAAATTTAAAATTATGGACACAAACGAGAAAATTAAGATGATTGGTTATACCCCAAATCAGGAAGAACAAGTAAAAATAAATTATATCGCTGAAGTATATCATCTGACAAATACTGCTGTAATAAAAAACCTGATGTACAATGAAATCACATTGAATGAATTTTATGAAAAAGCAAAAAAATATGATGCAAAACGTCAGGATGATGAAATAGATATGAGTGAAATGGGAAATGATGACATGGTAATAATGTAATGATGGATCCGAAAAATAACAATTAAATTAATTATCATGAATAATGAACCAAAATTTTCCTGTATCAGCATTACCTCAAAAATTCGCAGAATTAATTTTAAATGTTTCGAGGGTTAAAAAATTCAATCTGGATGCACTTATAACAAACTATTTAAACGTTTGCGGTAACGTTTTTTTAAATGCCTATGAACTGCATGTGGCAATTGATTGGATTGAACGTTCAAATTTATGGACGATTCATGTCGCAAATTCCGGCACATTTAAAAGCCACATCTTTAATTTTGCTATAATACCTATACTGCAAAAAGACCATCAATTGCGTGATCAGTGCAGAATTAATAATACAAAATATTATGAATATGCCGATTTCTGCAAAAAAATAAAGAATGATGAGAATAAAGATGAATTGATTTCTGAATGGCTAAGAAATAATGAATTAACCAGTGCTCCAATATTAAAAAAACAAATAGAATGCGCAGTGCAAAACATCAGCACTGAAAAAATGTATCAGATACTAGATGATGAACACAACAATGGGCGATCAATTCTGGTGCAATACGATGAAATTGCGGGCCTGTTTAAAGACTTCAACAAGTTCCGAGCAGGTTCTGATGAAGAAAGTTGGTTGAAATTCTGGAATTACTATGGTTTGAAAAAAAGCAGAGTAAGTGAAGATGCGTCAAACTACATTACCCAAACTAATGTAAGTATAATAGGCACAACACAATTTAAAGCACTCTTTGAAATATTCACCGATGCAAGAATTGAAAACGGTAATGTGTACCGATATCTGTTCAGCATTGATGAAAGTGATGACAAAAAAAACGTATTTGAAGACCTGCGTGCAAACAAAGATGTTGATATAAATCAGGAATATAACAAGATGTTAAAATATTTTTTGGAGTTCTATGACTATTCAGCATTAATGAGAACTACATTAAAAATGGATGACAAAGGTTATGATTTTGTGAAGACGTGGCGTGACGAAATGAACGGCAAAGATTTCGGAATTGACAACAAGACTTTCAATTCAATTTTTGCCAAAATGGATAGTTATATATTCAGGATTGCCATTATTTTAAATCGTTTACGTTGTTATTTCGACGACTGCCTGCAAGATGACATAATCAGTGTTGAAGATCTAAAAAACAGTGCCGAAATATTGAATTACTACATCAACAATACAATCTATATTTTGGGAAAAATCGACATCAAGCTATTTCAGAATTTCAACAATGAGGCCGAATTGAATTTTTATGAAGCATTACCTGCAACTTTTACCGCAAAAGATTTTTTTGATAAAGCAATTGTCGAGTTAAATGTTGCAAAAAGAACGGCTGAACGCAAATTGAAGAAGTGGTGTGAACTAAAGTTAGTTCAAAAAAAATCATTGGGCGAATACTTTAAAACCGCTTAACTTATGTACAAGTATACTTTAACAAATATCAGACGTTCAGATTGTCCGTTTTGCGGTAAACTTGGCAAATACAGCGCATATATGAACACTCAGACTGGGGAATTAGCCCCTGCTGAATATGGAATGTGCAGTAGTTGTCGTAACTTTAAAACCCCACCAAACAATTATATACAAGGTGAATCAATCAATGTGGATGATAATAAAATAGCCTTCTATGAAGCCGACACCCTTAATATTAACACAATTAACCAGTACCATAAGCCGAGTTCATACATTCATAATAATTTTATTGAAGGACTCGAACTGAGATTTGGTGAAGATCGGGTAAAAAGGGTCATTGACCTGTACAAATTAGGCCGGTTTGAAGATTCACATGACGGTCAAAGTTCTGCAGTTGTATTTCCATATTTTTATACTGCCAGTCATTTATGTACAGCAAAATTAATGTGGTTTGATAATTACCAGCACAGGATAAAGGAAGGTAAAAAAGCATATCCAAAATTTCTGCATAATCTTTATTACAGAGACGATAGAGGAATCCTTCATGATTATAATAATTATGACACTGATGATGACATGAATGATGTTGTAGTTCCGTTTAAATTAAAAATGTGCCTATTTGGTCATCAACAAATAATCGATGATAAATCAAAAACCATCTGTTTGGTCGAAAGCGAAAAAACTGCTGTTATAATGTCACTTGTCATGCCTGAGTTTATTTGGGTGGCCTCTGGAGGTAAGACACTTATCCAGGATTATAAATTCTTGTTCTTTACTGGAAGAAAATGTCTTGTATTTCCTGACCTGTCAGAAGATGATAATGTGTATAAGTATTGGTCTGAAAAATTAACCTATTATAACCGGAAATATGGCTATGACTTTGAGATTCTGGATTATTATAGCGATTTTTTGAATAACAATTCTGAAAGGATTAAATATTTCAAAGTTAAAAAATATGATATCGCAGATTTTGTAATGGATTTCAACAGGAAAAACATTTATGTTGATTATCTAAAAAATAAATTAAAAATAAATAAAAGACAATAATAATTTAAATGGGAGAAGATATTTCTATGAAAATTCCAGAATTTAAAAAAAATCTAAAAATATTTCAATACGTAATTACCTATTATTGTGTCACATATGGATGCAGATTGAAAATCTTAGTTAATCTTTTTGTGTTTCTTGGTGTTCTTTTGCATCCTTTCACCGTATTTATGAGAAAGAAAAAAATAATTGGATTTTAAAAATTAAGGTTATGAGCAAAAAAGAATTTAAGAGAATTAATTTAAGGGTTGATAGTTTCCTTTATAATCAGATCAAAAAGAAAGCTGACGGTTCCTATTTAAGAATAGGAACTTATACACGCCAGCTTATTCAGCAAGCGTTGAAAAATAATATTATTAACAATTATAACAATGTCATATGAATATTTTACAATAGCAAAAGCTTCACCAGAATTTTGGGAAAGACTGTTAATGAAGCAAATAAATGGTGGAACACCTTTTAGTATTACCAATATTAAAGCCGATGAAATAATAATTAATTCAACAAACCAAACGGCTCTTGAGGATATAGTTAAGTTATCTCTTGAATACCCGGAAGAAGTTTTCCGAGTAAAAATTGCCGGGGAAGATGTTTATGAAAATTATGTCTATCTGTACGAATGCTCCAAAGGAGATTCAAAATTAGTAAAAGAAGGGCTTGAATATTGCTTTTCGATAAATGTATTAGACCTTGATAAGTTGGATGTTGGAGTATTCGATAGATTTAAGAAAAAAGTAGCATGGTATTATCAAAAGATCGAGCAGTCTCCTCATAATGAAATCGAGTTGGATTTAAACTTTGATGATGACCAGAAAGAGGAAGAAGATGAAAAAGCCAAATGCTCGGTAATTATTGAGTATACAACTAAGAAAGCATGTTTAAAAGCTAAGAAATGTGGCTTGACATATATAAATGTTGATGTTGAATTCTTCGATAAACAGGAAAAGCACCAATCACCGGACAGAGAAGGTCAGGATGAATATGGTGAATTCCCATTTTAAAAATAATTATTATTAAATAACTAAAATCATGTCATATTACTCATANNGGATTCAGAATATTATAATAGAATAATATACTTTTTAGAGTATAAAAATGGGGAATGCCGACAACTTGGTATTGAACCAGGCTATCTGTTTATGTGTCCCGAGCGGGAAATCTTCAATAAAGAGCATTATTCAGCTTTACAAGAACACGTGCTTGAATATTTAAAGAGGTTAGATATAATGAAAGCAAAAAATGGGGAATTCGATATTGATACACTAGGGGAAAGCCTGGATCAGTATGGGTATAGATCTTTCATAACAATTACTTACGAAAACGATATTTACAAATGGACTGCAACAAGAGTGAGTTTATCAATGATAGAAGTTGCGTGCGAAAAAAAGGAACCAAAAATTAATCCATTGAAAGAATATGAAAATAACTTATTAAAAAATAAAGAGATTGCGAAGAAGAATGAGGACGACGACTATCTCCCATTTTGAAATAGCACAATCGAGATTCCGATTACTCAAAAAAATAACGGGGCTGAATTCTAAAGACAGATTTGGCCCCAATTTTAAAAATTAATAAAAATGAATAATTTAAAAATTTCAGATGCCAGCGAAATGAACAATGGCATTTATGCAGATCAAATCCCAAGTGATTTGGAAAGCGAACTTAAATTGGAATTAGAAAAATCACAGGAATTCATGGCCAGATTCCAAAGACTTAAGGGACTCTTATCAGAAAATGATAATCCTGAGGATCAGGAACGGATTTTTAATATGGTGCAAAAGCTTTTCGACCTTCATATTTGTAAAGAAGATCTATATTCTTTTCCTGATTTTGACAGAAAATATCAGGAGTACATGTCAGATGTGATGGAAAGATATCAGAATTATAAATCAAATT